>NZ_BAFY01000198.1 GCF_000308555.1 Nocardia cyriacigeorgica NBRC 100375 | reverse complement strand
ACCTCGCCCTGCTGGAAGCCTTTGGCGCTCAAGGCCTGTGAGACCTGACCGGCCAGACCGCCCACCAGGCTGGCGTTGAACACGTCGACCGTGACCGACGACGGTGTGACGGCGGGTGTCTCGGGTTCCTCGCTCTCCTCGCCGACCAGTGAAGCCACGTACGACTTCACCGCTTTCGGCTCCACCCGGACCACCGATTCCCCGTCGGGGGTGGTGCCGTTGAGGTCGGCCACCGGGATGGTCTCGAAGGTGACCTTGCCGCCGGTCAGGTCCTGCAGCTGTTGCAGAAATGCCAGCACATCCCAGTCCTCGTCGAGCACGATGGTGCGTCCGACCGCTTCGCTCAGCTCGCTGAGCCTGCCCGGATTGCTCAAGGTGTCCTTGCTGAGCACCTGCTGCACCAGCTGGGCCATGAACACCTGCTGGCGCACGATGCGGTCGAGGTCGCCGCGCGGCAGATCGTGGCGCTGGCGGACGAAACTCAGCGCGCGCGGGCCGTCGAGCCGCTGTCTGCCCGCCGGGAACGAGGCGCCGGACATCCATTCGTCGACCGGATTGTTCAGGCACACGTCCACCCCGCCCACGGCGTCGGTGAGCAGCACGAACCCGAGCAGGCTGACCTCGGCGTAATGGTCGACGGTGATGCCGGTGAGCCCGGCGACCGTCTTGACCAGCGCCTGACGGCCCGCCTGGGTGGACTTGCGTTCGGCCTCGTCCTCGGCGACGCCCTCGTCCAGCAGTTCCTGTTGCTCCTGCTGCTTGGTGATGCCGTAGGCGGAGTTGATCTTGCCCTTGCCGAGGCCGGGGATGTCGACGTAGGAGTCGCGCGGGATGGAGATAGCCGTCGCGGAGCTGCCGTCGTTGGGGACCCGGACCAGCACGATGGTGTCGGTATTGGTGCCGATCTCGTCGCCGGCGTGCAGCATGGCGCGTTCGGCGTCGGTCAGCGGGTTGCCGTGCGCATCGGTGCGCGAATCGACGCCGACCAGCAGGATGTCGACCGCGCCGTCACGGCCGCCGCCGAGACCCAGATCGGAGATGCGTTCGATATTGGAGATGAGGCTGTCCACGCTGCGCCAGGCCAGGCCGGTGACCACCAGCACAAGCACAGCGATCACCGCCACCAGCGCACGCATCGGGCCGAAGGAACCCGGTTCCCATTCCGTGCGGGACATCGGTGCGCCACCCCCAATTGCCGCCCTGCGCTGCGCCACCTGCAGTCCTCTCCACCCCGTCGGGTCCGCTCGACGGACCCGGCGATCGATTCCAGTCCTTTCGACTCAGCGTCGCTCATGACACCCAGCCCCATCACGAGGCTAACCAACGGCAACGGTGGTGGAGCCGAACCGCTGGTGTCACGGCGTGCCAGACTGACCGCATGAGTGCCGCTACGCCGCCGGAATCGCCCGCAGACCCCGACCTGGCCGAGCGCTTGGTCGTCACCGGTGCGGGTGGGCTGCTCGGGCACGAGCTGCGGCGGCTCGCGCCCACCGCGCGCGCCTTCGGTCACCGTGAACTCGATATCACCGACGCCGAGGCGGTGC
>NZ_BAFY01000199.1 GCF_000308555.1 Nocardia cyriacigeorgica NBRC 100375 | reverse complement strand
GGTAGACGGCGTCGAACCGGACCAGCGTGGTGAACAGCCGCACGTCGGCCTCGGTGATGGTGTCGCCGACCAGATAGCGCTGCCCGGCCAGCCGGTCGCCGAGCCAGTCGAGGGCGGTGAAGAGCCGGTCGTAGGCGGCGTCGTAGGCATCTTGGGCGCCGGCGAATCCGCAGCGGTAGACCCCGTTGTTGACCTCGGTGAACACCCGTTGGTTGACCTCGTCGATCTCCGCGCGCAGCTGCGGCGGATACAGCTGCGGTGCGCCGGGGCGATGGAACTCGGTCCACTCGGTGGAGAAGTCCAGGGTGATCTGGGCGTAGTCATTGGTGACCACCTGGCCGGTCGGCACGTCGACCATGGCGGGCACGGTGATCCCGCGCGGGTAATCCGGGAAGCGGGCCAGGTAGGCGTCGCGCAGCCGGTGGATGCCGAGCACCGGATCGACCTCGCCCGGGTCGAGATCGAAGGTCCAGCTCAGCTTGTCGTGGGTGGGCCCGCACAGCCCGAGCGAGATGACCTGTTCCAGCCCGAGCAGGCGGCGCACGATGAGCGTGCGGTTGGCCCAGGGGCAGGCGCGGGCGGCGACCAGCCGGTATCGATCCGGCGCCACCGGGTAGCCGTCTCGGCCGTCCGCGGTGATCCGGGTGGTGATGTAGTTGGTGTCGCGCTTGAACTCGCCCGGCTCGACGTAGCTGCCTGCCTCCGATTCCGCCTTCGTCACACTGACAGTCTCGCAGATCCGGGCCGGGCACAGGGCTTTACTCTGGCCGGATGAGTGACACGAAACCCACCAGACTGGAACGCGAGATCGTCGGCGACGGAGCCGAGGTCGCGACGCTGACGCTGGCCAGTCCGCCGCTGAATCTGTTCGACCAGGCCATGTTCGATGCCCTCGTCGCCGATATCGCCGAGTTGACCGCGCGTCCGCCGCGCGCGCTGCTGTTGCGTGCGGAGGGCAAGGTCGTCTCGGGTGGGGTCGACGTGCACACCTTCGAGGGCTTGACGGTCGAGCAGGGCGCCGAGCTGTGGCGCGATCTGTTCGCTCGGATCTGCCATCCGCTCGAGTCGCTGCCGTGCCCGGTGGTGTTCGCCGCGCACGGCCTCACCCTTACCGCCGCCTTCGAGATCGCGCTGGCCTGCGATCTGATCCTGGCCGCGCCCAAGGCGAAGTTCGGTCTGGTGGAGATCGTTGTCGGGTTGACGCCGTCGATGGGCGGTCCGCAGCGGCTGGCCGAGCGCGCGGGCTCGGGCCGGGCCCGTGAGCTGGTGATGACCGGCGATCTCTACGACGCGGCGACCATGGCCGACTGGGGCGTGGTGAACGCGGTGCACGAGGACCTCGACGCGGCCGCCACGGCGCTGGTGCACCGGCTGGCACAGGGACCGACCCGCGCGCATGCGGCGACCAAGAAGATCGTCGAGGCCTGGCGTTCGGGCGGTGTGGCGCACGCCGATTCGGTGACGCCCGAGGTGTCGGGTGAGCTGTTCGCCACCGAAGACCTGCGCGGTGCGGTGCGCAGCTTCCTGGAACTCGGTCCGGGTAAGGCGACCTATACCGGACGCTGATCCGCCCAGGTCCCGGACGTGTGCGGATGACGACACGGAAACATTCGCCGACTCCGACCGCGAATTTGTGATCTGCGTCATATAGTCACAGTGCCTGACGGTTCGAAGCACGCGGAGGTCCGATGAGAGACGGCATGACGAGGCTCATCGGGCCGAGTGTGGACGAGGACGGGGCGGCCGGCCTGCTGGTCGAGTATCCGGCCGGGCAGCGGGCAGGCGATCCGCTGGCCCGCGGCGCCGACGGCGTGCTGCGCTACGGCAACCTCACCCCCGCCCTCACCGAACTGCTCGACCTCCAGGTGCATGCCTTCACCAATCGGGAGGCCGTGGTCGAGGTCGGCGGGCCCCGGCTCACCTACCGCGAGCTGTGGCATTCGGCCTCGCGGATCGCGGGCGGCCTCCAAGAGCACGGCATCGGCTACGGCGACCGGGTCGCGGTCCATCTGCCGGTCGGCGCGCGCTGGGTGCAGGCGTTCCTGGGCGCACTTCTCAGCGGCGCCGTGCCGGTCCTGGTGCACGACGGGCTACCGGCCGCGGTCGCCGAGCGCGTGATCGCCGACAGCGGCGCCGATTTCGTGCTCGGCTCCGGTGGCCGCGGCTGCGGTTCGACCAGATCCGGCGGTGTCGTCGAGGCCGAACTGCCCGACGGTGCGGCCTTCATCGATGACGGTGCGGCCCTCGACGACCTCGCCCTGCTCTGCTACACCAGCGGCGCGGCCCCGGGGCCGACGCTGCCCAAAGGCGTGGAGCTCACCAACGAGAACCTGCTCTCGGCCATCCGTTCGGTGGTCGCCGCCCTCGATCTGCCCACCGACGGGTTACGCAACCTGGTGCTGCTGCCCTTGGCGCACGCCAGCGGTTGCGTCGACCAGCTGCTGCCCACCTTCGCCGTCGGCGGCACCGTTGTGCTCGCACCCGATACCAGACGGCTCGCCGAAATCCTTGCCGCCGAACGCATCGACATGATCGCCGCTACCCCGCGTATCCTCGGTGCCCTGCTGCCGGAGCTGGCCGCCGACCGCGCCGACGGGCTGCGCACCGAGGGCGTTGCGCGCATCAGCACCGCGGGCCATCGCGCCGAGCGCGCCACGGCCGGGCTCGACGCGGACGAAGTGCGTGCCGTGTTCCCCGACGCGCGCCAGTGGGCGGTCTGGGGCGCCACCGAGACCAGCGGCATCGGGCTCGCCGTCGACGATTCGCCCGCCGATCCGGCGGTGCTCGGATTGCCTTTCGGCGGTACCGAATTGGCGCTGTGGGGCCCGCACGCCGGGCATGGTCACGGCGAACTGCTGTGCCGGGGCCCCAATGTCACCCGTCGCTACTGGAACGACCCGAAGGCCACCGCGGCACGTTTCACCGGCACCTGGTTCCATACCGGCGATCAGGTCACCATCGGCGCCGACGGTCTGGTCCGGCGCAGCGCGTAACCCGCCCGTTCAGCCGACCAGGCGTTCGCGCAGTCGCGCGCGCAGCTCGGCGGTCAGGCCGATGGCGGCCAGATACCGTTCGATATCGCCGTGCAGCTCGCGCACCGAGTCCAGCCCGCTGCGCAGGTACTCCTCCCGCACGCCGAGCAGATCGTCGGAGAAGACGTGGTCGGGGCCGAGGTTGTCGGTCAGCATCGCTTTCAGCACCGGGACCGCTGAGTTGCTGAGCAGGTAGTCGGCCAACACGTCCTGTTCCTCGACGCCCACCGCGTGCAGCAGCATGGCGACGGCCCAGCCGGTGCGGTCCTTGCCCGCCGCGCAATGCACCAGCACCGCGCCGTCGCCGCCCGCGACCGATTCGGCGAGGGCGAGGATGGCCGCGTGTGCCTCCGGGCGTGCCGGGAACATCCGGTAGACCTCGATCATGTGCGCCTTCGCCGCGCCCGTCGCCGGATCGTGTGGGGGTGCCTCGCCCATATCGGCGTCGAACGGGGTGACCATGAGTCGGATGCCGTCGGGCAGCTGGTCGGCCCCGTGTTTGGCGATCTCCGGCTGGCCGCGCAGGTCGTGCACCGCGCGCACACCGAGTTCGCGCAGTACCGCGTGGCCGGCCTCGTCCAGGCTGCTCAGCTGGGCCGAGCGCAGTAGCACGCCGGGCCGGATGGTGCCGCCGCCCGCGATGGGCAGGCCGCCGAGGTCGCGGAAGTTGAAGGTGCCGGGGATCCGCAGGTGGCCGGCCAGGGGCGAGAGAGTCACTTGCTCAGGCTAACGGTCGTCAGGCGACGGCGGCCACATGTCCGTTTTGCGAGGTCCAACTGTGTGTTCGGCCACAGTCCGCGGGTCACGGAGTCGATCATGTCGTACGCTGAACGATGCTTTGTGCCGTAGCCGGGGAGGGGCGAGAGTGATGTTCGCGGAAGCGATTCCAGCGCAGCGCGGAAGAGTTCGACAGCGTTCCGTTTAGGTAACAAAACAATCTTTTAGTCTGAATTTACCCATGGAACTAGTTCTTAAACCCTGAAAACCTTCTACCATTGATGAGCGCTGCCTGGATGGGCTGCACTTTCCCGACAAGTGCCCACCAGGCGGTGAATCGCGGCCGACGAGGTGCGCGAGATGTGTTCGCCGAGGGAGTCGTCGTTGATCGCACGTGGAGAATTGGTGGAGGCCCGATTGCGGCCGACCGTCTGCGAGGCAGTCGAGAATGCGGCTGCTTCGCTCGATATGCACGGTGTGCGCGCACTGCGAGTGCTGCTGCATGCCGGTTTCAGCGCGTACTGGCCGTTGGTGAAGGCCACCCCGGCCAAGCAGTTGCAGGCCTACGAGGAGGCCGTCCAGCGCTTGCGTGAGCATTGGGACGGCGAGACCGAGACCGATTCCGCCGCCGGGGCCACCCTGTTCCGGGACATGGACGCCGAGGCCGTCGTCTTCCTGGAGATGTGCGCCCGCCATGCCGGTGCGCAGTGGCTCGAGCCGGTGGAAGCCATCGCCGCCTACGTCGTCTCGGTGCTGCAAGGGGCGGTGCTGCGCTGGTTGGCCGACCGCGACGACGAGACGATCCTGGTGGTGCTCGACGACCTGGTATCCAGCCTGGCGACCCGCGCCGCCGACCTGTAGACAGTATCCGCGCAGTACTGGACGCCTGACCAGTTGCATGGTTGAGTGGTTGGGGTGACCGAAACGTCGCCGATCGCGGGGCTGCACGCCGCCACCGCCGACCTCGAGCCGCCCCTCGCCGCCCTCGACCTGACCGCCCTGCGCGCCAATGCCGCCGACCTGGTGCGCCGCGCCGGTGGCGTCCCCATCCGCGTCGCCAGCAAATCCGTGCGCTGCCGCGCCGTCCTCGAAGAGGTTCTCGGCGCCGGGCTGACCGCCGCCGGTGGCTTCGCCGGAATCATGTCGTATTCGCTGGCCGAGGCGATCTGGCTGGTCCGGCTCGGCGCGCGCGATGTGTTGCTCGGCTACCCCGTGACCGACCGCGCCGCGCTGGCCGAGCTCGGCGCCGATCCGGTGCTGCGCGATGCGATCACCCTGATGATCGACGATGTCGACCAGCTCGACCTCATCCGTGCGGCGGTCGGCAGTGATGCCGTGCATCCGCGAGTGTGCCTCGATGTCGACGCCTCCCTGCGAATCGGGCCGCTGCATCTGGGGGTGCGGCGCTCGCCGATCCGCGGCCCCGAACAGGCCGCCGCGCTGGCGGAGGCGGCGCTCGGCCGTGGTTTCGACGTCGTCGGCGTGATGACCTACGAGGCCCAGATCGCCGGCCTGCCCGACAGCAATATCGCGGTGCGGCTGGTGAAGAAGGCCTCGGCCGCCGAGATCGGCCGTCGCCGCGGTGCGGTGGTGGAGGCGGTGCGATCGGTGGCCGGGTCGCTGCAGATCGTCAACAGCGGCGGCACCGGATCGATCGAGGTCAGCACGGCCGACGCGGTCGTCACCGAGGTGACCGCCGGATCCGGGTTCTACGCGCCGACGTTGTTCGACGACTATCGCGCGTTCAGTGCCACGCCGTCGCTGTTCTTCGCGCTGCCGGTGGTGCGTAAGCCGACCGACCGGATCGCCACCCTCTTCGGCGGTGGCTATATCGCCTCCGGTCCGGCCGGTGCGTCTCGGGTGCCGAAGCCGGTGTGGCCCATCGGTTTACGGTTGATCGGCACCGAGGGCGCGGGTGAGGTGCAGACTCCGCTGACCGGTGCCGCCCACCTGCGCATCGGCGATCGGGTGTGGATGCGCCATGCCAAGGCCGGCGAGTTGTGCGAGCGGTTCGACCGCATTCATCTGGTCGACGGCGAGGGCGGGCGCATCACCGTGCCGACCTATCGCGGCGAAGGAAAATGCTTCGGCTGAGCGGGGGATATGCCCGAAAACGGGGCCGAGAATTACCGGCTGTAGTAGTCGGCAATTACACCATCGCAATACAAAACCGACTGGTTTGAATAATTGATCGGCACGTGCCTGCATTTCGCTGATCCGTAGCCGACCGGGGCGATAGCAATGTCCCGCACGTTATACGGGTACTCCCAACCGGTATGTGCGACGGGGAATTCGGAGCCCGCTCTCGGTTCACCCCAGGCGCAGAAAACGCGACAACTCGGTCAGCTGCGCCGGTGTGCTCGGCAGGTACTCGGTCAGCAGCGGAGAGCGGACGATGATCGCCTTCCACAGCGCCCGGCACAGCGCGCCCTGCACGAGCGCGCGCGAGATCAACGTCGACAGCCCGTGCGGTGCGTCGGCCGGGCTCGACGTCGCCAGCGACACGATGACCACGGCCGCCTCCCGGCCGCGGAACAACTCCGGCGTGCCCACCAGCACATCGTCGATCTTCGCCCGGGCCAACAGCGTCGAGATCCGCGCCACCTGAGCGCGATACGGGGTGACGACGAAGATGTCGTGCGGATGCAGCCGCCGCGTCGTCGCTCCGATCGTCCACGTCAGGCCGAGCAGCGCGCGCACCCGGCGCACCACCTCGCGGGCCTCGGCCACCGACTCGGTCGCATTGCCGTGGTGCTCGACCAGGACGGAGTCGATGCCGGGCTCGGTATCGGCGAGCCTGCGGGCAAGGGTCACGGTATCGCTGGCACGCAACCTGCCGTCGTAGTAGAGCCGCGAGATCGGTTCGGCCACCTTCGGATGCATGCGCCAGGTGCGGTCCAGGAAATAGCCGCGCTCGATGGGCAGCGTGTCGCGGCCGTCGATCAGCCGGCCGAGCACCGACTCGCCGACCGGTTCCGGGTGGGCCGCGCCGGTGCGCTCGGCGGGCGCGAACGGGACGCTCGGTGCGGTCGCCGGTGCGGGCACAGGGTCACCGATGACGAGCAGGTTACGCGCGCTCGCCGCGGCCGCGACCGCGTCGGCCAGCGGGAACCGCCCGGCGTCGGCGACCACCAGCAGGTCCAGATCCTGGTACGGCACCAGCTCCGGGTCGGCGAAATCGGCCGGGGCGCCGCCGATCACGCAGCCGTTGATCGCGTTGTCCAGGAAACGCCGATACCGGCCGGCGTCGATGACGGCCCATTCGGGCGCCGGGACCGTGACATCCTTCTTGGCCACCAACTGCGGCAGCACGCCGACTTCGACGACCGCGTCCAGCAGGTTCTCCACGATCGCCGGAGTCGGCGCCACCACACCGACCCGCCAACGATGCCGGGTGACCATCCGCTCGATCACTCGCGCCGCGGTCACCGTCTTCCCGGTGCCGGGCGGGCCCTGCACGGCCACATAGGAATCGTCGAGCGATCGCACCGCCTCGGTGATGGCGGCGGCGAAATCACCGTGCACCCGAGGCAGCGGCGCACCGCCGCGGAGCCGGGGCGGGTGGCAGGCGAGGATGTCGAAGATCGCGCCCGCCGGGATCCGCGGGAGCGTTACCAGCAGCTGCTGGGCGTGGTGTTCGATCGCGGCGTCCACATGAGTGTCGGCGGTGGGCAGGCCGGGGGCGATGGCGGCGGGCAGATCGTCGAACGGGGCGCAGCCCGCGGGCAGGCGCTCCTCGAGCCTGACGGTGTCGTCGAATTCGGCGTCCACCGAGCAACCGAGCACCGTGGCGGTCGCCGTCGCGCGGGTGCCCGCTGCCGCGACCATGCCCTCGGCCACCGGACGGTCGTAGAAGGTGTAGACCGCCGTGCCCGGCGCCAGCCCGCTGCCGGCACCCATCCGTCCGGTCAGCGTGATGAATCGGCGCATGCTGTCCCCATGGGGGCCGATGTGCCATTTGGTGTCGACGGTGCCCCACTCGGCGACGAGCACGCCGGGCGCCTCCGGCCATTCGTCCACCGGATGGGTGAGCCGATCGGCATGTGCCCACCACAGCGGCTGCCGTTCCCGGCGCCGGTATCCCAAGGCCGCCGCCATCAGCGACGCGACGTGGCGTGCACTGGATTCGGCGTCTGTCCGTTGCCTCGCCGAGCCGGGCGCCGGTGCCTGCTGCCCGGCGGATTCGCCCCGCAGGTCGGGCATCGCGTCCGACGTGGCAGTGGTGTACTCGACGGACGCGGTGCCGGTGTTGACGATGGCAGCGGTTCCGGCGTTCTCGACGGCCGCGAAGCCGAGGGAACCCGCCGGTGCATCACCGCTGTTGTCGCCGACCGGCACGGTTGTATCGGGGTCGCCCGGAGTTCCTGCCGCGGCACGGGCCTGCGGGAGTGAGGTGGTAGCCGCCGGGACATGCTCGCCGGGCCCGGCCGGAACAGCAGGTGTAGCAACCGCGCTCGCGGCGGTGTGCGTGGCCGGTGGGACGCGCTCGGCGAATTCGGCGAGCGCGGCTTCCAATGGAGTCGGCCGGGCGAGCGGTTCCGCCGAGACGCTCCGGTGGCGCTCGGCAGCACGCGCGGTCGGTGCGATGTGTTGCTCGGCAGCGCGGTCGAGCAGCCAATCGCGCAGCCGCAGCACGGTGACGCAGTCGTGGCCGGCAGTTGCGGGCAACTCCGAATCATCCGGCAGCAGCGAGCGCAGCCGGTCCGGTGTGTACGAGTCGACGCCGACCAGCAGCGCGCTACGCACGATCGGATACAGGTCGACTAAGACGCCGCCGCGCAGCAACTCGTCGATCAGCTCTTCGCCCGTACCGAACCGGCCGCCCGCGCACAGTAGCGCCGAGCGGACCGCCGAGGTGTAGTGGAAGACATGCAGTTCGGGATGCGTGCGGCGACGCTGTGCGATGGCATCGAGCACCTCGTCGAGCGCGGCGCGCTGCTGTGCCCGGGTCTCGGCGCGGACGCTGTCGAGTGTCGCCGGAACCAGCAGCGACAACTGGACGCCGTCGGCGTCGGCGAGCTCGACGCGCAGGTGAGTCGCCGGGTCGACGCGCCCGCCGGTCGGCGCCGCACCTGTGCCGGCGGGTGCGGTGTCGATGGTGAGCGCGAGGTCGCCGGCAGTGGGGACCGGCAGTGCGCCGAGCGCGGTGGGATCGATGACGGTATGGGCGGGCCGGCCGGAATCGTCTGGGCGCAGCTGGATCTCGGCCTGCCTGCGCAGCCCCAGCAGGGTGCGCGGTCCCACCTCGGGCAGGGACGGCAGCGGACCCGTCGTCGTGGCCAGCCGGTCGATGGTGCCGATGCCGGACTCGCGCAGCCGCGCCCGCGCGGTGCCGCTCATCCCGGCCACCAGCAGCAGATCGCGGGCGGCGGTGAGCGCGTCCACGCACACCGGGCAGCGTCCGCAGGCCAGGTAGCGCGGGTCGCCCCACTGGGCGGGCAGCAGTTCGCCGAGCTTCTCGTCCACGATGTGACCGACCCGTGCGCGGCGTGCGCGATACACCGGAAGCAGCTCGGCCAATGGCAGCGTATGGGTCCGGCCGCGGTGTGACTGCGCGATCAGCGGATCGACGGGGATCCCGGCCGCCTCGATCGCCGCAGCGCAGCCGGCGAGTTCCAGCGCCGAGGCGATCGCGAAGTCCTCGCCGGTGACGCCGTGCACCCGATAGCGCACCCGGTGCTCGGCGCGTACCAGAAAGTCGGCGCGGCAGGCGAATTCGCCGTCGAAGAACACCGCACCCGCGATCACCGGCGCCTTGGCTCGCAGTGCGGCAAGGGTTTCGGCGTGCGCGGTGGTCAGCGCGGCGGCGACATCGCCGTCCGCGCGATCCAGATCGGTCTGCTCCACGAACCCGCCGATCTCGACGAGATCGGCGCCGTGTATGCGCCGCAGCCGCGCGAGCATCAGGGCCCGTTCGGCCCGACGGTCCGCCTCGGCCGATCCCGGCGGTGGGGTCGCGGCAGGCGCGTCACTCGCGGTGCCCAGATCGGCGTCGAGGGCGTGCAGCATCGCGAATTCGCACCGCGCGGCGCGGGCGAGGTCTGCGGCGGTGCTGACGACACGATCACCGAACACGAACAAACGCGGCCCTCCTGTGCCCGGACTCCGGCACCGGTCAGCGCTTCCTTGCGCACCGGACGGCAACACCTTAGCCAGCGGGTCCGGTCGCGCCGAAGCCTGCCCGGCCCCGGCGTGGCGTCAGGACCGGGGCTTGCGCCGCTCGTAACGCTTGCCCGCGTCGCGGTCGCGGCGCGGTCCGCGGCTGAACGAACGCTGTCCGGGCGGGCCCTGATCGAGCTGCAACTGGATGAGCTGACCGCTGATCCTGGTGCGCCGCAACGCTTCCAGCGTCTCCTGCGGCAGATTCGCCGGCAGCTCCACCAGGCTGTGGTCGGGGCGGATGCTGATATGGCCGAAATCGCTGCGTCGCAGTCCACCCTCGTTGGCGATCGCGCCGACGATCGCGCCCGGGACCACCCGGTGCCGTTTGCCGACGCTGATCCGGTAGGTGGCCAGCTCCGCGCCGGTGGCCCGGTGCCGGGACGCGCCGCCGCCGGCCCGCTCCTCCTCGAAGCGGCGCGGGGCGCGCTCACGCTGCGGGCGTTCGACCGGTTCCGGTTCCGGCTCCATGAAGAAGTTGTCGCCGTCGTAGGAGCCGACGGCCAGCGCCGCCGCGATATCGACCAGCGGGATGTTGTGCTCGCGCTCGTACTCCTCGATCAGCTTGCGGAACAGCGCGAGGTTGGCGGAGTTGAGGTTCTCCGTGATGGCGTCGCCGAACTTCGAGACACGCTGGGCGTTGACGTCGTCGACGCTCGGCAGCTGCATCTCGGTGAGCGGATGCCGGGTGGCGCGCTCGATGGCCTTGAGCAGATGCCGCTCGCGCGGGGCCACGAACAGCAGCGCCTCACCGGAGCGGCCCGCGCGGCCGGTGCGGCCGATGCGGTGCACATAGGACTCGGTGTCGTGCGGGATGTCGTAGTTGACCACATGCGAGATGCGTTCCACGTCGAGGCCGCGGGCGGCGACGTCGGTGGCGACCAGGATGTCGAGCGTGCCGGCCTTGAGCTGGCCGATGGTGCGCTCACGCTGGGCCTGGGCGATGTCGCCGTTGATGGCGGCGGCGGAGAAACCGCGGGCCCGCAGCTTCTCGGCCAGCTCCTCGGTGGCCTGTTTGGTGCGCACGAAGATGATCATCGCCTCGAACGACTCGACCTCGAGGATGCGGGTCAGCGCGTCGAGCTTGCGCTGATGCGACACCTGCACCCAGCGCTGGGTGATGTTGACGTTGGTGGAGGTCTTGGCCTTGACGGTGATCTCGACCGGATCGTTCAGGTACTGCTTGGAGATCTTGCGGATCGCCGCGGGCATGGTGGCCGAGAACAGCGCGACCTGCTTATCGGCGGGCGTGTCGGCGAGGATGCGCTCGACGTCCTCCTGGAAGCCCATCTTCAGCATCTCGTCGGCCTCGTCGAGCACCAGATATTGCAGCTGCGACAGGTCGAGCGTGCCCTTCTCCAGATGATCGATCACGCGCCCGGGCGTGCCGACCACGACATGCGCGCCGCGCCGCAGGCCCGACAGCTGCACGCCGTAGCTCTGACCGCCGTAGATCGGCAGCACATGCAGGCCGGGGATATGCGTGGCGTAGCGGCCGAAGGCCTCGGCGACCTGGATGGCCAGCTCGCGGGTCGGCGCGAGCACCAGCGCGCGTGGCGCCTTACCGGCGGCCTCGAGCCCCATCAGGATCGGGATGGCGAAGGCGGCGGTCTTGCCGGTACCGGTCTGCGCCAGACCGACGACGTCGGCGCCGGAGAGCAGCGGCGGGATCGTCGCCGCCTGGATCGGCGACGGCGATTCGTAGCCGACATCGGCGATGGCCCGCAGAATGCGGTCATCGATGCCGAGATCGGCGAAAGTGGGGTCGACAGGGCTGGTATCGCCGCCCGCGGCGGCGGATTCGTCGTCGCTGGAAACGCTGTCGACCTGATTTGTGCTCATTGAGCAGCAGTTTACTGCCTCCTGGTGGCTGTCCCGGCCACCGGGCCAATACGGTGAGACCTATGCAACCGCAGAACACGGCCGCGACGGCGGCGACCGGGTCCGGGCGCGTGGAGGTCGCGGTGGTCCAGTTCGCGCCCTCTACCGAGCCTTCGCAGAATCTGCGTCAGCTGCGCGAGCGGGTGCGCGAGGCCGCCGAGGCCGGGGCGCAGGTGGTGGTCGCTCCGGAGTACTCGATGTTCGCCGTGAGCAAGCTCGATCACCGGGTCGTTGCCGTCGCCGAGCCGCTGACCGGGCCGTTCGTCACCGGGCTCGCCGCGATCGCGGCCGATTACCGGGTGCATCTGGTGGCCGGTGTGGTCGAGACCACCGCACCAGGCGAGAACCGCATTCACAACACGCTGGTGGCACTCGGACCGGACGGCACCCTGCTCACGAACTACCGGAAGGTGCACCTCTACGACGCCTTCGGCCATCGCGAATCCGAGGTAGTGCGGCCGGGGCAGGTGGCCGATCCGGCGATATTCGCCGTGGGCGAGCTCACCTTCGGATTGCAGACCTGTTTCGATCTGCGCTTCCCCGAGGGCTGCCGCCGGGTGGCCGCGGCCGGCGCGCAGGTACTGCTGTTGCCCGCGCAGTGGATCCCCGGGCCGGGCAAGGTCGAGCAGTGGACGACGCTGCTGCGCGCCCGCGCCATCGAGAACACCGTCTACGTGGCCGCCGCCGATCAGAGTGCGCACCGGGGCGCGGGGTCGTCGATGATCGTCGACCCGGCCGGCGTCGTCCTCGCCGCCCTCGGCGAGGAACCGGGCGTACTCGTCGCGACCGCCGACCTCGCACGGGTGCGCGAGGTGCGGCTGGCCAACCCGAGTCTGGACCTGCGGCGATTCGAGGTCGTCGAGCGCGTGGCGGAGTAGCGTTCGAAGTAATGGTGTACAGCGATCGTGGCGCCGCCGGTCGCGCGCTGGGTAAGAGATTGTCCTACCTGCACGCGACGAATCCGCTGGTGCTCGGTCTGCCCCGCGGAGGCGTGCCGGTGGCGGCCGCGGTGCGCGAAGTGATCGGCGGCGATCTCGACATCCTGCTGGTGCGCAAGCTCGGCGTGCCGTGGCAGCCCGAACTCGCGGTCGGCGCGATCGGCGAGGACGGCGCCAGGGTGATCAATACCGACGTGCTGGCGCACACCGGGCTGACCCGCGAACGGGTCGACGAGATCGAAGCCGTCGAACGCGCCGAGCTCGAACGCCGCCGGGCCGTCTGGGGCGGCGACCGCGAATCGATCCCGCTGGGCGGCCGCACCGTCGTCCTCGTCGACGACGGCATGGCCACCGGCGCCAGCATGCTGGTGGCCTGCCGGGTCGCGCGGCTGCGGATGCCGGAGCAGATCGTGGTCGGGGTGCCGGTGGCCTCGGCCGAAGCCATGGACCGGGTCGCGCTCGAAGCCGACGACGTGGTCTGCCCGCTCGTTCCGCCCAGCCTCGGCGGTGTCGGCAATGCCTACCGCGATTTCCATCAGCTCGCCGACCACGAGGTGACCGAGTTGCTGCGCGCCGACGTCTAGACCGAGATCCTCACCACTGGTCGGCGAGGGTGCGCCGTTGCGCGGCGGTGACCATCGGGCGCAGATGCCCGGTGAACTGCTCGGCGTCCACCGCGACGATGTCGACGCTGTTGCCGGTGCGCACCAGGTAGCGGCCGTCGTCGGTGAGATCCACCCAGCACAGCACGCCGAACGGATCCAGTTCCTCGTCACGGCGCACCGACACCACGATCTGGCCGATGCCGTCACGGGGCTGCCGCAGCAGGGTCCGGATCTTGGCCGGTTCGGTGGGGCCGGCGACGGGCATCGTCACGAGATTGCGGCTGTCCTCGACAACCCGCGACAGCGGCGCGTTGAGCCGTGGACCGGTGCCCGCGGGGAAACCGGGCAGCATCGACACCACCCGCCCGGGTAGCGATTTGGCACCGCCTGCCATCACCGTCAGCTCGGCACCGCGGTCCGGTGCGCTGCCGGGGCGCTGCGCGGCGACCACCGCGACATTGCCGCTGGCCGCGCCGAGCACTCGGACCGGCGTGGGTGCGCCGTCTTCGCCGCTGCGTTCACCGAACACCTCGACGCACACGTCCGGCCTGGCCAGCACGCGCAGGGCGGCCTCCAGGTCGGCGTCGAGGGTGCGGTCACACCAGTCGGTCAGCGCCGGCAGTTGCGCGGCGCGTTCGGCGGTGTCGCGCGCCGACAGGCGCACGGCCAGCGGGTACGGGATACGGTCGCCGTCGGTCCGGGACCAGGCCATGGCGAACTGGTCCGGGGTCATGCTCCAGTTCACTCGTGCTCGGTCCACTCACCGAGGACCGGCGGCGTGGTCGGGTCGAGCGAGCCGATCAGCTCGCCGCCCTCACCACCCGGCTCGAGGAAGGTCAGTTCGTCGTCGACGTAGTGCAGGTCGTCGTCCTCGTCGTCGAATTCGTCGGTTCTGGCCGGCGCCTGCTTCGACGCGACGGTGGCGGAACCCGAGCGGGTGGTGTCGGCGGCGGCCAGCGCGCCGCCCATCAGCCCACCCATGGCGCCGGCGCTCATGCCGGTGATCGCCTCGCTGCTCGCGCCGGGCGAATCCTGCCGCTTCTCTTCACGTTTGCGCTGATCGTCGGCGCCGGTGTTCGCGGGAATCGAGCCGAGGCCGGCGACGGACGCGGGGGCCGGGACGGCGGGCGCCGGTGCCGCGGCGGGCATTGCCGCCGGGCGGTCGACCGATGCCGCCGGAGCGACAGCGGCGGGCGCGGTGGTGGCGGCGGCCGGGGTGGTGGCCGGCGTCTGCGGTGCTGCCTCCGGACCTGCGAGAACCGGCGCGGCCGCGGGGATCGTCAGCGGGGCGGGAGGATCCGGCTCGATCGCTTCCGCCGCCGGCGCGACGGGCTGCCGGTCGTCCTCCGGTGCCGGGCCACCGATGACGACGGCGCCGGCCGCGGACGGTGGCGTCACCGGCCTGCCTTCGCCGCTTTCCGGCACCACGATCGGCACCGGGCCCGGCCGCGCGGCTTCCGGGGCAGGATCGGCCGACGCGCCGGCCACCGCGTCCGGGAACGCGGGAATGCCGGCACCCGTCGGGATGAACGCGCTGGTGTAGATGCTCTCCATCACCCGGACCACATCCTGGCGGGAGTTCTCGGCGGACTTGGCCGCGGTGACGTTATCGCTCGCGCGCGCCGGATCCAGCAGCGCCGCCGCCAGATCCGGTTCGGCCTCCGAAGGCCCGGGCACCGCGCCGCGCAGCGCCTCGGCCGCATCGCCTGCCTGCCCGAGCCGCTGCCCGACCACCGTCATCACATCGGCGAGCTGCCTGCCCAACTGCTCGAAATCGCGCACCGCCGCGGCGGCCTGCTGGGCCGCACCGCCGCGCCAGCCGTCGGCGATGGCGGAGCGGATCTCGGTGTGCGCCTGGTCGACCGCGTCGGTCAGGGCGGCGGCGGTGTTCTGCCAGGTCTGCTGGCCTGCCAGCAGCGTGGCCGGGGCCAGCTGCTGCACTGCGGCATGGATCTGGCCGTGGGTGAGGTTGTCGAAGATCTCGACGGTCGAGGCGTAGTCGGGGTCGACGCGCTGGTGGGCACCGCGTTCGGCGGCGCGCGGCATCTCACGCATCGGCGGCCACCTTCCTGGTGGCGGCGGCGACGGCGTCATCGGTGTCGCGGTAGGCCGTGGCGGCGGCGCGGAAGGTGTGCGCCAGGCTCCGCGCGGCGGCCGCGTATTCACGCAGCCGGGCGATGGCATCGGTGGCCTTGCCCTCGAAACCGCGACGCAGCGCGTCACCGGAGGCGAAGCCGCCGAAACCCGGCAGCGTGGTGGCCGCGGCGAGTTGCTGGATCTGGATGTCGACCTGATCGGCGAGCTGTTCGTAGCGCAGGGCGCACTGTTCGTGCGCCCCCTCGGCCACCAGGACACCGTCGATCCACAGATCGCCGTTGTCGACCGCGGTGCCGAGTGCGGCGATATCGTTGCGCTGCACCTCGTCCCCCTTCTTCCCATCGGCTGCCTGCGCAGCTGTCGGTCACGAGCGCCGTGCCAACCCCTTGACGACTCCCAGCGTCCACTCCGCGATGTCGGCGGCGACCCGCGCGTGCACCGGCTCGTGCAGCAGATCGTGCCCGGCGTCGGCGTACTCCCGCAAATCTACCGACTCGTGGCGCTCAGTCCATACCCGCATCGCGTCGACGGGCGCGCGGCGATCGTCGGCGCCGTGCACGGCCAGCACCGGAAGCCGCGGCGGCAGTGGGGTTCCCACGGCTCCCGGCGCGCCGCCGCCGAGCGCGCGGCGCGGCACCCCGGACAGCACCAGCCCGGCGAGCGTGTCCGCGGGTAGTGCGGGGACCAGCGGATAGTCCGCGGCGACGGTGTCGGTGCCGCGGACGGCGTCCGGATCGGCGGATTCCGCCGGTGGGACGGCCGCGCCCAGTGCGCCGAGCGCGGTGACCGCGCCGAGCGAATGACCCATCAGGATCAGCGGTGTCTCGGGGACTTGCGCCCGGACCAACTCGATCATCGGTACCGCGTCCGCCACCAGTTCCCGCAGTGTGCCCGGCTGCTCGGGATCGCCTTCGCTGAGGCCGTGCCCGGCGGTGTCCAAGGCCCACATCTCGATACCCGCGCCGCGCAGCACCCGCGCGAAACGGTGGTAATGCCCGCTGTGCTGACCGATGCCCGGCAGCAGCACCAGCACCGCCGCCCGGCCCTCGTCCGGCCACCGCCGATAGTGCATCCGGCCGCGCGCGCCGTCGAAGTAACCCATCACCGCATCGTCGCAGAGTTCTTGCCGCCTTGGGGACTCACGTTCTGGTACTGATGCGAGTTTTGCCCGGCTGAGTATGGGATCCATCACAGCCCTGCGTGAGTCGCCGAGTCCGCGTGCCCTCGTTCGTCGTCCGTATCGCCGAGAACGCCGAGACGCCAGCCCGGCCTTCCTCGGCTTCAACCTCTTCTCCCACACCCTCGCCCGCGCCGGTGTCTGCCATGGTCGAGACGGCCGCGGTGAGTAGGGGGATGATCGGGAAGGCCATCCGGGGTCGAGGCTGCCGTGCCGGTCCGAGGGCTGTTCCAGAGCCCGACTATCGAAGAGCTCGCAGCGCCCGTTCGGCGAGGTCCCGGACCCGGTCCCGCAGTTCGGGTGGTTCGTGCACCTGGAACTCCGCGCCGAGGGCGAGCAGGCGTTGGGCCAGCCATTCGGGGGAGTCGTCGCGGTCGCAGTCCATCCGGCAGGTGGCGGCGTCGATGGCGGTGACGTCGCCGGGATCGTCACCGAGGCGGCCCGCGACCCGGGCCAGCGGTGCCTCGATGGTGACGCGGACGTGCAGCACCGGCGTGCCCCAGTCGGTGCGGCGACCCGCGACGTAGGCCGCGGGGTCGTCGGCGGGCAGCGGGCGCGGGGTGAAGCGGCCGCCGGTCGGGCGCGCCCGCTCGATCCGGTCCACCCGGAACATCCGCCAGCCCGCGCGGTCGAGGTCATAGGCGACCAGATACCAGCGCCGCCGGGAGGCGACCACGCCCGCGGGCTCGGCGTGCCGGGCGGTGCTCGCACCCGCGCCGTCGCGATAGTCGAAGCGCACCCGTTCGGTATTGGTCACCGCGACGGCCAGGGCGGTGAGTACCTCGGCGTCCACTCCGGGGCCTGCCTCCGACGGCGTCACCACCGCGGTCCCGAGCACCCGGACCCGGCGCCGCAACGTGCTGGGCAGAACCTGCTCGAGTTTGGCCAGCGCGCGCACCGATGCCTCCTCGATCCCGGTGATGGCCGACCCGGCGGCCGCCCGCAGCCCGACCGCCAGCGCCACCGCCTCGTCGTCGTCGACCAGCAGCGGCGGCATGGCGGCGCCGGCGACCAGCCGATAACCACCGGCGGCGCCCATCGTCGCCTCGACCGGGTACCCGAGTGCGCGCAGCCGATCGATATCGCGGCGCACGGTGCGTCCGGTGACGCCGAGCCGTTCGGCCAGTTCGCTGCCCGGCCATTCCCGTGGGGTCTGCAAGAGCGAGAGCAGCCGTAGCAGGCGTTCCGGAGTGTCGTTCATACGTTTCAGGATTCCCGATAAGTAGGACCTGGTCGGTCCTATATGGGCCCTAGCGTAGTTCGCGGATCGACCCCGAGCCCACAGGAGAAACCCGATGACCGCCCCCATTCGCCCCTTTCGGATCGACATCCCGCAGGCCGCCCTCGACGACCTGCACGAGCGGCTGGCCCGTACTCGCTGGAGCGCCCACCAGTTGCCCGGGGGCGAGGACTGGGAGCGCGGCGTCCCGCTGGACCATCTGAAGGAGCTGGCCGACTACTGGCGCACGGAATTCGATTGGCGCGCCCAGGAAGCGGCGTTGAACGAGTTCCCGCAGTTCATCACCGAAATCGACGGCTTGGATGTGCATTTCGTGCATGTGCGCTCGACCGACCCGGACGCCGTCCCGCTGCTACTCACTCACGGCTGGCCGAATTCGTTCGTCGAGTTCAGCAAAACCATCGGCCTGCTCGCCGAGCCAGGAGCCCACGGTCTCGACGACGCCCAGGCCTTCCACGTGGTGGTCCCCTCGGTGCCGGGCTTCGCCTTCTCGGCACCGCCCAACGAGACCGGGATGAGCACCGCGCGGGTGGCCGCGATGTGGGTGACGCTGATGGAACGGCTCGGCTACCGGCGCTACGGCGTGCAGGGCGGTGACCTCGGCGCCTACATCGCACCGGAGATGGCGATCGCCGCGCCCGACCGCGTGATCGGCGTGCACCTCGACGGCGGTATCGGCATGCCCACCGCCGCGGATGTCCCCACCATGACCGACGACGAACGCGCCGAATGGGATCTGATGCAGCAGTGGATGACCGGTGTCGACCACCACGCGCTACTGCGCGCGGCCCCGCAGACCTTCGCCCACGCCTGGACCGATTCGCCGGTCGGCCTGCTGGCCTGGATGGTGCACAAGTTCCACGAGTTCTCGCCGTTGCCGCAGTACACGATCGAACGCGATCACCTGCTCACCAATATCGCGCTGTACTGGTTCACCGACACCGCGGGAACCTCGTCGTGGCCGATGTACGACGGCCTCGGCGAGAACGGCTTCGTCTGGCCGAAGGGGCAGCGGCTGGTGCCGACGGGGACCTACGGCGGTGGTTCGGCACTGATGCGGCGGCTGGCCGAGCAGGACAACGACATCGTGCACTGGCCGGAGGGGAATTCGGGCAATCACTTCGCGGCGATGGAGGTACCCGCGGAGCACGTCGCCGACATCCGCGCGTTCTTCGGCAAGGTCGCCGTTCGCCCGTGAACGGACTCGGTGAGGGGGGCGGTCAGTGACCGCCCTGCACTTGAGTACCCGCCGGCACCGACGGCTTCGCGGGAGCGGTCGGTGCCGCAGGTGCGGGTGCCGGAGCGGGAGCGGCCTCGGGGGCGGGTGGCGCGACTGCCGCCTGCCCGGAACCGGCATTGCCGGACTCGGCGGGAGCGGGAGCAGGTGCCGGAGCAGGGCTCTCGGCGGGCGGCGGCGGCAACTGCACCGGCTGCTCGGCCACCGAGAAGGTGCCGACGGTCGGCATCATCACGCAGCGCGCGCCGGGGTAGTCGATGGTGCCCCACATCGAGGCCAGCACCGTGCCCGGTCCGCTGTTCACGGTCTTGGCCAGCGCCGGGGTGCCGAGATCGGTGCGCTCGTCGAGCATGTCGAGGCCGCTGGCCCCGTTGTTGATGTTCACCCAGGCCACCACGAGGCCCGAGGACAGCGGGACACCGGAATGCGCGGGGGTGGCGTGGAAGGTGAGCGTGCCGGGGGCGCTGTTGACGCCGACATTGGCCGCGGGACCATTAGCTGTGCCCGCGCCGATGATGGTGGTGACCAGGCCGTTCACACCACAGCCGAAAGTGGGCGCCGGGTAGGCGAAGGGGGCGAAGGCGCCGTTGATCTCGCGCAGCTTCGCCACGTCGACCAGATCCGTGTACTCGCGCAGGGCGCCGACGCCCGCGGTGGCGGCCTTGTCGCCCTCGGCGCGGTCGGCGAGCGCGGTCAGGCCCTTGTCGACCGGAGTCGGCGCCGGATCGGCGGTGGCCGTCGTCGCGGTGAACGTCAGGGCGGCGCCTACCCCGAGGCAGGCCGTGGCCGCGGTCACACGTGCGATGGTTCTGCCGTTCACTGACTCAACTCCCTCGATCCGAACCATGGGACGGCCCGCGTCCCGTGCAGCAACGTACCAGGGGTGGCGGTTGCCCGCCGGGGTTGCTCGCGGCGATGGCGCAGATCAGGCCGTATGAGCACGGGCACGCGTGTCGCCCGGTTGTGATCCACTCGACAATGCACGATC
Organism: Nocardia cyriacigeorgica NBRC 100375; assembly: GCF_000308555.1. Taxonomy (GTDB): domain Bacteria; phylum Actinomycetota; class Actinomycetes; order Mycobacteriales; family Mycobacteriaceae; genus Nocardia; species Nocardia cyriacigeorgica. The sequence goes on along the minus strand of NZ_BAFY01000199.1, from coordinate 61,012 downwards.
TCCAGGGGGTAGTTTGGTCCGGGAGATACGAGACACGCAGGGAGATGCGTATGAAACTAGCCCTTTCCCCCGACGACGTCGCCTTCCGCGACGAGCTGCGCACGTTCTATCGCAACGAGATCCCCGCCGACATCCGTGACCGGGTCAAATACGGCCACGAGCTGTCCCGCGAGGACATCGTCACCGCGCACAAGATCCTCAACGACAACGGCCTCGCCGTCCCCAACTGGCCGGTGGCCTGGGGCGGCAAGGACTGGACGCCGATGCAGCGCCACATCTGGCAGGACGAGATGCAGCTGGCCTGCGTGCCGGAGCCGCTGACATTCAACGCCCAGATGGTGGGTCCGGTGATCGCCCACTTCGGCTCCGAAGAGCTCAAGCAGCGCTTCCTGCCGCCGACCGCCGCGCTCGACATCTGGTGGTGCCAAGGCTTCTCCGAACCCGACGCCGGTTCGGACCTGGCCTCACTGCGCACCACCGCCGTGCGCGACGGCGACTCCTACATCGTCAACGGCCAGAAGATCTGGACCACGCTGGCCCAGTACGCCGACTGGATCTTCTGCCTGGTCCGCACCGACCCGAACGCGCCGAAGAAGCAGGCCGGTATCTCGTTCCTGCTCTTCGATGTGAAATCGCCCGGCGTCACCATCCGCCCGATCAAGCTGATCGACGGCGGCTACGAGGTGAACGAGGTCTTCTTCGAAAACGTCCGGGTGCCCGCCGATCAGCTGGTCGGCGAGGAGAACATGGGCTGGACCTACGCGAAGTTCCTGCTCGGCAACGAGCGCACCGGCATCACCGGCGTCGGACGGACCAAGGTCAAGATCGGTGTGGCCAAGGAATACGCCGCCGCCACCCGGTCGGGTTCGGGCACCCTGCTCGATGATCCGTTGTTCGCCGCGCGGGTGGCCGAACTGGAGAACGAACTGCTGGCGCTGGAGCTCACCCAGCTGCGGGTGGTCTCGAACTCTTCGGACGGTAAGCCGAATCCGGCGTCGTCGGTGTTGAAGCTGCGTGGTTCGGAATTGCAGCAGGCGGCCACCGAACTGCTGCTCGACATCGCGGGCCCGGACGCGCTTCCGGTCGGCGCGGACGATATCGCCTCGCCGGGCTGGGCGCAGCGCAGCGGACCCGGCTACCTGAACTATCGCAAGACAACCATCTATGGAGGTTCGAGCGAGGTGCAGCGCACCATCATCGCCTCCACGATCCTCGGATTGTGAGGCGACACCATGGATTTCGATCTCACCGATGAACAGGTCATGCTTCGCGACACCGTCCGCGAACTGCTGGCCCGCACCTACGATTCCGAAACCCGGCTGAAGGTCACCGAGACCGAGCTCGGCTGGAGCCGCGATGTGTGGCGTCAGCTGGCCGAACTCGGGGTGCTCGGGTTGAGCTTCACCGAGGAGGACGGCGGCATGGGCGCCGGTCCGGTGGAGACCATGCTGGTCCTGGAAGAAGTCGGGCGCAGGCTCGCACCCGAACCGATCCTGGACGCGGTGCTCGTGCCCGGTGGTTTGGTGGCGGCGGCGGGAACGGCCGATCAGCGGCAGCGAATCCTGCCGGAGCTGGCGGCAGGCAACAGGCTGCTCGCCTTCGCGCACGCCGAGCCCGGTATCCGCTGGCCCTCGGCGGAGATCACCACGCGCGCGGTGCCGCAGGGTGCGGAGTATGTGCTCGCGGGTGTGAAGAATCCGGTCGCGCACGGTGATTGCGCGGACGAGTTCGTGGTCAGTGCGACTCTGCCGGACGGTGGTGTCGGGCTGTTCCTGGTCGCCGCCGACGCCAAGGGCGTCAATCGCACCGCCTACGCCACGGTCGACGGTCAGCGCGGCGCGCAGCTCGAATTCGACTCCAGCCCGGCGGAACTGCTCGGTGACAATGCCGACTCCTCCGCCGCGGTGCGGTCGGTGCTCGCGCAGGCCCAGGCCGGCCTGTGCGCCGAATCCATCGGCGCCATGGAGGAGGCTCTGCGGCTGACGACCGAGTACCTGAAGACGCGCAAGCAGTTCGGGGTCACCCTGTCGAAGTTCCAGACGCTGACCCAGCGCGCCGCGAATATGTACGTGTCACTGGAATTGGCGCGCAGCATGAGCCTCTACCTCACCGCGTCGCTGGCCGACGGCAAGGACGACGCGGTCACGGTCTCGCGGGCCCGGTTGCAGGTGGGCCGGTCCGCGCGGCACGTCGGTCAGGAGGCCATCCAGATGCACGGCGGCATCGGCGTCACGGCCGAGTACCCGGTGGGTCACTATGTGGCCCGGCTGACCGCCATCGAGCGCACACTCGGCGGCGGGCTCGAGCATCTCAACGTGCTCGCGTCGCAGGTGGGTAACTACGAGTTGCCGGAACTGTAGGCAGCATGTGCGGTGCGGCCCCGGCGGGTGTTCCGCCGGGGCCGTTCGCTGTTCGGAAGGCGTTCGCGCCGTCAGTACTCGCCGTCGATCGTCGGCGTCGGGACCCGATGCGGTGCGCGCGGAGTCGGCTGCGGGACTTGCGGCTCCGGTAGTTCGGTGGACGCGGGCCGGGTGGTCGGCCGGGTGTAGGTGGTCGTCTCCGGGTCGACTGTTTCCGGGTCGGCGCTGTCGGGTTCGTAGGTCGGCAGCGGACGAGTGGTGCGGGCCGGGCGAGTGGTGGGGGTGCCGGTCGGCTCCCAGTCCTCGGTGGTGGCCGGCGGCTCCGTCGTCGTGGTGCGCTGCGGGCGCGGGCGGCGGGTGGTGGATTCGGAGTCCTGCTCGGCGCTGTCGGTCGAATCCTCGTCGGGCAGCTCGGTGGTCCAGTGCGCGGGCAGGGTGCGCCGGGGGCCGGGATCGGGGGCGATCCGCCAGGTCGGCGAGGGCGGGATGACCACTTTCGACGCGGTGATGGTGGTGCCCTCGACGACCGGCGCCGGGGCGTTCGGCCCGGACCGGATCGGCGGCGGTGCCACGTAGGTGTCGTCATGCCCGACGCCGCAGGCGCCGATGAGGACCAGACCGAGGGACACGGCACCGGCGGCCGCTACCGGACCGACGATTTTCGCCCTGTTGCTCTCCATCGGTGACGCTCCTGGGTAAGTACGAGTCGCGCTCACCCTAGACGAGCCAAGCTGTCCCGGCCAGATGGTGGTGCGCCTGATCCCTGTGTGCCGGAGGCCGATCGGCTACCACGGACCAGCTCTGAAACGTAGTTAGGTCAGATAACGAAGTGGTCACCTCGGCGTGTCGCGCAGCCGGGTGCGGCAGAATCCACTGGTTGTGGTCGTAGCGTATGTGATGCAAGTTACGCGTGAGACGCCTGAAACCTGGATGAGAGCGCATCGAGCGGTTGGCGCGCACGGAATTACTCAGAACGGCGTCATCGAGGAGTAGATGATGGGAGCTTCTTCGACCACCCCCCTGCCCGCCGCGGCCACACCGGCCACGGCGTCGTCGCCGGATCTCGGCGACGCACCCACTCGTGCCGTACCCGCCGTGCTGTCGCGGGTGCTGGCGTGGGTGTTCTTCATCGGCGGGCTCGTCGGTGCGATTCTCGGCATCGCGGGTCTGCACGTCGAAATCACCGTCGCCGGACTCATTCTGGCCTGCACGACCGGGCTGATCCTGCTCAAACTGCGGGCCGACGCGGCCGGCACCGCGGCCGCGAGCTGACCGGCGAGCTCGTCGAAAAACGCGGGCACGCACCAGGCTTCGTTGCCTAGCCTGGATTCCATGGACATCGAGACCACCGGCGACGCCGTCCGGTTCCGTGCGGCGGCCGACGCGGTGCTGCGGCAGGACCCCTTGCGGCATACGGTGATCGCCACGACCGTCAACAACATCGCCTCCGGGCTGGACAGCCCGCCGGAGCCGCCGGTCTTCGTCACCGCGCGCACCGGCGCAGGCGCTGCCGGCATCGCCATGCGGGCCGGCCGACGCGATATCTACCTCGGCGCGCTCTCGCCGGACGTCATCGCCGCCGTCGCGGACACCTTCGCCACCACCTCGCCGGAAGCCGGTGGAGTGGAAGGCCCCACCGCCGTCGCCGAGGCTTTCGCCGGGCGCTGGTGCACGGCGCTGGGCGGCGATCCCGTTCCCGCCTTCGCCACCACGCTGTACCGGCTGGGTGATCTCGTCGCACCCACGGTGCCCGGTACCGCCCGGCAGGCCACCGAAGCGGACCTGGACCTGTGCCTGTCGTGGATGACGGCCATGCGCGTCGAGACCGGCATCCCGGCGGGCGCGCCATCGGAGGAGGCGCTGCGCAAACGGATTCGCGCGGGATCGTGGTGGTTGTGGGAAGACGGCGGCGGACCCGTGAGCCTGGTCGCCCGCCAGCTCCCGTCCTTCGGCTGGTCCCGCATCGGACCCGTGTTCACCCCGCCGATCGCCCGCGGCAGGGGATATGCGAGCGCGCTCACCGCTCATGTCTCGCGGGTGCTGCGGGCCGAGTCGGTCGATGTGTGCTTGTTCGCCGACACCGACAACGAGCTCACCAATCGGCTCTACCGCAGAATCGGTTTCCGGGCGGTCGACGGCTACACCGCGTTCCGGTTCGATGGCACCGAGGCGCTCGATCGGGCTGGGGCTCGGTGACCGACGCGTAGGTGACCCCGTGACGCCGAGTCCGGGCGCTCGGCGATCGTCAGGCCGAAGCCTGGTCGTCGGCCGGCCAGATGCTGCGCAGCGGGCGCAGTCCGTCCTCGACGTAGTCGGCCACGGGGCGGGTGCCGCCGTCGAGGTACCACTGCTCGAGCGCGGCGAAATAGCCGAAGGCCAAGGCGTTGGCGGCCACCCTGGCCTGAGTGTCGGTCAGTCGTCCGGTCGACGCGATCAACGGGGTGAGTCGCTGCGCGGTGCGGTCGGCCGAGGCGCAGGCGGCCATGCGCACCGACGGCTCGGAGAAGTGGTAGCGAATTCTGCGCCACGGTCCCGTGTCGGTCGCGCGGTCTTGCGGGCCCGAACGGTGCCCGGCGACACTTTCGTCGGTGCGCACCGAGCGCAGCAGGCTGCCGATGGGATCGCGCGGATCCACCATTTTCTCGATCTCCTCCGCGCTGAGCGTGTCGAATTCGTCGGCGACGATGATCCCTTCTTTCGTGCCGAAGAGGCGATAGACCGTCGAGGCCGACACTTCGGCGGCCGCCGCGATTTCGTCGATGGTGACGGCGCCGAAGCCCTTCTCGTCGAACAGGTCGAGGGCTCGTTCCTGGATGGTGTGCATCGCCTTGACGCGCCAGCGTTCGCGAAGTCCGCTCATGCGGTCACAGTATCAGCAAGTAACTGTCTGAAGCATCGGACTGTCTTTCAGACATTGACTGTCTGTAAACGGAATCGTACAGTCACTATCTAGAGAAAGTGACTCTCTGAAACGCGGCGGCCCGCGCTGCCGTCGCCGCTACGCCCTCGCCAAGAAGGACTCGTGCCATGCACCGACTCGGCCACCACGCCCCGCTTCGGCCGTTATCCGAACCCGCTACGCGAGGGGGCCGACATGACCGCGACTGACACCGACATCACGCCCGCACTGTCCGCACCATCCGCCACCCGCACCGACCACACCTCGGTCGCTGCGTTGCTGCGCCCGCACGCCCGGGGATTCGCCGCCGTGATCGGTCTGCAAGTCGTCGGAGCGGTTGCCGGACTGGCGCCGCTGCTGGCCGTTGTGGAGTTGGGCCGGGTTCTGCTGTCTCCCGGCCCGATCGATGACGGCCGGGTCTGGACGGCGGTGCTCCTCGGGGCCGCGGGCCTGTTCGTCCGGCTGTTGTTCACGGGCGCCTCGTCCGGACTCGGGCACGTCCTCGACGGCCGGGTGCAGCTGTCGCTGCGCCGGCAGCTGGCCGCCCATCTGGGCCGCGTGCCGATGGGCCTGCTCGCCCGGCGCCGCACCGGCGAGCTGGCCAAGGTGGTCGGCGAGGATGTGAGCGCGGTGCATCCGTTCATCGCCCATGCGCCCGGCGAGCTGGCGTCGGCGTTCGTGGTGCCGCTGGTGTCGCTGCTGTATCTACTCACCGTCGACTGGCGGCTCACCCTGATCACGCTGATCCCGGTGCTGCTGGCGGTGGCGCTGGTTCCGTTGATGATGACCCCGGCCCGGCAACGTGAACAGCGCGAGGTCGATGCGGCGATGGGACGTATCGCCGACACCGCGGTGGAGTTCGTGCAGGGCATCGCGGTGGTCAAGGCCTTCGGCGGGGGTGACCGCGCGCATCGCCGGTTCCGCACGGCGGTCGACGATTTCGCCGAAACCTTTGTGCGCTGGGTGCGCGGTATTTCCCCGATCGCCGCCGGGATGCAGCTGGCGTTGTCGCCGCCGTTCGTGCTGCTGGTGGTGTTGACCGGCGGCGCGGCTCTGATCGCCGGTGGCAGCCTGACGGCCGCGGATCTGCTGCCGTTCCTGCTGCTCGGGCTCGGCCTGACCGCACCGGTCGCCGCACTCGGCCACGGATTCGACGACTTGCAGGCAGCCGGCCGTGCGGTCGGCAGGATTCGCGATGTGCTCGACGTCGAGCCGCTGCCGGAACCCGCGCATCCGGTCGCGCCACGCGGCCATCGGGTGCGGCTGCGCGATGTCGGATTCGCCTACGACGCCGGCCGTGAGGTGCTGCGCGGCATCGACCTGGTGCTCGAACCGGGAACGGTCACCGCGCTCACCGGACCGTCCGGCAGTGGCAAATCCACTCTGGTGCAGCTGCTTCCGCGGTTCTTCGATCCGACCCACGGCACCATCACCCTCGGCGGAGTCGACCTGCGAGAGATCGACAGCCACGCGCTCTACCGGACGGTGTCGTTCGTCTTCCAGGATGTGCGACTGCTGCGCGCCTCGGTGGCCGACAATATCGCGCTTGCCGTGCCGCACGCCGACCGCGGGCAGGTCGTCCGGGCCGCCCGGCTCGCGAACATTCACCAGCGAATTCTCGAGCTGCCACACGGTTACGACACGGTGCTCGGAGTCGACGCCGGACTGTCCGGCGGCGAATCGCAGCGACTGGCGCTCGCCCGTGCGCTGCTGGCGGACACGCCGATTCTCGTGTTGGACGAGGCCACGGCGTTCGCCGACCCGCTGACCGAACACGCGGTACGCGAGACCCTGACCAATCTGCGCGGGCAGCGGACCCTGCTGATCATCGCCCACCGGATGGAGACCATCGCCGACGCCGACACCGTCGTCCTGCTGCGTGACGGCGAGATCGTCGAGCGCGGCGCGCCCGCGCGACTACTGGCCGGTAACGGCCCATTCGCCGAGTTCTGGCGCACACATCGAGGAGTTGAACTGTCATGATCGCCCTGCTGCTGCGCGTGCTCGGGCAACGGTACGCGGGTCCGGTGCGACGGGCCGTGGTTCTGATGACCGTCACCGCGATCGCCGAAGGTGCCTCCTATGCCTTCATGGTCCCGGTGCTGCGGGAGTTGCTCGGAAGCGATCCGGGCGCCGCCCGGCCGTGGCTCGCGGTATTCGCCGCCGCCGTTGCCGGCTACGCCGTGCTGCGCTATCTCAGCGATCTGGCCGGTTTCCGGGCCGGCACCACGCTGCTGCGCGGCACCTATCACCGGCTCGGCGATCATCTGGCCCGGCTGCCGATCGGCTGGTACGGCCGTGACCGGGTCGGCGAGGTATCGGTGCTGGCCAGCCGGGGTGTGCTGGAAGCGATGAGTGTGATCGCGCACCTGCTCGCGCCGTTCATCGCCGCGATCGTGACGCCGCTGACGATCGTCGTCGTCATCACCGTCGTCGACTGGCGGCTCGGCCTGGCCGCGCTGATCGCCGTGCCGCTCGTGGCGGCGATCCAGTCCAGGACCGCACCGGCGATGGCAGCCGCCGACGCCGAACGCCACGACCGCGACCAGCAGGCAGCCGGGCGTGTCATCGAATACCTCCAGGCGCAACCCGTGCTGCGGGCGGGCGGGCGCACCACCGAGCGGTTCGGTCTGCTCGACGACGCGCTGCGCGGCATCGAACGCGCCTCCCGTCGCTCGGCGCTGTCGGCCCTGCCCGGCGTCGTCGGGCTCACTCTCGCTGTCCAAGCGATGTTCACCGCGCTGCTGGCTCTCGGGGCCTACCTCGCCGTGGGCGGATCCCTCGGCGCCGCCGAGGTTCTCGCGATCCTCGTGCTCGCGGCCCGTTGCGCCGACCCCGTGCTCGCGCTGGCCGACATCGGCGGGAAACTCCGCAGTGCGCGGGCCCAACTCGTCCGGCTCGACGCGCTCCTGCGCACCGAGCCGCTGCCGGAGCCTGCCCAACCGCTTCAGCCGAACGGTCATGATCTGGAGTTCGACGCGGTCACCTTCCGTCGTGGCGCCCGCACGGTGATCGACGAGCTGAATCTGACCGTGCCGCAGGGCCGCCGGGTGGCCATCGTCGGGCCGTCCGGAGCGGGTAAGAGCACCTTGCTGCACCTGATCGCGCGCTTCCACGATGTGCACTCGGGTGCTGTCCGAGTCGGCGGTGTCGACGTCCGCGATATCGGCACCGCCACCCTGATGGCGCAGATCGCCGTCGTCTTCCAGGACGTCTATCTTTTCGACGGCACCATCGAAGACAACATCCGGCTCGGCAGGCCCGAAGCCACCGACGCCGAAGTTCGCGCCGCCGCGAGCGCGGCGCAGCTGGACGAGGTGATCGAACGACTACCCGGCGGCTGGCGCGCCGACGTCGGCGAAGGCGGCGCCCGGCTCTCCGGTGGTGAACGTCAGCGCGTCTCCATTGCCCGCGCGCTGCTGAAGAACGCGCCCATCGTGCTGCTCGACGAGGTGACCTCGGCCCTGGATCCGGCCAACGACGCCGCCGTCCACCGAGGCATCGAACGCCTGATGGCCGGGCGCACGGTGGTGCTGGTGGCCCATCGCCTGCACACCGTGCGCACCGCCGACCAGGTCGTCTTCCTCGACGAGGGCCGGATCGTGGAGGCGGGGACCCATGCCGAGCTATTGCGCGAGGGCGGTCGCTACGCCGAGTTCTGGAGCATGTCCGTCGGCGGCCGGGCCGTCGACGCGAGCAGAGATCGGTCTCAGGTCGCGCCGTGATTCATCCGATAGGCGGATGCCACCGGTTTGCACCGTCACTACGGTGGGTAGCGGGTCGGGCCGCATGAGGAGGAAGACGTGAACATCATCGATCTCGGATCGTCGGCGCTGAACCTGGCGAACACCGTCACATCGCTGGCCGCCAACGTGACGTACCTGTTGCAGGCCTGGGGCCTGCTGTAGCCATCTCCCGTCCCGGCTAGCGGTCGCCCGGCCGATGCGCGGGCAGGACACGAAGGCCGCGGGCCGAACCCACCCAGGCCTCACGGACGGGCAGCGAAACCCGGGGCGACGAAACGCTGGACCAAGCGGCGTTCGGTGGCCGCGTCCGGGAGCGGCCAGGTGAGCAGTGACAGCACGACGCGGACGATCCATTGAGCGGCCTCGTCGTCGGCGGTGCGGGTGAGGGTGGCCGCGATGCGCGACAGCACCGGCGAGGCGGTCAGATAGCCGTCGCCCGCGGCGGAGCGGGTCGCCAGCCAGCGCGACAGCACCGGGTCGGCGCGGATGGCCGCGACCGACGCCAGGATCGCTTCCACTACCCGGCGGGGCCCGGCATGCGGTGCTACCGCTGCCGCGACCCGTTCGCTGACGGTGACCGCCGACCTGGCCAGGACGGCGTCGACGAGCGCGGCTTTCCCGCCGACATGCCGGTACAACGTGGCGCGCGAGCAGCCGGCCCGTGCGGCTACCTCGTCGACGCCGACGTCGTCGATCCCGCGTTCGAGGAACAATTCGGTGGCGGCCGCTTCGATGCGTGCGACAGCGGCCGCGCGGCGGTCGCCACCGGCGAGCCAGTCTCGGCGGTGCTGAGCCATGCCGTCGCCTCCTGAGGTCGGATGTCGTCTCAGCATGAGACAACTTCCACAGTTTGTGTACCCCATATTTCGATGTCATCAGCCGAATGTCGACGGCATCTCCACCGGGAACCCCTGCCGCTCGTCTCGCCCCGAGACCCCTGTTGACCTGAGTATCGGCGGCAGCGCAGCGTCGAGCGTGGTAACGGCAGCGAGACGGGAGTGCACAGTGGTGGCACCGAGCGGTATCGACATCTTCGACCCGGCGAATCTGGACGACCCATACCCGATGTACCGGATGTTGCGCGAGCAGTCGCCGGTATGGCGGGTCCCGGGGACCGACTTTTTCCTGGTGACGTCCTGGGACCTGGTGACCGAGGCCGCCAGCCGAGTCGAGGACTTCTCCTCGAACTTGACCGGGGTGATGATCCACCAGCCGGAGGGCCCGCCGCTGGTCTTCGATATGGACGGCGGCGGTCAGGCCGTTCACGTCCTGGCCACGGCCGACGATCCGGTGCACGCCGCGCATCGCAAGCTGGTCTTCCCGTACATCGGCAAGCGCGTACGCGGCCTCGGGCAGCTGGTGCGGGACCTCGTCGACCGGCTCTGGCGCGAAGAGCTGCGCGGTGACCGCATCGACATCGCCACCGGGCTGGCAGACCGGCTGCCGCTCGGGGTGGTCGCCGACATCATCGGAGTGCCGTCGCAGGACGTGCCGCAATTACTCGGCTGGGCCTACGACGCCACCGAGATGCTCGGCGGCATCGTCGCCGAGGGACGGCTGCCCGCGTTGGTCGGTTCCGCCGCCGAACTTGCCGGATACCTGCATGATCAGTTCGCCCGCGCCCTCGCGAGGCCCGATGGCACCGGGACCGGGCTGCTGGACGTACTCGCCTCGGCGTGCCGACGCGGTGAGCTCGAACCCGACGTCGCCGTACTGATCCTGGTGCAGCTCGTCGGCGCGGGCGGCGAGTCGACGGCCGGGCTGATCGCGAATGCGGCGCGGATCCTGGCCGAGCATCCGGGCATACAGGATCGGTTGCGCGCCGATACCGCCGCGATCCCGGCCTTCCTCGAGGAAGTGGCGCGGGTGGAGTCGCCGTTTCGCGGACACCATCGCCACATCACCCGGGAGACCACGCTCGGCGGGGTGGCGCTGCCGGCGGGCGGTCATCTGTTGCTGATGTGGGGCGCGGCCAACCGCGACCCGGGCACCTTCACCGATCCGGACATCGTCGATGTGGACCGCTCCGGCCGCACCACCCTCGCGTTCGGCAAGGGCGCGCACTTCTGCATCGGCGCGGCCCTGGCCCGGATGGAAGCCCTGGCCGCGATCACCACGCTGCTCGAGCGCACCACCGGATTCGGGCTGGTGGACGATGCCCCGCCGCGGTGGGTGCCCAGCCTGATGGTCCGCAGGCACGCGAGCCTGCCCCTGCGGGTCCGGCTACGCTGATGGACACCTGTCCGGGCGGCGTTCCGGTCAGCGGGACTCGGGGCGTGGGCAGGCGCGTTCCACCCATACGCCCGGCTACGGTGAGAGTTGTAGCCCGCCCGGGCCACGCGCGCAGAGAGGAGAGATCGTGCCGCAGAACGTCCGAGGTGTCATCGCCCGTCGATCGGGTGCTCCGGTGGAACTCGTCACGGTCGTGATCCCGGACCCGGGGCCCAACGATGTCGTGGTGCGGGTGCAGGCGTGCGGGGTGTGCCACACCGACCTGACCTATCGCGAGGGTGGCATCAACGACGAGTTCCCGTTCCTGCTCGGACACGAGGCGGCGGGCATCGTGGAGACGGTAGGGGAGGCCGTCACGCATGTCGAGGTGGGCGACTTCGTCGTGCTGAACTGGCGCGCGGTCTGCGGGCAGTGTCGAGCGTGTAAGCGCGGGCGGCCCTGGTACTGCTTCGACACCTTCAATGCCAGCACGCCGATGACGCTCGAGGACGGCACCGCCCTGACCCCGGCCCTCGGCATCGGAGCGTTCGCGGACAAGACGCTGGTGCACGAGGGTCAGTGCACGAAGGTCGAGCCGGACACCGATCCGGCGGTCGCCGGCTTGCTCGGCTGCGGCGTGATGGCGGGGCTGGGAGCGGCGATGAACACCGGCAATGTGGGCCGTGGTGATTCGGTGGCCGTCATCGGCTGCGGTGGCGTGGGCGATGCCGCGATCGCGGGCGCCCGGCTGGCCGGGGCGACCACGATCATCGCCGTCGACCGCGACCCGAGCAAGCTCGACGCCGCCCGTGAACTCGGCGCCACCCACACCATCGACGCCTCCACCGCCGACGCGGTCGCCGAAATCCAGGAACTCACCGGCGGTTTCGGCGCCGACGTGGTGATCGACGCGGTCGGCCGCCCGGAAACCTGGAAGCAGGCGTTCTATGCCCGCGACCTGGCGGGCACCGTGGTCCTCGTCGGTGTGCCGACTCCCGATATGACCCTCGAGATGCCGCTGATCGATTTCTTCAGCCGCGGTGGTGCGCTCAAATCTTCCTGGTACGGCGACTGCCTGCCCGAACGTGATTTCCCCACGCTGATCGAGCTGTACCGGCAGGGCCGGTTGCCGCTGGAGAAGTTCGTCACCGAACGGATCGGGCTCGACGCGGTGGAAGAGGCGTTCCACACCATGCACGGCGGCAAGGTGCTGCGTTCGGTGGTCGTGCTGTGACCCGGGTGGAGCGCATCGTCACCTCGGGCCAGTTCTGCCTGGACGGCGGCTGCTGGGATGTGGACAACAACATCTGGCTGGTCGGTGACGACACCGAGGTCCTGATCATCGACGCCGCCCACGACGCCCGCCCGATCCTGGACGCGGTGGCGGGCAGGCGCGTCACCGCGATCGTCTGCACCCACGCCCACAACGACCACGTCACCGTCGCCCCGCAGCTGTCGGCCGCCACCGGCGCGCCGATCTACCTGCACCCCGCCGACGACGTGCTGTGGCAGCAGACCCATCCGGGCCTCGAATACACCGCGCTCGGCGACGGGCAGCGGCTCGAAGCGGGCACCGCGCAGCTCGAGGTGCTGCACACCCCCGGCCATTCCCCGGGTTCCTGCTGCCTCCACCTGCCCGAGCTCGGTGAATTGTTCAGCGGCGACACCCTTTTCGAGGGTGGACCGGGCGCCACCGGCCGCTCGTACTCGGACTACCCGACCATCCTGGCCTCGATCAACGACCGGTTGTTCGCTTTGCCGGACGAGACGGTGGTGCACACCGGGCACGGGCCCGACACCACGCTGGGCGCCGAGCGCGCGAATGTCCCGGCCTCGGCGGGCACCGAGTCCTGATCTGGGCACCGGTCGGGGGCGAAAGACGTTCTGCGGGTCGGCGATAAGCGTTTGCCAACCGTGGCAAACGTCCGGGCGACGCGCGCGCGAACTCTGAGAAGATAAACGGCGCAAGGTATTTCATCGACCACGCGCCGTATAGGTCGCGCTGTCTCGAAGGGCCACAGCCATGACGAGCCTGCCTGCTTTTCCCACCGCCGACGAACGACCACTCGACACCTGCCGCCGGCTACAGAGGATCGCTCCCGTTGTCGAAGTCGAATTTCCCGGCGGGGTGCCCGCCTATCTGGCGCTGACGCACAAGGCGGTCGAGGAGATCCTGGCCGGCGACAACAAGACCTTCGCTCGCGACCCGAAGCACTGGCCCGCGCTCTATGACGGATCGATTCCCGAGGACTGGCCGTTCCGGGCCATCGTCCAGGGCGACCACCTGTCCACCAAGGATGGTGCGGACCACCGCCGGTTGCGCGGCCTGGTCGGCAAGGGCTTCACACCCGCGCGGGTGCGCGCGCTGGAACCACGCATCCAGCAGCTCATCGACGCGCTACTGGACGAGGTCGAGCGGGCCGGAGACGGGGTCGATCTGGTGCCCGCCTTCTGCGACGCGCTGCCGATGGCCGTGATCAGTGAACTGTTCGGGGTGCCGGAGTCGGAGCGGGCGCAACTGCGGCGGTGGACGCTGGCCTCGCTGTCGCAGAACGCCACGCCCGAGGAGGCGTTCGACACTCAGGTCGCGCTGCGTGGGTATCTGTACGAGTTGGTGCGGCGCAAGGAGAACGTGCCCGGGGACGACCTCACCACCGATCTCGTCCGCGCCCGCGACGACGGGGAGCGGCTCACCACCGACGAACTGGTCGCGGTGCTGTGGCTGATGCTCATTGCGGGGCACGAGACGACGGTGTATCTGCTCGGCAACGCCGTGCTCGCGCTGTCGCAGCATCCCGATCAGCTCGCGGTGACGAAGGCGCAGGGTCGGTGGGCCGAGGTGGTCGAGGAGACGCTGCGCTACCGGCACTCGGTGATGATGACGAGTTTCCGGTTCACCCTCGACGATGTGACCATTGCCGGCGTGCCGATTCCCAAGGGAAGCGCGGTGGGCGTGGTCTACCAGGCTGCCGGGGTCGATCCGGCGCAGCACGGAGATACCGCGAATCAGTTCGACATCACCCGGCCGCAGGGCGGGCACCTGGGATTCGGACATGGCCCGCGCTACTGCATAGGTGCGCCGCTCGCACGACTGGAGGGCAGGCTCGCCCTGGAATCGCTGTATCGACGGTTCCCGGACCTGACCCTGGCCATCGATCCGGACGACGTCCCACACGCCCCGTCCTTCTTCACCATCGGCCCGCTGTCCATTCCGGTGAGCCTGGGTGGTTCTCGGGGCTGAACGCGCCCCCCGCGCGAATCTGCGTGGCGCGCCGGGATTACCCCGGCGCGTCATTCGGGTGAAGATCCACTGGACGCGGTCGACGCCCCGGCCGCTTCGGATCCCGGCGCTCAGATGGTGGTGGCCGAATGGCGGTCAGGGCGCCGCGGTAAACGTCACCGCCGCCGTCGCGGCCGGGTCCGTCGTCACCGCGCTCACCCGCACCCACGTGTTGTTCACCGCCGCCGCGCCCGAGAGCGGGTCGGTGAGCGATGGGTCGTGCAGCAGGTTCACGTTGACGCCGGGCTGGGCGGCGGCCACACTCCAGCCGACGCCGGGTGCGCCGTGGCCCCAGCCGTGCGGGATGGCGACGACGCCGCGGCGGATGTCGTCGCTGATCTCGACCGGCAGGGTGATCGCGCCGACGGGGGAGGCGACGGTGGCCGAATCACCCTCGGCGAGACCGCGTTCGGTGGCGTCGACGGGGTGCATGAGCACGGTGCAGCGGTCGCGGCCCTTCATCATCGTGGGGATGTTGTGCAGCCAGGAGTTGTTGCTGCGCAGGTGGCGGCGGCCGATGAGTTTGAGGTCGAAGCCTTCGCCGGGGGCGGTCAATGCCCGACCGGCCGCGGCATCGTCGAGGACGGAGGTGATGGCGCGCAGGAAGTCGGGCGGCGCGAGCTGCACCTTGCGGTCGCGGGTGCCGATCAGTTCGGGCAGTCGCGGCCGCAAGGGGCCCAGGTCGATGCCACCCGCGGCCTCGCGGATCCGCTTGACGGTCAACCCCTTACGGCCTTTGCGCAGCACACCGTACGGGCCCGTCGCGACCGCACCGGCAATCATGCGTTGCGGACTCAGTTGCGCGAATACCGCGTTCACGGCCCGCCCGGTGACCCGGCGGACAGGCAGCGGCACCACCTCGGTGATCAGCCGAGCCAGGATCTGCCAGTCCTCCATGGCGTCGGCGGGCGGCTCGAACACCTTGGCGTCGTAGCGAGCGTTGTTGCGCACGCTGAACACCGGGAACAGGATGTTGAGTTCCTCGCGTTCCAGCGGTGACACCGGCGGCAGGATGATGTCGGCGTGACGCGTGGTCTCGGTGATGTACATGTCCACGGCGACATAGAAATCGAGCGAGGACAGGGCCGCTTCCAAGCGCCCGCCCTGCGGAGTGGACAGCACCGGATTCCCGGCGTAGGTGATCATCGCCTTGATCTGGCCAGGGCCCTCGGTGAGGATTTCGTCGGCCAGCACGCCGACGGGTAGCTCGCTGCGGAAGGACTTGTGCGCGCCGGTGCGGTCGGTCCACGCGCCGTGGCCCATCGGCAGGTATTTCGCGTAGCGAGCGGCGTCGACCGGTGGGGTGCCGAACATCTGGCCGCCGGCCCGGTCGAGGTTGCCGGTGACCGCGTTGATCGTGTTGACCAGCCAGTGCGTCAGCGTGCCGGTCACCTGCTGGCACACCCCGATCCTGGCGTAGAGCACCGCCGACGGCGCGGCCGCATGGTCGCGGGCCAGGCGCCGAATCGTCTCGGCGTCGACGCCCGCGTGCGGCGCCATGGATTCCGGTGTGGTGCCGGCGACCAAGCGGCGCAACCGTTCCCAGCCCGCGCATTGTTCGCGCACCGCGCGCTGGTCACAGAGCTCTTCGGTGACCAGCACGTGCAGCATGCCGAGCAGCAGATACACGTCTCCGCCCGGTGCGACGGCGACGTGTTCGTCGGCCAGCCGCGCGGTTTCGGTGCGTCGGGGGTCGATGACGACGACGCTGCCGCCGCGGGCGCGCACATCGCGGATCCGCTGTTTCGCGCCGGGCATGGTGGTGATGGAGCCGTTCGAGACCGCCGGGTTGGCGCCGAGGATCACCAGCCGGTCGGTGCGGTCGATATCGGCGACCGGCATCAGCGCGTTGGAGCCGAACATCCGCCAGGCGGTGAATTCCTGCGGGAATTGGTCGATCGAGGAGGCGGAGAAGAAGTTCCTGGTCATCAGGGCCGCGCGCAACAGCCCGCCGTAGAGCACGGAGGTGCTGTGCGCGGCCGGGTTGCCCATGTACATGCCGATGGCGCTCGGCCCATGGGCGGAGCGAATCGCGCGTAGCCGCTGCCCGATCTCGTTGAACGCCTCGTCCCAGCCGATCGGCTCGAAGCGTTCGCCGATGCGGCGCACCGGCGTGCGTAGTCGGTCCGGATCGTGGTGTAGCCCGCCCATCGCGGTGGCTTTCGGGCAGATGTAGCCCTTGGACAGCACGTCCTCGCGATTGCCCTCGATACGGGTGACGCGTTCGTCTTCGACCGTGACCAGAATTCCGCAGTGCGCCTCACACAGCGTGCACTGCCGCGCGACCGTTCTCGTGCTCATCGATGAACCCGCCCCTTCTGTCGACGTCGTAGTCCACGCTATCGGGTGAACGGGCCGCATAGATCCGACTACGGTCGGATTTCTCGCCCAGCTCGGCCGAATTACCGGGGTTCGAGGACGACCACCGGAATCTTTCGGTCGGTCCACGACTGGTAGCTGTCGAAATCGGCGTACAGGTCGACCAGCTTCGGCCACAACCGGGCTCGCTCGGCGTCGTCGGCGACGTGCGCTCGCACCAGCCGGCGTTCGGTGCCGATCTGCACCGCGGCCTCGGGATCGGCGACCAGATTGTGGTACCACTGCGGATTGTTCGGCAGCCCGCCCTGGGAGGCGACCACCACCAGATTCGCGCCGTCGACCAGGTACACCAGCGGTGTGGTGAACAGCTTGCCGGACTTGCGTCCTCGATGTTCGAGCAGCAGATTGGGCGCGGGTTTGCGGAACGCGGCCCCGATCCGCCAGTTCTTGCCGATCCGGCCGCCGCTGCGCTTGTACAGCCACACATGCGCGCGCGACATGAGTTTGATGAACTTGGGCACCAGCGGTGAATCGAGCTTGGGTGGGCGTGTGGTCGGCACAGCGGTTTCCGTTCAGGTCGGGTCGGCTCAGCCCAGGATGAGCAGCGCGGATTTCTCGATGCGGTCGGCGATTTCGGAGTAGGAGCCGTATCCCATGCCCGCGCGCACCAGGGCGCCCGCGTAGAGCAGTTCCAGCGATTCGACGACGTCGTCATCGGCGTCGGGCCCCAGCGCGCGCACGATTCGTTTGCGGATCTCGCTGCCGATCCGCCCGCGCAGGTGCGCCACATCGGGGTCGCGGCCCAGCAGCGCGCTGGTCACCGCGCCCGACACCTGCTGCTCGTCGGCGACGAGCATGGCGATATTGCGCAGTTCGGCGACCACCCGGACCTTGGGGTCGGGGTCGTCGCTGACCGGCGACGGTGAGGCCGCCAGCCGCCGCCAGAAGATCTCGGCGACCAGATGTTCCTTGGACGAGAAGTAGGTGTAGGCGGTGGCCGTGCCGACCCCGGCCGCCGCGGCGACCATCCGGATGGTCATCCCCGCGAATCCTTCGCGCGCGAGTACCTCCACCGCCGCCTTGGTCAGCTTGTCGACGGTGTCGGCCTGCTTCTCGGTGAGGCGGCGCCGGGTCGCCTCGAGGATGATGGAATCGCCTTCGGACATGTGTCTGGATACTACATTCTCAGCTCTTGGCCGCGGCGATGCCCGCGCGGCGCCCGTAGAAGCTGCCGTCGCCGAGCGAGGCCCCGCTGACGTAGCCGCCCGCGCAGATCCCGGAGGTGCAGCGCCCGGCCGCGTACAGGCCCGCGATGGGTTGTCCGTCGACGTGCAGCACCCGGCTGTCCAGGTCGGTGCGCAGTCCGCCGAGGGTGAATCCCGCCGTGAATCCGCGCATATCGAAGCCCGCGACGGCACCCTCGATCGGCGTCACCCACTCCGGTTTCTTCCCGAGCAGCGGATCGGCACCCTCGGCGGCATGCCGGTTGTACACCTCCACCGTCGAGGTGAGCGCGCCTGCGGGCAGCCCGATCTCGGATTCGAGTTCGGCGACCGATTCCGCGGCCCAGGTGGGTGGTTGGCGGAAGAACGGCGTGGACGTCTCGGTGGTCAGCGCCTGTTCGTAGGCGGCCTCGCCGATGATCAGATAGGCCTGATTGTCCTGCTGGATCAGGGTGGCCTGGCCGATGCGGCCGGGGTAGGTGTCCTCGGCGATGTAGCGCTGACCACGCCCGTTGACGAGGATGCCGCGCGCGAGCATCTGCGGATCGCCGAAGAACGCGACCTCGGTGGCGTCCATATGGGCCAGTTCGGCGCCGAGGGCCTGGGCCACCCGGATGCCGATGCCGTCGTGTTCCTCGATGGCGGCGGCGGGCCGGCCGATCAACCGCGGTGCGTACCCCTCGATCATCTGCTGCTGGTAGGCGAAGCTACCGGTGGCAAGCACCACACCGCGCTCGGCTCGGATCGCGACCTGTTCGCCGTAGCGTTTGGCGATCACACCGACGACCCGCTCGCCGTCGACCACCAGGCGCTGGATCCGCATGTCGTATTCGACGCCGACGCCGAGCTTTTCGGCGGTCTCGGCCAGCGGCTTCATCAGCATGTAGCCGCCGCCCTTCTCGCCGGTGCGCTTATCGGCCATCTGCGGTACATGGCCGCGCGGGGCGGGTTCGGCGATGGTGTTGAACGGCGCCGCGTTCTCCCCGCCGGTGTACATCAGCCCCTCGTCGTGCGGCGGCTCCCAGCCGGGTTCGGCCCAGAACGCCTCACGGAACGGCACCCCGTTGGCCACCAGCCACTCGTAGTGTTCGACGCTGCCCTCGCAGTAGTCGACGATCTTGTCCCGATCCGCACCCGGCCCGAGCGCGGCGAGCAGGAATTTTGCCATGTTCTCCGGGGTGTCGTCGAAGCCGAGCGCCCGCTGCAACGGGGTGCCGCCGCCGAGGTAGATGAACCCGCCGGCCAGCGCGGCGGCCCCACCCCAGCCGCCGGTGCGTTCCAGGATCAGCACGCTCGCCCCGGCCCGCGCGGCCTCGATGGCGGCGCAGACCCCGGCGATGCCGTACCCGGCGACGACGACGTCGGCCGCGTGATCCCAGCTCGCCACCTCCGTCACCGGCAGCGGGCGGACGGTGGTCGGTGTCGATTCAGCCATGCTGTGTACTCCTCACAAAATCTGTGTCCGCGCAGGCCGGAAGGGTGCGCACCGAGGTCGCGAGTGGCGATGCGAGCCATCGTGTTGGCTTGGCCGCCGCGTGTCCAGGGCTTGTCCCACTGTGTGGCGCGAGGTCGCGGCGCGGCAGTCTCATGACGTCGGCGGTTCGGCGGATGAGTCCTGCCGTTTCTGCTTGTCCCGCGCGGCCTTCTTCTGCTGGCCCACGATCGTGGTGACCGAGATGTCGAACTTGCTTCCGGTCGGCCAGCCGATGTAGTGGCACAGGAACAGCGCGATCTCGTGCAGTTCCTCCTCGGTGAGTTCTCCGTTGCGCAGGGCCGCGCCGATCTGGATGGCCGCGGTGTCCATCAGGCCCTGGGCGGTGAGCGCGCCGAGCAGCACCAGCCTGCGGTCGCGGATGCTCAATCCGGGCCTGGACCAGACGTTGGCGAACAGGTGATCGGCCGTCATCGCGAAATGATCGCTGGGATAGTCCTGGAACGGGGTGCCGTACACCTCCTCCATCTTCGCCAGGCCGCGTTCGCGCAGCGTGGGTTCGGTCGCGTCGGTGGTCGGCTCGTTCATCTGCTCATCTCCTCTTCGGCGGGGGCCGCGGCGTCCGATGGCGCGGGCGCGTGAATCGCTGTCGAGCTCATCGGCTGTCCTGCTCGGTCTGCTCATCGAGCGCGGCGGCTCGTGGTACTCCCAGACCCGGCCCGAGATGCTCGCGAGCCAGCGCGGCCAGCGGCAGGTCGATGCCGAGGCGGCGGCCGAGATCCAGCGCCAAGGCCAGATCCTTGTCGCCGAGATCGCGCACGTGACCCATGATCGGCAGCCAGAAGTCGCCCTCGGCGATCGGACCGGTGCGCTCGCGCAGCATGATCGCGCCGGGCCCGCCGGTCACGGCATCGGAATGGCGGACCACCTTGCCGAGGGTGGTGATATCGAGTCCGGCCGCCTCGGCCAGTCGCTGGGCCTCGGTGGCCGCGGTGAAGGCGACGAAATGAACCAGGTTGCGGGCCAGCTTCATTCGGGTGCCCGCGCCCACCGGCCCCGCGTGCACGATGAGGTCGCCGAAACAACCGAATGGTTCGCGCACCCGGGCGAAGGCGGCCTCGCTGCCGCCGACCATCACCGCCAGCGCACCCCGGTTCGCGCCCGGCGCGCCACCGCTGACGGGCGCGTCGACCAGTTCCACCCCGCGCTCGGCGCACCGGGCGGCCAGTTCGACCGCCGTCGAATCGCTGATCGTGGAGTGCACCGCGACGACGGTGCCGGGCGCCGCGGTCTCCAACAGTCCGCCCGGACCGGTCACCACCTGGCGAACCTGTCCGTCGTCGACCACGACCACCGAGATCACCGCGCACTTGGCCGCGAGTTCGGCGGCCGAGGACGCGGATTCGGCGCCGGCGTCGGTGAACGGCGCCACCGCCTCGGCGCGGGTATCGCAGACGGTGAGCCCGCCCGGCCATTCGAGCAGCCGCTTCGCCATCGGGGCGCCCATGCTCCCCAGGCCGATGAAGCCGATCCTGGCGCCGTCCGCCGTGGCGTTCACGACCGGAACACCTGCCCGCCATCGACATTGAAGATCTGCCCGGTGACCCAGCTCGCCTCGTCCGACAGCAGGTACAGGCAGGCGCCGACCAGATCTTCCGGGGTACCCATCCGCTTGAGCGGCAGCCGCTTGATCATGTCCTCGACGATGACACCCGGCGTCACCGTTTTGGTGGCTTCGGTATCAATAGGTCCTGGCGCGATGGCATTGATTCGGATCTTCGAACCACCGAGCTCGAAGGCCAGCTGCTGGGTCAGTCCGTTGATGCCGACCTTCGCCAGCCCGTAGAACCCGGAGTACACCCAGGCCGCGGTGGAGGACTGGTTGACGATCGACCCGCCGCCGCGGGCGGCCATGTGCTGCCAGACCGCGCGCGTCATGATCAGCGCGCCGTTGAGGTTGACGTTCATGAACCGCTGGTAGTAGTCCCACGGCACGGTGAGCAGCAGATCCAGCTTCATGTCGCCGTAGATGGCGGCATTGTTGACCAGGTGATCGATGCCGCCGAATTCGGCGACCGTGAAATCGGCCAGCGCCGTGGCGGATTCGGGGTCGGAGACGTCGACCTCGGCGAAGACCGCCGAGCCGCCGTCGGCCACGATCTTTTCCGCGACCGCCGTGCCGAGTTCGGTATTGCGGTCGGCGACCACGACATTGGCCCCCTCGGCGGCCAGGGCCTGCGCGTAGGCGGCACCGATGCCACGCGCGGCTCCGGTGACGATGGCCGACTTTCCGGTGAAACGGACCATGATGGGTGCTCCTGATAGGTGATGGTGGCGGTCAGCTGGGTTCGGCGGTGGCGATGAGCTTGGTTTCCAGGTATTCCTCGAAGCCCGCCACGCCCATTTCACGCCCGATCCCGGACTGCTTGTAACCGCCGAACGGTGCGTCGGCGGAGTACCAGATGCCGCCGTTGACGCCGAGGGTTCCGGTGCGTACGCCGTCGGTGACGCGGCGGATGCGGTCCGGATCGGTGCCCCACACCGCACCGGATAGGCCGTAGGGGGAGTCGTTGGCCAGGCGGATGGCGTCGTCGTCGCCGTCGTAGGGGATCACCACGAGCACCGGGCCGAAGATCTCTTCGGTGGCGATGGTGGAGTCGGCGGCGACGTCGGCGATGAGCGTCGGTTCGATGAAGTAGCCGCGGTCGCGTCCGGCCGGGCGGCCACCACCGGTCACGATGCGCCCGCCCTCGTCGCGGGCGATCGCCAGATAGCGTTCCACCCGCTCGCGCTGCCGGGCCGAGATGAGCGGCCCGCAGACGGTGCCGGGCGCGGACGGATCACCGGGGACGATGCCGCCCATGGTGGTCGCGGCGATCTGGACGGCCTGCTCGTAGGCAGCGCGGGGAACCAGCAGCCTGGTGGTCAGCGCACAGCCCTGTCCGGCGTGCACACACACCGAGAAGGCGGTGACGCCGACGGCCGCGCCGATGTCGGCGTCGTCGAGCACGATGGCCGCCGATTTACCGCCGAGTTCGAGGAAGGTCTTCTTGATGGTGGCAGCGGCGGCCGTCATCACGGCGCGACCGGTGGCGGTGGAACCGGTGAAGCTCACCATGTCGACGCGCGGGTCCGAGCTCAGCTGTGCGCCGAGACTGTGATCATCGGAGGTCACGATGTTCACCACGCCGGCCGGGATATCGGTGTGCTCGGCGATGATCCGGCCGACCGCTGACGCGCACCACGGGGTGTCCGGCGCTGGCTTGAGCACGACGGTATTGCCTGCCGCCAGTGCCGGACCCAGCTTGGCGAAATTGATCTGGTGCGGGAAGTTCCACGGCGTGATGGCGCCGACCACGCCGGTCGCCTCTCGCCGCAGTATCCGGCGGCTGCTGATGCCCATCGGCGCGGCGACGCCGAGATCGGTTTCCCAGGTGTAGGTCTCGGCCAGCTTCGCGGCGAAGTCCAGATCGGCGATCGGGCCTTCCAGCTGCGGTCCGCGGGTGAACATGATGGGAGCGCCCGCCTCGGCGACTGTGATCTCGCGCAGCTGTTCGACATTGTCCTGGAGCGCGGTGCGCAGCTGAGTGAGGCAGTGCGCGCGGAAGGCGTGGTCGCGGGACCAGTCGGTGGTGTCGAAGGCCGTGCGGGCGGCGGCGATGGCGGCGTCCATATCGGCGGCGTCGGCATCGGCGGCGTGCCCGAGTTCCTCCTCGGTCGCCGGATTCACGGTGCTGAAGACGCCGGCGCCGCCTCGATCGATCAGCTTTCCGCCGATCAGCAAGGGAGCACCGTCTGCGGACAGCAGACTGTTCATAGTCGACTCCGTACGTGTCTGGACAGGTGTACGGAATATAGTCCGGGTTCTTTCGGTTAGGCAAGAACTTGTTCTAGAAAATCCGCCGGCCCGGTCGATGGGCCGCAGTCGAAGGACCTGAACTCGCTGAGATATCGACGACGGTGCGGCAATGGCGATCATGCTGGCTAAACCACCGGAATCGTTGTCGGCGGGCCGGGACGCTGGTACCGTCCAGACACATGTCCAGCTATGTGTCTCTACCGGACGGTGACGGCCGGATCTCAGCGGAGAACTGGTTATCGAATGCGAGGTGGGCGCGATGACGGCCGCGTCGGTGGAACCACTGATCTTCGATCCCTATGACTACGCCTTCCACGAGGATCCCTACCCCGTGTACCGGCGGCTGCGCACCGAAGCGCCGCTGTACTACAACCCCGACCTGGATTTCTGGGCGCTGTCCCGGCACGCCGACGTCTTCGCCGGCTTCCGCGACGCCACCCGGCTCTCCAGCGCCAACGGGGTATCGCTGGATCCCGCCGCGTGGGGGCCGCACGCCCATCACGTGATGTCGTTCCTGGCCATGGACGATCCGCGGCACATGCGGATGCGGCGGCTGGTGTTCAAAGGATTCACGCCCAAACGCGTCGCCGAGATGACCGACCGGATCCGCGAACTCACCCTCGAACACCTGGAACCCGGCTTCGCGGGCGAGAAGCTCGACTGG
This sequence comes from Nocardia cyriacigeorgica NBRC 100375, assembly GCF_000308555.1. Classification (GTDB taxonomy): domain Bacteria; phylum Actinomycetota; class Actinomycetes; order Mycobacteriales; family Mycobacteriaceae; genus Nocardia; species Nocardia cyriacigeorgica. The sequence continues at coordinate 37,019 of NZ_BAFY01000199.1, read as the reverse complement.
ATCGAGGATTTCGCGGGCAAACTGCCGATGGATGTCATCTCCGAGATGCTCGGGGTGCCCGCCGCCGACCGCGCCGAGATCCGCCGCCTCGCCGACCTGGTGGTGCACCGCGAGGACGGTGTGCTCGATGTGCCGATGGGTGCCATCGAGGCCTCGGTCGCGTTGATCGGCTACTACACCGAGATGGTCGCCCAGCGCCGCAAGCAGCCGCTCGACGATCTCACCTCCGCGCTGCTGGACGCCGAGATCGACGGCGACCGGCTCACCGATCAGGAAATCATCGGCTTCATGTTCCTGATGGTGGTCGCGGGCAACGAGACCACCACCAAACTGCTCGGCAACGCGCTGTACTGGGGCGCACACAACCCGGGCGAGTACGCCAAGGTCGCCGCCGACCCGGGGCTGGTCCCGGATTGGGTCGAGGAGACCCTGCGCTACGACACCTCGAGCCAGATCGTGGCGCGCACCGCCACCGTCGACATTCCGCTGCACGGCGGCGTCATCCCGGCGGGAGCGAAGGTGCTGCTGGCGATCGGTTCGGCCAACCGCGATTCCGAGGTGTTCGAAGACGCCGACAGTTACCGCATCGAACGCAACGACAAGGGCTCGCTGGTGAGTTTCGGTGCGGGCGTGCACTTCTGCCTCGGCGCGCATCTGGCGCGCCTGGAGGCGACCGTCGCGCTCGAGGAATTCGCCACCCGCACGCGCAGCTACGAGGTGCACGAGCCGGAGGTCGAGCGGGTGCATTCGACCAATGTGCGCGGGTTCGCCCGGCTGCCGATCTCGGTGCGGCCCCGATGACGCCGCCCGCCCGACCCCACCCGCCCCGGAGACAGGAGGTGCGCTGATGCCGCGCTTCGAACCCCACCCCGCCCGCCGGCCCGCCCTGATCGCGGGCGCCTCCTCCGGCATCGGCGCCGCCACGGCCCTCGCGCTGGCCGAACTCGGTCACCCGGTCACCCTCGGCGCCCGTCGCGTCGAACTGTGCGAAGAGCTGGCCGGAAAGATCCGCGCCGACGGCGGCGAGGCGATCGCGCACCGCCTCGACGTCACCGATACGGCCTCGGTGGACGCGTTCGTCACGGCGGGTGAACAGGCGCACGGACCGGCCGAGATCCTGGTCTCCGGTGCGGGCGATATCGAGTTCGCGCTGGTCGAAGAGATGGATCCGGAGCGTTTCGCCCACCAGGTGCAGATACACCTGATCGGTGCCCATCGCCTGGTGCATCGCGTGCTGCCGGGGATGGTCGATCGGCAACGGGGCGATCTGGTGCTGATCACCTCCGACTGCGCGCCCGCGCCGCGACCGCGTACCGGCGCCTACAGCGCCGCCAAGGCCGGGCTGGAAAACATGGTGACCCAGCTGCGGATGGAGTTGGAGGGCAGCGGCGTCCGTGCCTCCATCGTGCGCCCGGGGCCCACCCTGACCGGCATGGGCATGAACTCCACTCCCGAGGTCGTCGGGCCGCTGCTGGAGGACTGGAAGGACTGGGGTTTCGCCCGGCACCCGTACATGCTGCGGGCTTCGGACCTGGCGGCCGCGGTGGTCGCGGTGGTGAGTACGCCGCGCGGATCGCATCTGGTGTCGGTGGAGGTACAGCCGGAGGCGCCGCTACGTCAGCGCCGCACCTCGCGCCGCGAGCCGGAAGGGGAGTAGCCGTGCGGATTCGGGTCGATCTGGACTTGTGCCAGGGGCATGCGGTCTGCCAGGACGAGGCCCCCGAGATCTTCACAGTGCCCAAACGCGGGCAGGTCGTCATCGGCAACGACAACCCCGACGACGCCGCCCGCCCCGACATCGAACGGGCAGTCCGGTACTGCCCGACCCAGGCGTTGTCGATCGTCGACGACGCCGCCACCGATCCCGCGCCGAGCGGGACCGGCGAATCCCAGGAAGGTAGACGGTGATGGCAGGTTTCGATCGCGCGGAACTCGACGAGATGGTGCGGCGCTGGGTGGAGGCGAACCGCAGCTGTGAGGACAAGGGCGACTGGGCGCCGCTGGCCGAGCTGTATACCGAGGACGCCACCTACGGCTGGAACTACGGGCCCACCCAGGAATTCATGGCCGTCGGCCGCGACGAGATCCGGGATCTGGCGCTGGTGCAGGAAATGCAGGGGCTGGAGGGGTGGACGTATCCGTATCAGGAGTTCGTCATCGATGAGCGGTCCGGGAATGTGATCGGCCTGTGGAAACAGATCGCCGACGTCACCCGCGAGGACGGCAGCCACTACAGCCCGCACGGCATCGGCGGCAGCTGGTTCCGTTACGGCGGCGATTTCCAGTGGTCGTGGCAACGCGATTTCTTCGACTTCGGCAATGTGTCGGCGCTGTTCATGGAGATGATCCAGAAGAATGCCCTGACCGAAGGCATGCAGAAGCGGATCCAGCGCTCGGTGTCGGGACAGCCGCTGCCCGGCTGGTACCGCGTCGGCGAATCCCCGGTCCCGTTGTGGTGACGGCATGTCCGAATCACTGAGCAACTACGCGGATCTGTCGCGGGAGACGCTCGCGACGTTGCTGCCCGAGCTGCTGTTGAGCGGGCATCTGATCGACCGGTCCGGAATGGCGCACACCATCGGCGCTTTCGGCCGCGAGGGCATGACCGAGGTGGCCATCACCGAATGGCAGCTGGCCAGCCCGGTCTATACCCGCCGCATGCAGCGGGCCCTCGGTTTCACCGGCGACACGGTCGAGACCATCTTCAAGGGGCTCCAGTTCGATATCGGCGCACCACCGCAATTCATGGATTTCCGCTACCGGCTGCACGACGAACGGCACGGCGAATTCTGGCTCGACCATTGCGGGGCGCTGGCCGACGTCGAACCGCTCGGCACCGATTTCGTGATCGCCATGTGCCACGACATCGAGGACCCCACCTTCGACGCCACGGCCCTGGCGACCAATCCGCACGCTCAGGTCCGGCCGGTGCATCGCCCGCCCCGCGAGCCCGCCGACCGGACGCCGGTGTGCGCGTGGACGGTCACCATCGATGCGGCCCATATCCCGCCGCCCGTTCCGGAGGGCGCGGAGCTGGTCGCCGGATCGGCGGCGGCGCACACCAGGTTGACCGCCATCGATCCCGGCGAGGAGGGTCGCGGCGACTACGCGGGGCCGCTGCTCAGCGATATCCGCTTCGCCGATTTCTCCCGCTCGGCCTTGATCCGGCTGGCCGACGAGGTGTGCCTGCAACATCATCTGCTCACCCTCGCGTTCGCGATCGCGGTGCGTCGGCGCACGGATGAGGAATCCGCGCTCGACATCCTGCGCAAACAGTTCGCGGGCATCGCCGGGCTGACTTCCGAACGGCTGCGCAAAGCACTCGGGCTCGGCACCGATGTCGCGGCGCTGATCGAAGTGCTGCGGCACCATCCCGCCGTCAACCCGCTGCCCTACACCGGCATTCGGGTGGAAGCGGCGGACGACGCGGTGCTGCTGCGGTTCCCGCGCCACAGCGACGCCGTCGCCGACGGTGCGTGGCCCGCGCTGATCGATCCCGAGCACACCAAGGCCCTCGATGCCATGGTGCGCGGGGTGAATCCCCGCTTCCACGTCAGCGAGACCACGGTGTCCGACGAGGCATGGACGGCCAGGATCACGCTGGCCGACGAGCCCGCCCGGGAGGCCATCGAAGTGGCGATCGCCAAGGTCAGTACCGGTGCCGGCTTCGCTTTCGCCGATCGCGGCATCCCGCTGCCCCTCACGGTCGTGTGAGCGATTCCAGAAAGGACACCCCCAATGACATCGACCTTGCCCACGGGATTCGATTTCACCGACCCGGCCCTGTGGGCCGAACGCAGCCCCGTCGAGGAATTCGCGCTGTTGCGCCGGACCGCGCCGGTCTGGTGGAACGCCCAATCCGATGAGAACTCCGGCGGGTTCCGCGACGGCGGTTTCTGGGTGGTCAGCAAGCTGGCCGATATCAAGGAGATCTCGCGCCACCCGGAGCTGTACTCCTCACAGGAGAAGGGCGCGATCATCCGGTTGCCCGGCGACATCACGCCCGAACAGATGGAGGTGACCGGGGCGCTACTGGTCAATATGGATCCGCCGAAACACTCCAAGATCCGCCGGATCATCTCCAAGGGTTTCACCCCGCGGGCGGTGGAAGGGCTGCGCGCCGTGCTGACCGAACGAGCCGCCAAGATCGTGCACGAGGCCAAGAAGACCGGCGGTGGGGATTTCGTCACCCAGGTCGCGTGTGAGCTGCCGTTGCAGGCCATCGCGGAACTGCTGGGTGTGCCGCAGGAGGATCGGCGCAAGCTGTTCGACTGGTCGAATCAGATGCTCAACTACGACGACCCCGACTACGGCGATTCCACCATGGCCTCGGCCGAAATCCTCGGCTATGCCTGGAACATGGCCGAGCAGCGCCGGACCACACCGGTCGACGATATCGTCACCCAGCTGGTCAACGCCGATCTCGACGGGGAGGGGCTGGGGTCGGACGAATTCGGATTCTTCGTCATCCTGCTCGCCGTCGCAGGCAATGAAACCACCCGCAATGCGATCACCCACGGCATGAAGGCATTCGTGGACAATCCCGAACAGTGGGAGCTCTACAAGGAGCAACGCCCACGCACCGCACCGGATGAAATCGTGCGCTGGGCCACCCCGGTGACCGCCTTCCAGCGCACCTCCACCGAGGACCTGGCCCTCGGCGGCCGGCGCATCGCCAAAGGCCAGCGCCTCGGCCTGTTCTACAGTTCGGCCAATTTCGACGAAGAGGGCTTCACCGACCCGTTCACCTTCGACATCATGCGCGACCCGAATCCGCACGTCGGTTTCGGCGGCACCGGCGCGCACTACTGTGTCGGCGCCAACCTGGCCAAGCTGGAAATCGACCTCATGTTCAACGCCATCGCCGACGCGATGCCCGAGATCACCCCGGTGGCCGATCCGGTACGGTTGCGCTCGGGGTGGATCAACGGAATCAAGAATTGGCAGGTGCGATACGAGTGAACGTTCGAGACATTCCGGTGCGCACGCTGTCCGGCGAGCCCTCCACGCTCGCCGGACTCGTCGGTGACCGGGCCGTGCTGCTGGTGAACGTGGCCTCCAAATGCGGTCTTACCCCGCAGTATTCGGGCCTGGTCGAACTTCAGAAGACCTACGGCGACCGCGGATTCAGCGTGGTCGGGGTGCCGTGCAATCAGTTCATGGGCCAGGAACCGGGCACCGCGGAGGAAATCCAGCAGTTCTGCTCGATGACCTACGGCGTGGATTTCCCGCTGCTGGAGAAGACCGACGTCAACGGTGACGGCAGGCATCCGCTTTACCAGAGCCTGGTCGAGACCGCGGACGCCGAGGGCGCGGCCGGTGATATCCAGTGGAACTTCGAGAAGTTCCTGATCGCCCGCGACGGCACGGTGGCCGCCCGGTTCCGTCCGCGCACCACTCCCGACGACGCCGCGCTGGTGGCGGCGGTCGAAGCGCTGCTCTGACTCGATACGCCGCTTGTCCGCGGCAATGAGAATGGGGCCCGCTCCGGTGAGCGGGCCCCATTGTTCATTTCTGTCGTCTGCGATAGCGCACCGTGCACGGCTTCGCCAGTTGCACCACCATCTTGCTGTGGTCGTTGCGGTATTGCTCCGAAGGCAACGCCATCTCGAATTCCCAATCCCGCAGCAGGATCGAGAAGATCGCTTTCAACTGCATCAGGGCGAACGGCGCGCCGACGCAGCGGTGGCGGCCCGCGCCGAACGGAATCCAGGTCCACCGATTGATGATGTCTTCCTGGTTCGGATCGATGTAGCGGCCGGGATCGAAGGTGTCCGGGTCAGGGAAATCCTCGGCGATCCGATTGGAGATCGCCGGACTCGCCGCGACCATATCGCCGGGTTCGATCCGGCTACCGCACACATCGAATTGATCGCGCGCCACCCGCATCAGGATGATCAGCGGTGGATGCAGCCGAAGCGTCTCCTTCAGGACCGCCTCGAGCTGCGGAATCTGTCGTAGCGCACCGAAACTGATATCGGAGCCGTCGCTGTAGAGCTCATCGAGCTCGGCGACCACCTTCTGCAATTGCTCCGGATGACGCAGCAATTCGATGACGCTCCACGCCGCGGTGCCCGAGGTGGTGTGGTGGCCGGCGAACATCATCGAGATGAAGATGCCGGTGATCTCGCTCGCGCTGAAACGCGGCGTGCCGTCCTCGCCGGGAACCGAGACCAGCACGTCGAGCATGTCGCGGTCGCTGGAGTCGGCGGGCGGATTCACCGCACGGGAGTCCATGATCTCCTGCACCAGTGCCACCAGTTCCCGACGCGCGGCATCGCGGCGGCGGAAACTCTCGATCGGTGCGTAGGGATCCACATAGGCCAGCGCGTCGGTGCCGCGTTCGAGATCGTGATACAGCTGCGCGAAGCGACCGTCGAGCTGATTGCGGAACTTCACCCCGATCAGGCAGGCCGAGGAGGTGTAAATGGTCAATTCCGCGAAGAAATCGAGCAGGTCGATTTCCCCCGAATCACCCCAGTTCGCCACCATCCGATCCACCTCGGCGGCGATGGTCGCGGCATGCCCGCGCATCTGATCGCCGCGCAGGGCCTGATTGTGCAGCATTTCCTTGCGACGCTCCGGGCTGGCGTCGAAGACCACACCCTCACCGAAGATCGGTTTCATGAACGGGTAGGCCGCACCCTGATCCAGATCCTCATCGCCCGCGCGGAAAAAGAACTCGTTGGCCTCGGCCCCGGTCAGCAGGATGACCCGTTTGCCGGCGAGCTCGAACGCGCCGACATCGCCGCATTCCTCCCGGACACGGCGCATCAGCGCGATCGGGTCGACCCGGAACTCGTCGAGATGGCCGTATTCGGAGTCGCCGCCGGAAACTCGTTGCGGCTGCACCAGAGTCATCGAAAACCTCCCGGTGATCACTGTCCAGACATATGATGGACACGTGTCTGGACAGTACTACGACACAACTGGAGCGGGCAAGCGATCGACGATCGTGCCCGATCCGCCAGACGGCAGTGCCGTACCGGTTCGTCGGTAAGCGGGTGAGCGGTGGAATCGAGACAACACACCGGGACCGAACGTTTCGTGCTGCTCCGGGTCACGTGGCAGCTACTGCGATGGAAAATCGCGGCGGCCGCAATGGTTTTCGGTCTTGTCGGGCTGCTGGTACTCACCTGGTCGATGTATGCCGGCGGCTTCGCGGCGACGGCGACCGTCACCGTCGAGGCGCCGCGCAGCGGGCTGGTGCTCGACCCGGACGCCAAGGTGCGTTTCCGTGGAGCGCAGATCGGACGGGTCGCGGGCATCGAGCACACGAGGGATCGGGTGCGGTTGCGGCTGGAACTGGATCCGGATCTGCTGGGTCTGGTGCCTGCCGATGCGAGCGTCGATATCCGTTCCACCACCGTATTCGGCGCGAAATACGTCAACTTCGTGGCATCCGGGCAGTCGGCGACGACGTCGCTGCGCCCGGGGGCGGTGGTGCGCACCCAGGACGTGACCGTGGAATTCAACACCGTCTTCCAGCGACTGACCGACGTGCTCGGCACGATCGACCCCGCAAAGCTCAACGCCACCCTCACCGCCATCGGCACCGCGCTGCACGGACGGGGTGCGACCATGGGCGATCTGCTCGCCGACGCCGACCGCTATCTGCGCGAGATCAACCCGCACCTACCCGCGCTGCGCCGCGATATGGCGAGCGCGGCGCAGGTCACCGAGACCTACGCCGATACCGTGCCCGACCTGCTGCGCACCCTCGGCAACGCCACGGCCACCAGCGCCACCGTCAGCGCGCACACCGCCGAGATGGACACCCTGCTGCTCGATCTCATCGGCCTCGCAGACACCACCGGCGCGGTGCTGGGAGAAAACGAACAGCCGCTGGCCACCGGGCTGGAACTGCTGCTGCCGACCGCCGAATTGCTCTACGAATACCGCCCGGTGCTCAACTGCGTGATCGTCGGCTTGGCGCGGGCGCTGCCGCTGGCCGAGGCGATGATCGGCGGGCAGAAGCCAGGGGCGATATTCAATGCCGGCTTCATGTACGGCGGGGAGGCCTACAAGTTCCCGGAAGACCTGCCGAAGGTCAACGCGACCGGCGGACCCCGATGCGATGGCGTACTGGACCGCGTGCCGGGTTCGCACGCACCGTATGTGGTGACCGATACCGCCGAATCCGACCCCTACGCCCCGACGACGACCCTGCGCCTGAACGGGCCGTCCGTCTTCCAGGTGCTGTTCGCCGGGCTACCCGGTGTCGCACCGCGCTGAGCACGGAACCGGGATCGCGGTCAGGACTCCCGGATCACCCAGTCGAACGCCCGCGCCTCCGAGCGCGCGCCCTGCGTGGTGCGCGAGCGGTTCGGTTCGCCGAGTTCGCCGAGGATCTCGTCGGTGAGCCCGACCAACTGGGCCAGCACCGCAGGAGTGAACCAGTCCGGGCGAGTGGCGAAGAGCAGATCCTCGGTGGCGGTATTGCCGCTGGCGCCCGGGGCGAACGGGCAGCCGCCGAGCCCACCCAGCGAGCCGTCCACCATGGTGGCGCCCGCGCTGATGGCGGCCAGCGAGTTCGCCACGCCCATGCCCCAGGTGTCGTGGCCGTGGAAGACGATGCGCCGCTGCGGTGTTCGCTCACGCACCGCGCTCACCAGGGCCGTGACCTCGGCCGGATAGGCCTGCCCGAGGGTGTCGGCGAGCACGATATCGCCGGCGCCTTCGGTGCGCGGATCGGCCGCGATGGCCAGCACCCGCCGCGGATCGACCGGGCCGTCGAACGGACAGGTGAACGAGGTGGCCAGGCACAACTGGATAGCGCCGCCCGCCTCGCGCGCGATCCGTACGGCATCGGGCATGGCGGCAACGCTGGCCTCGGTATCGCGGCCGATATTGGCGCGGTTGTGTGCGTCCGACACCGAGAAGCAGTACTGGAAATTGCGCACCCCCGCCGCGGCCGCCTTCTCCACATGCCGCGGCGTCGCCACCCACAGCCAGCAGCGCTCGAGTTCCTCGGGAGTCAGCGCCGCGACCAGTTCCATACTGTTGGCCATCGGCGGCACCAGATCCGGACGCGCCATCGACCCGATCTCCAGCGCCGGCACGCCGAGTGCGAGCAGCCGGCGCACGATCTCGACCTTGTGCTCCACCGGCAACGGCTTACCGGTCAATTGCAGGCCGTCGCGCAGGGTGACATCGCGCAACAGCGGCGCGGCGGTCACAGCCATCGCGGGGCCCGCTTGTCCTGCGCCTGCGGCGGCACACACATCACTCCGCCACACGGCTTCTCGTTCATGCCCGCCGGGTTGGGATGCACGGTCGGGCGGCGATGTTCGGGGGCCTTCAGCTCCCAGCTGCCGCGCGCCGGCGGACGGCGCGGAGTACGGCGGCGCCTCACGAGGCGGCCTCCTGCTCCCGCGCGCCGGTGAGCGCGTCGACCTCGGACTCACTCATGCCGAGCAGCTCGGTCAACACCTGCCTGGTGTGCTGGCCGAGATCGGGGCCGACCGAGCGGATCGGCAGCGACCGGTCACCGATCACCGGGACGATGCCGGTGAAGCCGACCTGTTTGGGTTCGGGTTCGCCGACGTCGACGGGGAAATGCTGGATCATATTGCGGGCGGCGTACTGCTCGTCGGCGACGATATCGGCGGCGGTATAGATCGGCCCGCACGGAATCGCGGCCTCCTCCAGGATGCGCAGGGCCTGCTCGCGGGTATGCCGGATCGTCCATTCGCCGATGGCGGCGTCGAGGCGGTCGCGGTGGCGCCAGCGGCCCGCGTTGTCCTGCAGATCCGGGTCGGTGGCCAGGTCGGGGCGTTCGATCACCTTCATGTAGCGCTGGAAGATGGCGTCGCCGTTACCGCCGATGATGATGCTGGTGCCGTCCGAACACGGATAGGCATTGCTCGGCGCGATCCCCTCCATCCGGCCGCCCACCCGTTCCCGGTTGATGCCGTAGGCCAGGTAGTCGGGGACCAGCGATTCCATCACCGACAAGATGGCCTCGTTCAGCGCCACGTCGATGACGCGCTGCTCCAGCGGGACCGCCGTGCTGCTGCGCTCGCGCTGGAACAACGCCATCACCGTGCCGAACGCGGCGTAGATCCCGGCGATGGAGTCGCCGATCGACACACCGACGCGCACCGGCGGGCGATCCGGGTCGCCGACCAGCTCACGCAGCCCGCCCACCGCCTCGGCCACGGCGGCGAAACCCGGCCGGGCGGCCAGCGGCCCGGTCTGGCCGTAGGCGGAGATGCGGGTGATCACCAGATTCGGGTTGGCCGCCTCGAGGACATCGGGCCCGAGACCCCACTTCTCCAGCATCCCGGGCCGGAAATTCTCCAGCAGCACATCGCAGTGCCGCACCAGATCGAGCACGACCGCGCGCCCCGCCTCGGTGCGCAGATCCAGCGTGATCGATTTCTTGTTGCGGTTGATGGTGCGATAGAGCATCGAGGTGTCACCGCCGTATAGGCGCCAATTGCGCAGCTCGTCCCCGGTCCCGGGGCGTTCGACCTTGATCACCTCGGCGCCGAAATCGCCGAGGATACGTCCGGCGGTTGGTGCGGCCACATAATTGCCGAGTTCCAGGACGCGCACACCGTCCAGGGGCCTGATGCTCATGGCCAACAGTGTGAACCATGGGCGCGCCCGCCCGGCGTTCGCCTCCGCCGGGCGAGCCGTGGTGGCCGGCCGAGCGGTGTCCGTCGCGCCTGTCCAGGGGGCCTGCGTGCTGACGCGGCGCGGCCGCCTCGGGACCCCGGCCGGGTCAGGCGGCAAGTCCCCGTGGCACGTCGATGATCGAGTAGTGCTCGGCGTTACCGGTGCGGACGGTGCTGAAGGCGCCGTCGACGCCGACCGGGATATCGCCTGCCAGGGTGATCCGGGTGAGCTTGCGCGGCTGATCGTCGTAGTCGTCGACGGCGTAGTGCTGGGTGGCGCGGTTGTCCCAGATCGCCACGTCGCCGTCGGACCAGTTCCAGCGCACGGTGTGCTCGAGCTTGGTGACCCGATCCTGGAACAACCGGAACAGCGCCTGCGATTCGGTCGCCGAGAGCCCCACGAAATTCTTGACGAAATGGCCGAGCAGCAGCGCCCGCTCACCGGTCTCGGGATGCACCCGCACCACCGGATGCTCGGTCTCGTACAACGTCGACTCGAACTCGGCGCGGTACTCACGCTGGGGATCGGTGGGTTCGGTGCCGGTGCGGGCCGCGTAGTCGTAGGCGTTGGTGTGCACCGCGCGCAGGTTCTCGGCCAGCAGCTTGAGCGGGTCGGGCAGCGAATCGTAGGCGGCAACGGTCGAGGCCCAAATGGTGGAACCGCCGTAGGCGGGCAGCCGTACCGCGCGTAGGATCGACGCCTTCGGAACCCGGTCGACGAAGGTGACGTCGGTATGCCAGCTGTTGGCGCGGCCGCGTTCGGAATCGATGGCAAGCGTTTTCACGCCCGCCGAGGTGACGGTCGGATGCGGGGTAGTGGGGCTGCCGAGCAGTTGTGCGAACGCGTACTGGCCGTCTTCGTCGAGGTGCTGCTGGCCTCGGAAGAAGATCACCTTGTGCTCGAGCAGCGCCCGGTGGATCGTGGCGACGGTCTCGGCATCCAGATCCGCGCCGAGCCGGACACCGTCGATCCGGGCGCCGATGCGGGAACCGAGCTTGACCACCGAGACGGTGGCGGCGGACGTGGCGTTGTCGACGGTCATGAGGCACCTTCGCGGGAGAGCGGATGTTGATACCGCGAGCACACCACCGCCACGCCCGCACCGACAGGTTTAGGGTCGGCCTGATCCCAACGCCGCCCCGCGCCCGTCAGCCGACGTGCTCGCGCAGATAGGCCATATCGTCGGCGACGCCCTCGGCCGGCGTCTCCAGGATCACCGGGGCGTCGGCGGTGCGGCAGACCTCGGCCAGCAGCTGCGGGTCGATGGTGCCGTCGGCGAAATTGGCATGCCGGTCGGCGCCGGAATTGAACTCGTCGCGCGAGGAATTCAGGTGCACCAGATCGATGCGCCCGGTGATCGCGCGGATCCGTTCGACCACGCCGACCAAGTCTTCGCCGCCGGCCCAGGCATGGCAGGTGTCCAGGCAGAAGCCGGCACCGAATTCGCCGACCGCGTCCCAGAGCCGGGCGATGGAATCGAAATGCCGTGCCATGGCATGGTTTCCGCCCGCAGTGTTCTCGATCAGGATCGGTACCGCGAACCCGCCCTTGTCCTGTTGACGTTCGAACAACTTGCGCCAGTTGACGATCCCCGCCTCGATCTCCTCGTCGGAGCGGACATGCCCGCCGTGCACCACCAGACCGAACGCGCCGATATCGGCGGCGGCCTTCGCCTGTTGAGCGACGGCATTGCGCGAGGGCATGCGCAGCCGATTGTTCAGGCTCGCCACATTGATCTGATAGGACGAATGCACCACCACATCGATCGGGCTGGCCAGGATCTGCTCGGCCCGCGGATGCGGCTGTGGTTTATCCCAGCTCTGCGGATCGACGACGAACAGCTGGATGAGGTCGGCGCCGAGTTTCTCACCCCAGCCGATGGGATCGCTGTCGAGCCGGACATGTGCTCCAATGCGCATGCAGTCACCATATCGACCGCCACCGACACCTTCGCCGGTGTTGCGCCCTGGCGGGTCGAGCAGATACATCCGTAGGATTGGATTCGACCCGGAGAGGGGGGTGTGTACGGTGCTGGCGCCTGGCGACGAGTTCGTGGGTTACACCATCCGCAAGGTGCTCGGCCGCGGCGGTATGGGCACCGTCTATCTGGCCAAGCATCCCCGGCTACCCCGGCTGACCGCGCTGAAGCTGCTCAACCGGGAGCTCTACACCGACAACGAGATCCGTCGCCGCTTCGAACGCGAGGCCGATCTGGCCGCCCAGCTCGATCATCCGAATATCGTCACCGTCTACGACCGCGGCGCCGAGGACCGGCAACTGTGGATCTCCATGCAGTTCGTGCCCGGCGCCGATGCCTCCATCGCCGATGTGAACGTGCTGGCGCCGGGGCGGGCGGTGCAGATCGTCGCCGAGACCGCGGCCGCGCTGGATTTCGCGCATGCCAACCGGGTGCTGCACCGCGATGTGAAACCGGCGAACATCCTGCTCGCGAAGGCGCCGATCGGCCAGCCGGAGCGGGTGCTGCTCACCGATTTCGGCATCGCGGGCATGCGCGACAGCGACACCACGCTCAGCTCGGCCGACACCATCACCGCCACGCTCGCCTTCGCCGCGCCCGAACAACTCACCGGTGCGAAACTCGACCATCGCGGCGACCAGTACTCGCTGGCCTGCACGCTCTATTGGCTACTCACCGGTGATTCGCCCTATGCGGCACCGACTCCCGCGGCCGTGATCAACGGCCACCTCACCGCCCCGGTGCCGCGGTTGAGCCGCGTGCGCCCCGGGTTGCCGCCGGCCCTCGACGATGTGCTCGCCCGCGCGCTGGCCAAAGACCCGGTCGACCGGTTCGCCAGCTGCACCGAGTTCGCCGCCGCCGCGCGCCGGGCGCTGGGCACTGCCGGGGCGCCGCAGCCGTACACCGGGTGGCTGCCCGCGCATGGAGCGCACCTGGCGGCCCCGCACGGTCACGGTCACGCCGGGGCGCACGGCCATACGGCGGCACCGAGCCGCAACCATGGCCACCCCGGAATGCCGGCCCGCCCTCCAGCGCCGCCGCACCATGCGGCTCCGCCCTCGCGTGGTGTCGCCCTGCACCGCTACCCGCAAGGCCGGGTGCCCGGTACGCACTATCAGGGAATGCCGCCACATCCGCCGCACCCCTCGACACCGCCACCGCCGGGCCCGCCACCGAGCTCACCGACCGGATACCCAATGGCGCCGCCCGGGCTGCCGCCGGGCTCACCGACCGGCAGGCCCGTGCCACCGCACGCACGTGGTCCCGAGTCCCGGCCGGACCACCGGTTCCCGCCAGGACCGGCGCACCAGCACGGTTCGATGCCGTCCAACGGCCCGTACGGCGGTCCCGGTGCGGGACCGGCACCGCGCGGCGGGCAGCACCGACCGGGTGATGCGCCACCGCCGGGAACCCGGCCGATCCCGCCGTCGGCTCCGCGGAGCGGACCGCCGCAGTCACCGCGTCGGCCACCCACCCCCGCGGTGATCGACCTGCCGGGCGCCCCGCGCCGAGCCGGCCGGGCACCGTTGGGTGGTTCACTGGCACAGCCGCGGCAGCCCCCGCCGGAGCCGGAGCCGCCGGCCTGACCGGCCCACCGGAGCGAGCGACCGCAAGCCCGCCGGCCGAATCCGCTGCCGCTGACGGGCCGATCGGGGACACGGGCATACGCGACCGCACGCCGGGCCGGACCCACGTCGCTGACCGCTTGTTCCGCGGGAGGCAGCCGGTCACGCCCGCGAGTCCGGCAGGGACGTCATCGCCGACGTCCTGATCGGGGGTCCGCGTCGCGCCCGGATCGATCGCGCTGGTGAGAGCTGCCGGCGAGCCGTGCCCGGTTCCGAGACCAGCGGTCGAGTACCCGACGGCTGCTATGGTTTCCGTGCTTTCCGTGGTCGGGCCGGACAGGTTCGACCATGTGTTCTTTTTGCCTGTGCGCCTGTTCATCGGTGGGTCCCGGTGAGCGGCGGGAAGTGGAGCAGAAATGCTGGCCAACGGCGACGTCTTCGCCGGCTATGTCATCGACCGGGAACTGGGTCGCGGTGGCATGGGCTCGGTGTACCTGGCGAAGCATCCGCGGCTGCCGCGGATGACGGCGTTGAAGCTGCTGAACCGCGAGATGTTCTTCGACAAGGAGGTGCGGGCGCGGTTCGAACGGGAGGCGGATCTGGTCGCCCGGCTCGACCACCCCGGCATCGTCACCGTCTACGACCGCGGGCTCGAAGACGAGCAGCTGTGGATCTCGATGCACTACATCGATGGCATCGACGCCGCGTCGGTGGACCCGCGCAGGCTGCCGCCCGAACGCGCGGTGCAGATCATCAAGGAGACCGCCGACGCGCTGGATTACGCGCACGGCATGGGTGTGCTGCACCGCGACGTGAAACCGGCCAACATCCTGCTGGCCCGCTCCACCGGCGGCCGTGGCGAACGGGTGTATCTCACCGACTTCGGCATCGCCCGCCTGCGCGACGACACCGGCCATCTCACCCAGACCGGCACCTTCACCGCGACCCTGGCCTACGCCTCGCCCGAGCAGCTCACCGGCGCGAGCCTGGATCACCGCTCCGACCAGTATTCGCTGGCCTGCACGCTGTTCTGGCTGTTCACTGGGCACGGCCCGTTCCAGGCCACCAACCCCGCGGCCGTCATCCAGGGCCATCTCCAGTCGCCGCCGCCCGCCCTGAGTTCGGTGCGGCCCGGTCTGCCGCAGGCGCTGGACGGGGTGCTGGCCAAGGCGATGGCCAAGCGGCCCGACGATCGTTTCGCCTCCTGCTCGGAATTCGCCGCCGCCGCCCAGCAGGCGCTGAGCATGCCGAGTTCGCCTGCCATGCCGATCGCGGGGCCGACCGCGCAGGGTATGCCGTTGCAGGGCGGCCCGCGCACGGCGATGGGGCAGACCCAGGCGCCGTACCCGACGGCCAATGCCCAGTTCACCAGCGGTGCGACGGCCCAGCCGCACGGCAGTGGCACCCACCAGCAGCCCTTCGGCAGCGGCACCCATCAGCAGCCGCACGGCACAGGGCAGCCGCAGCCGTTCGCGAGCAGCCCCACCGTGCCGGCGCCGGCGCCGATGGCGAACCAGAATCCGTACGCGCAGCGCGCCGGGTTCAACCAGTCGCCGCCGCCCATGTCGCCGGTGTACTCCCAGCAGGCGCCCAAGAAGAACACCGGCCTGATCGTCGGCATCTGCGTCGGGCTGGTGTTGTTGCTGGTGGTGATCATCGGCATCATCGCCGCCGTCGCCGGCAACGATTCGAATTCGGCGAGCGGATCGACTTCGACCACCACGACCGCCACCAGCGTCGCCCCGGTGCCGGCGACCGCGGATTCGATCAGCAAGGAATTCCCGGCCATGGTGCCGGCCTCGAGCACCGGCGAGGTCGGCTACCACAACGCCAAATGCTGGGAAACCGAACCGCAGTACGCGCCCGAACCCGAGACCGGCGAACCCGATTTCGGCAACTACGGCTGGCAGTGGCGCTGCTACGGCGGCGCCGACAACGACGACCCGTTCTACCGCTTCTACGTCTACGACAGCGCCGCCGACGTGCAGGCGGTGATCGACGGACTGCCCGCGAGCGCGACAAAGTCCTCCGACTCCAACGGCGGCCAGACCTATACCAACTACAAGATCGACTCCGACGGGCCCAAGATGGTCACCGTCTTCACCGGCCAGCCCGAGCGTGCCCAATACCTGATGTACACCGACGGCATCGTCGGCACCATCGACCAGGTGCTGACGTGGTGGAAGTCGGCGCCGTTGAACTCGCCCAACTGAACGATCGCCGGGTCATCCCTGCGGTCTGGGTGTATTCCCGGATGGCGCGACGGCGCGAACGCCGACAGACTGGTCACCATGACCTCGCACGCCGTTGGCATCGATCAGGCCCAGACGCAGGCTCCGGCCGTCGTCGCGGCCACCGCCGAAGACCTGACCAAGGTGTACGGGACCGGAGACACCCAGGTCACCGCGCTGGATTCGGTGTCGGCCGAATTCGTCAAGGGCGAATTCACCGCGATCATGGGACCGTCCGGCTCCGGCAAATCCACCCTCATGCACTGCCTGGCCGGGCTGGACAGCGCCAGCTCGGGCACGGTGCGCATCGGTGACACCGCGCTGAACGAACTCTCGGACAAACAGATGACGCGGCTGCGGCGTGACCGCATCGGATTCGTCTTCCAGGCATTCAACCTGGTCCCCACGCTGACGGCGCTGGAGAACATCACCCTGCCGCTGGACATCGCCGGCCGCAAACCCGATCAGGAATGGCTCGACACCGTGCTCGACCGGCTCGGGCTCACCGACCGGCTGACCCACCGGCCCAGCGAACTGTCCGGCGGGCAGCAGCAGCGGGTGGCCTGCGCGCGGGCGCTGGCGGGAAAACCGGAGATCATCTTCGGCGATGAACCGACCGGCAACCTGGATTCGCGCTCCTCCGGTGAGGTGCTCTCGATCCTGCGCACCGCTGTCGACGAATTCGGGCAGACGGTCGTGGTCGTCACCCACGACCCGCACGCCGCGTCCTTCGCCGACCGAGTCGTCTTCCTGGCCGACGGCCGCATCGTCGACGAATTGCGCGGCCCCACCGCCGAATCGGTACTGGACACGATGAAGGCGCTGGAGACGAAGTGATGGCCGGCAACCCGATGCGCAAGGTCGCCTTGCGCAATCTCGCCGCGCACAAGGTGCGGCTGGCCCTCACACTGCTGTCGGTGGTGCTGGGGACGGCGTTCATCGCGGGCTCGTTCGTCTTCACCGACACCTTGCAGCGCACCTTCGACGGGATCTTCGCCGACGAGGCGAGGGGCGTGGACGTGCGGGTCAGCCCGGAGGAACGGCAGTCACGCGGTGTTCCGCAGGGCGTGGTGGACAAGATCGCCGCCATGGACAATGTGCGGGCCGTCGCGCCGAGCGTCAACGGGGCGGTGGTACTGCTCGATCCCGAGGGCAAGAAGGCCGTGCAGACCGGCGGCGCGCCGAGCTGGGGCGAGTCCTACCTGCCGCCGGAACAGGCGATCTCCGAACCCGAGAAGTTCATCGCGGGCACGCCCCCGTCGCGTCCCGGTGAGATCGCCTTGAACAGCGGCGGTGCCGAGCGGGCCGGGCTCGCGGTGGGCGACCGGACCAAGATCCTCGTCCCCGCTCAGGGCACCCTCGAGGTCACGCTCACCGGCATCTACGATGTCGCGGCCGACACCGGCGGGTTCATCGGATTGCTGTTCGAGGACAGCCAGGCGCGGGAATTGTTCACCGACGGCAGCCATGTCGCCCACGTCGACGTCGCGGCCGAGGGCATTCCCGGTGACGAGCTGCGCGACCGGATCGCCATCGCGTTCCCCGACTACAAGGTGCAAAACGGTGAGCAGGTCCGCGCCGAGATGAAGGCCGAGATCTCCGACGCGCTCAACTTCATCAACTACTTCCTGCTCGCCTTCGGCGCGATCGCGCTGATCGTCGGCACCTTCATCATCTACAACACCTTCTCCATGATCGTCGCCCAGCGGCTGCGCGAACTGGCGCTGTTGCGTGCTGTCGGGGCGAGCAGCCGGCAGGTCGGGAGCTCGGTGGTCGCCGAGGCCTTCGTGATCGGCGTGATCGGCAGCGTCATCGGGCTGGCGGCCGGTGTCGCCCTGGCCTTCGGATTGTCGGCCGCGCTCAACGCCTTCGACCTCGGCCTGCCGACCGGTTCGATGGCGGTGCTGCCGCGCACGATCCTGGTCGGGCTACTGGTCGGCCTGCTCGTCACCCTGGTCAGCGCCTACGCCCCGGCGCGGCGGGCGGGGAAGATTCCGCCGGTGCAGGCCATGCGCGAGGAGTTCGCTTCGGCCGATGAATCGCTGCGGGTGCGTACCTGGCTCGGGCTCGTGCTCGCGGTGGCCGGCGTGGTGCTGGTGGTGGTCGGCGCCCAGTCGACCGGCGGGACGGCGGCGGCGACGGTCGGTGTCGGTGCGCTGGCGCTGATCTTCGCGGTGCTGCTCGCCTCGCCCGCACTCTCGCGACCGGTGGTCGGCGGGCTCGGGCTGCTGCTGCGTCCGTTCGGCCCGATCGGGGCGATGGCACGCAACAATGCCGTGCGCAATCCACGCCGGACCGCGGCGACGGCCTTCGCGCTCACCCTCGGGTTGATGCTGGTCTCGGCCATCGGCATGCTCGGCGCCTCCGCGAAGGCGAGCGTCGGCGTGCTGGTCGACAAGGGTGTCGCGGCCGACTACGTGCTCGCCGGTCCGCAGATGGGCGGGCCGCAGGCGATCGGCGTGCCGGGGCCGGCGGTGGAAGCCGCCCGTGAGGTGCCAGGAGTGGCCGAAGTCGTCGCGATTCGAGGCGTCGGGGTGAAGATCGGCGATGACGAGGAATTCGGCACCTCGCCCGACGGACCACTGGACCGGGTGCTGAACTACGACATCCTCAGCGGCACCGGCACCCTCGGTGAGCGCGACATCCTCGTCGCCGAAGACGAAGCAGCCGAACACGATCTGAGCGCCGGTCAGCAGATCTCGCTCACCAGCATGGACAAGAAAAAGATCCCCGTCACCGTGGCCGGGATCTACCGGAAGTCGCCGCTGATGGGTCCGCTGGTGGTGCCGCCCGCGGTATTCGACGAGGTGATGCCACCGAACATGCGCGTCACCGTGCTCGCCCTGGTCGCGGCGGAACCCGGCGCGGATCTCGCCGCCATGCGCACCGGTCTGGAACAGGCCACCGTGCAGTCGGTGTTCGGCGCCGACGAGCCCGGCGCCGGCCAGGCCACCGAGGCCTCGCTGGTCCAGGTGCAGGACCGCGAGGAGTTCAAGGGCGCACAGGGCAGGCAGATCAACACCATGCTCGCCATCCTGTACGGCCTGCTCGCCCTCGCGGTGGTGATCGCCATCCTCGGCATCGTCAACACCCTGGCGCTGTCGGTGGTGGAGCGGCGCCGCGAGATCGGCATGCTGCGTGCCGTCGGCACCCAGCGCGCCCAGGTTCGCCGGACCATCTATCTGGAATCCATGCTCATCGCCGTCTTCGGCGCGATCGTCGGCGCGATCCTCGGCCTCGGCCTCGGCGTCGGATTCCTGCGCACCCTGCGCGACCTCGGCCTCGACCAGATCGCCGTCCCCTGGGGGCAACTGGTGCTGATGCTGATCGGCTCGGCCGTGGTGGGTGTGCTCGCGGCGCTCTGGCCCGCGGTGCGCGCGGCGCGGACGCCACCGCTGGCGGCGATCGCGGACCTGTAGGAGCTCGGCCGGCGATGGCACTGCGGCGCTCGCCGGCCGAGTCCGCTCAGCTGTGATACCTGGCCATCCAGCCGTAGTCCACATAGCCGCTGGAATCGCTGGGCGGGTGAGGGCCGAACTCGATGCTGAAATCGTGCGCGAGTTCCCAGACCGGACCGGCGATTTCGCACTTGCCCGCCCATGCTTCGGGTATGCCCTGATACCCGTAGCGTGCGCCGAGGAGATTTCCGCACATCGCCCCGGTCGCATCGCTGTCACCGGAATGGTTTACCGCGGCGCACAGGCCTCGTTCGACTATCTGCTTGGGCGTCCCGCCTGCTGATTCCGCAGCCAGCGCGGTATAGATCGCCATGGCGAGTGCTTCCGGCGCGGTCCACCCGCCACCCAGCGATTCCACCTGCTCGGCAGATGGTTCACCCCGACCCGACAGGCGCACGGCCTGCGCGAGCGCCTCCGATACCTCGTGGTGGTGTTCGTGCCGTGTCAATTCCGTGCGCGCCCGGTCGACCGCGCTACCGAGGTCCTGTCCGGTCCACAATCCCGAAACGATCGCGGCGAAAGTACCCGCGGCCAGCCAGCCACTCGGATGACCGTGGGTGAGTGCGGCTGCCTCGCAGGCGAGCTCGAACGAGGCCGCCGGGTTGGGGAGGAAACCGCAGGAGGCCACACGAACAGCGCACGCGGAACCCTTGGAGTCGTTGATCGGTGCTGTGGTGGTGCCGAGCGGCCGGCGCGGCTCACCGCGTTCGGCCGCCGCCCGCAAGGCGTTCAGGACGGTCTGTGATGCGCCCCGACGCTCGGCGAAGGCGGGTAGATCCAGTAAACCGCTGTGGGGCGGGTAGTCCTGATCCGGGACCGAATCGACCTGCGACCGCAGCCATTCAATGCACAGCGATTGCAGGATCGCAATTGTCGGCGCACCGGTGCCATGGTCCCTGGCGCGGACGCTGCTTCGGATCATTGCCTCGACCACCAGTAATGCGAGCTGGCTTTCCTCCGAGGTCCGGCCGGTGAACTCCGTGGGCTGATTGCTGTACTCGGCTACCTTGCCGCGGAACCCGCGCCGCCCGTACCGCCCCCGGATCTCGCTGAGCGTCAGATTCTCCACCGAGGCGCCGAGCGCATCACCGACGGCGCCACCGAGCAGGCACCCGTGTGCGATCGGGAACGTGGTGGGCGGAATACCTGCCAGAGGCGCATACCCCCGCGGGATGGGCGCAGGCACCGGAAGCCCCTCGCCCGGTATCGGCATCCCGGGCAGTGGCGGTTCATCGGAGAACTCGAATAGCTCCGGTAGGCCGTTCGGCCACGGGTTCGGCGGCAGTGGCAGGTCGTTATCGGTCACGATCGTCCTGTGGTGGTGTTGGCCCAGGTGCGGATGTCGCCGCGGTTGAGGGCGAGGGCGAGCAGGTCGGGGAAGCGGTCGGGGGTGCAGGCGAAGGCGGGGATGCCGAGGGCGTCGAGGGCGGCGGCGTTGTCGTGGTCGTAGGCGGGGGCGCCGTCGTCGGAGAGGGCGAGCAGGACGAGGACTTGGACGCCGGATTCCTTCAAGGCGTTGACGCGGCGCAGCATGTCGTCGCGGATGCCGCCTTCGTAGAGATCCGAGATCAGCACGAACAGGGTTTCCTCGGGGCGGGTCACCAGGGTCTGGCAGTAGGCGAGGGCGCGGTTGATATCGGTGCCGCCGCCGAGCTGGGTGCCGAACAGCACATCGACCGGGTCGGACAGATGCTCGGTCAGATCCACGACCTCGGTGTCGAAGACGACCAGCGAGGTGCGCAGCGAGCGCATGGAGGCCAGCACCGCGCCGAACACGGACGCGTACACCACACTCGAGGCCATGGAGCCGGATTGGTCGATGGCCAGCACCACGTCGCGGCGCACCGCCTTGGCGCGGCGACCGTAGCCGACCAGCCGTTCGGGGACGACGGTGCGCTGCTCGGGCAGGTAATGCGCCAGATTCTTGCGAATGGTGCGGTCCCAGTCGATATCGCGAGGCCGCGGCCTGCTCACCCGCGCCGCGCGGTCGAGCGCGCCACTCACCGCGGCCACGGTGCGCGCGGCCATTCTTCGCTCGATATCGCGCACCACCCGCTCCACCACCATCCGTGCGGTGGACCTCGTGGTTTCCGGCATCACCCGGTTCAGCCCGAGCAGCGTGCCGACCAGGTGCACATCCGGTTCCACGGCCTCGAGCAGCTCCGGTTCCAGGAGCAGCTGAGTGAGATCCAGCCGTTCGATGGCATCACGCTGCATCACCTCCACCACCGACGACGGGAAATAGGTGCGGATATCGCCGAGCCAGCGGGCCACCCGCGGCGCCGAGCCCTGCAAGCCGGCCGAACGTGGGCCCGCACCGGCGGGTGGATCGCTGTCGTAGAGCGTGGACAGCGCGCCGTCCATGGCGGCGTCGTCGGCGGAGCCGAGGCCGCCGAGTTCGGGTTCGGCCGCGGCGCCGAGCACCAGACGCCACCGGCGAGCCGAGGATTCGCCGTCGACGGCCTCGGCAGCGGTCCGATCGGGTGTGTCGTTCATGTTGCTGCTCCGAGGATCTCGGCGACCACCCGCATGGCGCGGGCGCCCCGCCCGGGGTCCAGCTGCCGGACGTTCGCGGCACCGGCAGTGACGGAAACGCCGTCGCGGACAGCGGCACCGATGGCACGGCGTTCGCCCGATTCGAAGGCGCCGAAGGTCCGGCGCAACAGCGGCAGGGTCTGGACGAACTGTTCGTCGTCGAGCGTGCGTAGCCAATCGTCGACCAGCCGAAGCAGTTCGCGGTCGTGCACCAGCAGCAGCCCGCGTCCGCCGAGGAAACCGTCGATCCACTCCGCTTTGGTCGCGGCGGAACTGCCGACGGACAACGCCGCGGCGAGTCTGCGCGCGGATTCGGCCTGGTCGATGCGTTCGGCGTCGCACAGCAGCCGCACCGCACGACCCACGATCGCGCCGTGCACGTCGTCGCGGTCGGCGATGCGGTGCAGAGTCGCCAGCCAGGCCGCGCGGGCCGCTTGGTCGTCACGGATGTGGATGGCGGTGTGCCCGGCATCGATCAGGGCGCGCAGCTGCAATGCCGCATCGGTGTCCAAGCCGGTGACCGCGCCGGGCAGGCCGGCGCAGATACGGATCAGCATGCCGTCGGCGACGTGGGTGAGCGCGGCGGTGTCGGTGCCGCGCACATCGCCGTAGCGCAGGGTCCGGACCAGCCCGGGCAGCGCGGCCAGCAGGTGGGTGACGTCGTGGTCCAGCGCCGCCACCGATTCCAGCCGGCCGATGAGTTCGCCGACGGCGCCGCCCAGATCGGCAACCAACGCGAGGCCGAGCGCGTCGGTGAGCTCGCCGACGGTCCGGTCCTCGCGGCCCGCGGTGTCGAGCAGTTTGGCTTCGGCGGCCGAGGCGACCGTGGTGCCCCAGCGCGACGCCTCGATCACCGCGACCGCGAATTCCGGTTCCCACCGCAGCGTCCAGGTTTCGCGGAAGGTGCCGGTGGCGCGCACCTCGCTGTCGGTGGGTGTGCCCCATTCGACGTCCAGGATCCGCAGCTGGTGCAGCAGCCGGGATTTGAGCCGGTCGCGTTCCTTGCGCAGATCCAATTCCATCAGGGTGGGCTCGGGCTGCTGTTTCAGCCGCAGGGTGCGGGCCTTGGCACGCAGATCGGCATCCAGCGGCACCGTCGGCGTCGTCGCCGGGACCGCGCCGATGGCCTCGCCGACCACCAATTCGGCGCCGACCAATCGGAGCATGCTCTCGTCGCCGTCGCACAGCACGGCTCTGGTGGCCTCGGTGACCTCCGACAATCCCGCCAGCGGCCGATCACGCAGCGCCGCCAGCGTTTCCGCCAGCCGGACGGCCTCGATGATGTGCGCGCTCGACACCGGAAGATCATGCCTGCGTAGCGCGCCAGCGACCTTGGTGAGCCAGCGCGCGATGGGCTGCTCGGTCTCGGTGAACAGATGGTGGTACCAACCGGGGGAGGCGACGCCGGCGCCGTATCCGGAGGCGGCCGAGAGCCGCGAATGCGTCCACGGCACCCATGTCAGCCGGGCCTTGACCTTCGGGAGGCCCTTCAGCAGCCGCGCATCGGGGGCAGCGGGACCCAGCGGTTCGACCAGCGCCGGCGCGTGCCAGGCCCCGCACACGATGGCGACGCGTTGCGCGCCGTCCTTCAGTGCCTTCCGAATGGTCTGCCGCATGTAGGCCTCACGCCGCAGGGTGTGCGCGTCGATCTTGTGTGCCGGTGGTACCGGCGGCCGCTCGCCCGGGCGGCTGCTGGCGGGATCGTCCCTGTTGTCGTTCGAGCCGGTGGGGTCGCTGTGGTCCTGGGGAGTGTGACTCTCGTTCTCGCTGTTCGCAGGATCGGATGCGGCCGACGATGAATTCGTGGCGGAGTCGTCGGCCGGCGCGGTATCTCTGCACGCGGAAGGACGAGCGCCGAGCGGACGTGGCCCGGTGGGTGGCTCGTCGCGGGCGATGCTGTCGCGCAGGGCGCCCATCGCCTCGGTCAGCGCGTCGAAAGTGTCGATGTCGGTGGTCGATTCGACGATCGCGTCCCACCAGCGTTCGGCGTCGTCGTATCCGGCGGCCGAGGCGAGTTCGGCCAGTGGGTCGATGCTGTCGCCGGCTTCGGCGTCCAGTGCGAGCACGGTGGTGGCCGGCAGGTCGCAAAAGCGTACGGGCACAGCGTGTTCAGTGGCATAACGCAGCGCCTGCCACTCGGGTGAGAACTGCGCGAACGGCCAGAACGCCGCGCGGGTCGGCATGTCGTGGACGTAGGCGAGCATGGCGACCGGCGGCACCAGGCCCGGGTCGTCGACGAAGGCGGTGAGCGGATCGGCGTCGGCGGGCCCTTCGATCAAGATCGTGTCGGGACGATAGTGCTCGAGGGCCAGTCGCAGCGAGCGGGCCGAACCAGGTCCGTGATGACGGATCCCGAACACCCGGGTCCGAGCTTCGGCGGTGGCCGGCTCGGCGGCGGCTGCGCTCATCCGCCGACCTCGCGGCAGGCGCGATAGAAATCGGACCACTCCGGCCGCTCCCGGACCACGGCCTCCAGATATTCGGTCCACACGACGGCATCGGCCACCGGATCCTTGATCACCGAACCGAGCACCGCGCCCGCCACATCGCCGGCCCGCAGCACGCCGTCACCGAAATGCGCCGACAGGGCTAGACCATTGGTGATCACCGAGATGGCCTCGGCGGTCGACAGGGTGCCCGACGGCGATTTCAGTTTCGTCCGGCCATCGGCGGTGACGCCGTCGCGCAGCTCACGGAAGATCCGCACCACCCGGCGCACCTCCTCGGCGGCCGCGGGTACCTCGGGCAACTCGAGCGCCGAACCCAGCTGCGCGACTCGCCGGGTGACGATGGCGACCTCGTCCTCCTCGCTCGCGGGCAGCGGCAGCACCACGGTGTTGAAGCGCCGCCGCAGCGCCGAGGACAGTTCGTTGACGCCGCGATCGCGGTCGTTGGCGGTGGCGATGACATTGAACCCCTTGGCGGCCTGTACCTCCGCACCCAGTTCCGGGATCGGCAGCGTCTTCTCCGACAGCACCGTGATCAACGCGTCCTGCACATCGGAGGGAATGCGGGTCAGTTCCTCGATCCTGGCGATGGCGCCGGTGCGCATGGCGGTGAGCACCGGTGACGGCACCAGCGCACCATCGCTCGGCCCTTCCGCGAGCAGCCGTGCGTAGTTCCAGCCGTAGCGAATCGATTCCTCACCGGTGCCGGAGGTGCCCTGCACCAGCAGGGTGGAGGCGCCACTGATGGCAGCGCACAGATGCTCCGACACCCAGGTCTTGGCGGTACCGGGCACGCCGAGCAGCAGCAGCGCCCGATCGGTGGCCAGCGTGGCAACGGCGACTTCCATCAACCGGCGCGGACCCACGTACTTCGGGCTGATCACCGTGCCGTCGTCCAGCGTGCCGCCGAGCAGATAGGTGACCACCGCCCACGGCGACAGCCGCCACGACGGTGGCCGCGGCCGGTCGTCCACGGCCGCGAGGGCCCGCAGTTCGTCGGCGAAGGCCTGTTCGGCGTGCGGGCGCAACAGATGGGATTCGGTAGCGGTCACTGCAACTCCTCGAGCATCGTCGATCGGGTGGTGATGTCGTCGGCGAGCCGGTCGAAGGCCCGTGCCCAGGCCGGGTCCCCGCAGCGGCGGGCCAGCGTCGTCGCCAGATGTGCCGAAGCCGGTGGCAGGTGCACCGAGGCGGCGGTCAGCAGCGACCGATGCGCGGTCGGTGTGGTGCCGTGCGCGCCGGGCCGGCGTTCGGCCGCTCGCGCGCGTTCCTGGAGCAATAGCAGCACATGCCGGGCCACCGGCTCCGGCCACGGATGGCCGACGGCGGGCAGCAGCGCCTCGATCTCGGACAGCCAGGCACCATCGAGGCGCAGTACATGCTGGATCCGGTCGGCGGGCGGGAGCAGGCCGAACAGTTCCCGGCGCCGCAGCATGGCCAGATCCGAGGGGACTCCGGCGTCGAACAGCGCCCGAGCCCACCGCGGATCGCGTTCGGCGAGGGTGGCGTCGACCCAGCCGTCGAACATCGGTTGCCGGAACCGGTCATCGATGGCGGCGCCGGTGGCCCGCTGCGGCGAATGCAGCGCCGCCGCCCAGTGCGCGAGCGGCGTGGCGGCCACCAGATGCCGCAACCGTCCGGCCGTGACGTCGGGTGCGCCTGCCCATCGATAGCCGTACTCGCCGGTGCGGTCGGTGATGCCGTCACGCACGGCGGCGGCATCGAGTTCGTCCGGCATGTCGATGGTCAGCTGCGCGTGCAGCGCCTTCCGGCCGACTCGGACCCAATGTCCGGCGCGTTCGGTCATGCGCTGGGAGAAGGCCGAATCCGGCAGCAGCCGGAGCAACCCGGCCGCGGTCCGGCGCACATCGGCGCGGCGATCGTCGAGCGCGGACTCCAGCAGCGGCTCGTCGGCGGCGCTGATCGCGTATTCCAGAACGGCCAGCAGCTCGGCCTTCAGCGGGCCGGACTCCGATTCCCACGCCGCGTGCAGCACCGTCCGCGCGGCGCCGGGATCGCGGTGCCGCAGCGCGGTCAGCCATTCGGTTCGCTCGGCTGGTTGCCCTAAACGCCAGGCCGCGTCGGAGTCGGTGGGCTCGGTGGCGGCCGCACCGTGGCGAATCAAGGTGTGCCAGGCCGGGTTGCGCTCTGCCAGCCACCGGCCTCGGGTTCCCGCCAGCCGTAGCAACGGTTCTCGCACGTCGGCGTGGCCTGCGGCGTATTCGAGCAGTTGCGCGCACAGCACTTCGGGGACGCGATAGCCCGATGGTGCGGCGGCACTCAACCATTCGGGCAGGAAGCGCGAGCGGTCACGCAACAGCCGCGTCAGCCGCTCGGCGGCGGCGCGCGGCAGCTGCCCGCGCGGATCGTCCTCGGCCGGTTCCGGGAGCTCGGCGCGGCCGGGAAGGACGCCACCGCGAGCGAAAGCGGCATCCAGGGCGGCGGATTCGAGCAGCAGCAAAGCCGGATCGTTGTCCAGCTGTCGCGCCGTGGCGGCGACGGGGGCGGGCAGTGCCGCGGTCGGCGGCGGTCGGCGCGCCGTGCCGAGCAGTGCCGCCGAAGCCAATTCGGCCGAGGCCACC
This sequence comes from Nocardia cyriacigeorgica NBRC 100375, assembly GCF_000308555.1. Classification (GTDB taxonomy): domain Bacteria; phylum Actinomycetota; class Actinomycetes; order Mycobacteriales; family Mycobacteriaceae; genus Nocardia; species Nocardia cyriacigeorgica. Next base: position 9,600 of record NZ_BAFY01000199.1, on the reverse strand, counting down.
GCACCGCGCCCGCCGGGCCCGGTCGCCACGGTGTTGATGTCGATCACCTCGCCCGAGGCCAGCACCGACAGGGGCAGTAGACCGCTGTCGGTCCATTCGGCCGCGACCGTCACCGGATGGCCGCCGGAGACGCCGAGCAGGTCCCACGGCGGCTCTACCGTCGCCAATGGCAGGGCGATGCCGCCGGATTCGACCAGCTGCCAGCCGCGCTCGCCGGGTACCGGCACGACGTCGGCGAGCAGCATCGGCCACGAGCCGAGCCATGGATCAGCGGCGAGCGCGTCGGCGTAACGGTTCAGGCCCGCCTCGATACCGGGCCGCGGTTCGCGCGGCACCGTGGTGAACGGTTCGGCGCCGCCGTGCGCGGCGCCCCACAGCGCCCGCAACGGCGCCGCCGCCGGATAGAAGTGCAGGTCGGCCTCGGTCATCATCCCGAGGGCGGGCGCTTCGACCGCGAAGCCGGGCGAGCCGAAACTGTGGTCGATCAGCAGAGCCCAGCGGCCGCTGCGCCGACCGTACAGCCAGGTGCGCCGGGTGTAGAGCCGGTCATCCTCGGTGACGCGGACGCCGAGGGTCATCCATCGGTCGCGGACGGCGGGTTCGGCTCGCACCGAATCCGTCCTGGTGGGATAGCCGATATGGGTGCGGACACTGGCCGCGAGGGGTGGTGCGAGCTCGTCGATCCTGCGGTGCGCGGTGACGAGCAGATGCAGCCGGGCATACCGGTCGAGCACCACCTGCGGCCAGTCGGAGCGGGTGATCACGGCCGCGGGCACCTGCCGCAGGATGGCCGCCACTCCGGGCGCCTGCGCGTCCACCATGCGCGCCGCCATCGTGTCGAACGCACCGAACGACCGATCCGACTGCGCCAGCCCGGTCCGCACCTGGTCGGCCAGCCAGATATCGAGTTCGGCCAATCCCGCGCTCACCCGCACCCGGCGTTGCGCCGAGGCCGGGCTCTGGCGTGCAGTCACCGGCTCTGCCTCACATGCTCCATACTTCCCCCGCTCCTCGAGCCCCCTGCATTCGGTCCCCGGATTTGTACCGCATCGCACCGACATGTTCCGCCGCTACCCGCATCTACCTGGGAAATCCGCTGTGCCGTCGAGATTTTCGATAGCCGCCCGCCGAACTTGCGCTTGCGCACCAGCGCAAGCTCTGGCATTCTGACCTGTTCGGCTCGCCCGAGCCACCCTGCAGAGGGTGATACACCAACGAGCTGCCCGTCGGGGCTGGCGAGGGGTGGACATCGGAGCGCAGCCCCGCGTTTCGATGGCCAATTCCATCCCCGCGGGCAGTTTCTCGTCTGTGCCTGCGCCCGGCTATCGGGTAGCGTTTCGGACAGCTTTCGTACAGTGCGACCGCGCGCGGGGTGGAGGTGCGCCGCGGTTCGGTGGTGCAGGGGGTGGTGTATGCGCACGAATTCCGAGACCGGCCCGGCGAGTCGGCACGCGCCCCGGTTGGCCGAGCTGGTCATGCGTCGCCTCGACGAAGATCCCGCCGTCACCGCGGACATCGCGCACACCGTGCTCACCGCCCTCGGCGATCTCGAATCGAGCGAACCCACAGCGGAATTCGGGTCCGAGGGCATTTTCCTGCGCGCGATCCGGGTGCGTGGATTCCGTGGGATCGGGGCGGAAACCACCCTCGAGCTGGCCCCCGGCCCAGGCTTGACCTTGGTGGTCGGCCGCAACGGCAGCGGCAAATCCAGTTTCGCCGAGGCCGCGGAACTGGCGCTGACCGGCGGCAACCGGCGCTGGGACGGCCGCTCGGCGGCCTGGCGCGAGGGCTGGCGCAATCTGCACGAACCCGAATCCACGCGAATCGAACTGGAATTGCTCGCCGGCGGCAAGCAGCCCGAACTCACCGTCGTCAAGCAATGGGCACCCGGTGCCGCGCTGCCGGAAGCGCAGTGGACCCAGCGTACGGCCGCGGGGCGGGCACCGTTCCCGGCACGTCGCTGGTCGGTGCCGCTCGAGTTGTATCGCCCGTTCCTGTCCTACAGCGAACTGGGCGCGCTGGTCGACGGCAAGCCGAGCGAGCTGTTCGACGCGCTGCATCAACTGCTCGGTCTCGATGAGCTCACCGTCGCGCAGGAGACCATCCGAATGCGCCGACTCGAGCTCGAACGCGCCGCCCGCGACTCCCGCCAGGAACGCCTCGAATTGCTCGCCGACCTGGCCGTCGTGGCCGACGACCGCGCCATCCGGATGAGCGAGCTGCTGCGCCCACCCGCGCCGGACCTGGCCGCGGTGGAAGCGGAACTGTTCGGCACCGACCCGGGTGGCGAACCCGAGGGACTGCGCGCCATCGTGCGCCTGCGGTTGCCGTCGGAAGCCGAGGTGGCCGAGGTCGCCGGTCGGCTGGCCGAATGCGGCACAGCGCTCGACCGCGACTCCACCGCCGACGCCGAAGCCGATCTGCGCATCCTCGACCTGCTCACTCGTGCCCGTGAACACGCCGCGCGCAGCGGCCCGTGCCCGTGTCCGGTCTGCGGACAGGGCAGTCTCGACCAGCAGTGGACCGCGGCCGCCGAGGCCTCCATCGCCCAGCTGAGCGAGCGGGTCGCCGCCCTGGCCGGCGCGCGCACCGCGCTGAGTGACGCGTTACGGGCCGCGCGATCGCTGCCGGAACAGATTCCGGCGGAACTGGCCTTCGATCCGCGCAACCCGCCCAGCATCGATACCGCCGCGGCCCGGCGGGCCTGGTCGGAATGGGCGGCGCTCACCAATGCCGAATACACCCCGGACCTGCCCGGCCGCCTGCTGGCCGCGCACGCGCGTCTGGTCGACGAACTCGACTTCCTGCAACAGGGCACCCGCAAGGAACTCGACCGGCTCGACGAGGTCTGGGCGCCGCTGACACCGCGCATCGCCGCGTGGCTCGACGGCGCTCGTGCGGTCGCCGCGCACGCCGACGAACTGCGCACGGTGCGCAAGGCCGAGGAATGGCTCAAGTCGGCCACCGCCGGACTGCGCGGGGAGCGGATGGCGCCGCTGGAGACGACGGCACGCTGGGTGTGGCACAGCCTGCGCCAGCAGAGCAACGTCGAACTGGGCGGCATCAGGCTGCAGGGCAATGTGAACACCGCGCGGCGGGTCCTGCTCGACGTCACCGTCGACGACGTCGACGGCGCCGCGCTCGGGGTGATGAGCCAGGGCGAGCTGCACGCGCTCGGGCTGTCGCTGTTCCTGCCGCGCGCGACCGTGGAGGACAGCCCGTTCCGTTTCGTCATGATCGACGATCCGGTGCAGGCGATGGACCCGGCCAAGGTCGACGGGCTGGCCCGGGTGCTGGCCACGGTGGCCTGGACCCGGCAGGTGGTGGTGTTCACCCACGATGAGCGGCTGGCCGAGGCGGTGCGCCGGATGCAGATCGATGCCAGGGTGCTCGAGGTGCAGCGGCGCGAACGGTCCCGGGTGGAGGTGCGGGTGTCCGGCGATCCGGTGCTGCGCTACCTCGACGACGCCCGCGCGCTCACCCGCACCCCGCAGCTGCCGCCCGCGATCGCCGACGAACTCGTCGCCACCTGTTGCCGGTCGGCGCTGGAAGCGGCGAGTCTGGCCAGGGCGCGACGGGTGCTGCTCGCCGACGGCGTCGACCATCGTGAGGTGCAGCGGCTCATCGACACCGCGCAGTCCACCAGGGCCATGGTGGCGCTCGCGGTCCTCGGCCCCTCGGGCCGGATCGAGGACCTGGGCAAACACCTCGCCCGCGAAGGCAAATGGGCGGTCGGCGCGCTCCGTGACGCCACCGCGGGCGCGCATGTGCCGATCGGGCGCAGCATGCAGGAGCTGATCGCCGATACCGAAAAGCTCGTCGAATGGCTGGCGCGATGAGCGAGGAAGCCACTCCCGCTCGGCGCAGGCGTCGCGGGGCACGTGGTAAGGGCGGGTCACGCGGGCCGCGGCAGCGGCCCCGCCCGCACGGGCCGCCGCGTGACGATGTCCCTTTCGGCGTGGACCGGCCGAGCGTCGCGGAGCGGCTGGCCGCCGTGGACGGGCTGCTGGACGGCACCGTCACCGACGCGGGCGGTCTGTGGTCGCGGGCGACCGCCTGGATTCTGCGGATCGCGCTCGAACAGGTCGTCGACGAGCTGTGGATACGAGTGGCGCCGGAGCTGATGCGCTGCCCGATGCGTGCCCAGCTGCTGGCTCTGCGCACCTTCGCCGGGCCGCTCACCGCCGCCCAGATCGCGACGCTGTGGTCGGCGCTGTCGCATGCTGCCCACCATCACGACTATGAACTGGCGCCCGGCGTCACCGAGCTGCGGCGCTGGCGTGAGGAAACCGCGCGGATCGCCGAGGAGCTCGCCGCGATCGGATGAGCACCGGACTGCCCGCCGGGTGGCAGCGGGTTCCCCGGTGGCTCGCCGAAGGCAGCGGGTGAGCATGATCGGTGTCATGGATCAGACGCAGCCATGCCCGTGCCGGCGCGGCGAACCTTTCGGCAGCTGCTGCGGGCCGATACTGGCCGGTCAGCGTGACGCGCCGACCGCCGAGGCGCTGATGCGCTCGCGCTACACCGCCTTCGCCGTCGGCGACGTCGCCTATCTACGCCGCTCCTGGCATCGGCGCACCCGCCCGGCCACCCTCGTACTCGACCCGGACCAGCGCTGGCTGTTCCTCGAGATCCAGCGGACCGAACGAGGCGGGCCCTTCGACGACACCGGCACGGTCGAGTTCACCGCGCACTACCGCGACGACGCGGGTCGTGGCGCCCTGCACGAGGTCAGCCGATTCGTGCGGGAGGACGGACGCTGGGTCTACCTCGACGGCGACGTCAGCGCCTGATCGCCCGGTAGCGGCCGGCCCCGGTAGGGTTCGCCGCATGCCACGTGTCGCGATCGAGTACTGCACCCAGTGCCGCTGGCTGCTGCGCGCGAGCTGGATGGCCCAGGAACTGCTGAGCACCTTCGCCACCGAACTCGGCGAGGTCGCCCTGATTCCGGGGACCGGCGGCGTCTTCCGGATCACCGTGGACGGTGAGCAGATCTGGGAACGCAAGGCCGACGGCGGTTTCCCCGATATCGCGGTGCTCAAGCAGCGGGTGCGCGACCGGGTGGCTCCTGATCGCGACCTCGGCCACGTCGACCGCAGGGACTGAGCGCGGCCTAGCCGCAGCAGCCGCCGCCACAGCACCCACCGGCGGGGCGCGGGGCAGCGACGGGCGCGGGCGCGGCCGCCCGGCCGACAGTGGCGAAGGTCGTGAGCAGTTTGACGGTGTCGTCGTGCCCGTTCGGGCAGTCGGCGTGCGCGGACGCCTCGGCCATCGGACGGTTCACCTCGAACGTGTCACCGCAGCTGCGACACCGAAAGTTGTAACTCGGCATCGGCTCAGTGTAGCGAGCGGGTGACCCAGCAGACATTCGCCGCGGAATTGCCCGCTGAGCTGCGCCGCCGACGCGCCGGGTGCGACGCGCCGTCGGATGGTTCGCTTCGGTCACCACGGGTGTCATGAACACCGTCGTACCCTCGATAGACAGAGGTATGAGGAGGGTCTGCGATGAGCACTGAGTTGATGCGACCGATGGCCGCGCAGGACGAGTCCGGGCCGGTGGCCGATACCGAATACGGCCGGGTGCGCGGCGTGCGTGACGGCGGAGTGCTCGTCTGGCGCGGTGTTCCTTATGCCGCCGCCCCGGCAGGCCCGCACCGGTTCTCCCCGCCCAGGCCACCGCAGGCATGGGACGGCATCCGCGACACCGTCGAGCCCGGTGAGATCGCACCGCAGAACATGGACAACACTGTTCCCATCGACAAGGGCCTGCGGATGGGGGAGGACTGTCTGTGGCTCAATGTCTTCGCCCCGGCGGGCACCGATGACGGCTCGCATCCGGTCATGGTGTGGTTGCACGGCGGCGCGTACTGCCTGGGTACCGCGGCACAGGGCATCTACGACGGCCGCAAACTGGTCGAGACCGGTGATGTCGTGGTGGTGACGGTGAACTACCGCATCGGTGCGCTCGGCTTCCTCGACCTGTCGTCGCTGTCGCCGGATTTCGTGCCCAATCTCGGCCTGCACGATCAGTTGTTCGCGCTGGAGTGGGTGCAGCGCAATATCGCCGCGTTCGGCGGCGACCCGGACAACGTCACCCTGTTCGGTGAGTCCTCGGGCGGCGGCTGCGTGACCGCGCTGCTCACCGCGCCGCGCGCGGCCGGGTTGTTCCATCGTGCGATCGCGCAGAGCCCGCCAGCGACAACGGTTTTCGGGCGTGAACGTGCCGCCGGTGTTGCCGAACGGTTCCTGGAGCTGATCGACCTGCCCCGTGAGCGCGCGGGCGAACTGCTGGAATGCCCGATAGATCGGATCATCGACGCGTCCGCGATCTTGATCGATGAGGTGCCGATCCAGGCGCCCGGCACATTGGCCGCGGCCCCGGTGGTCGATGGCGATCTGCTGCCCGGGTATCCGACCGACCGTTTCCGGGACGGGCTTTCGCACCGGGTGCCGCTGATCATCGGCACCAACAAGGACGAGGCGTCGCTGTTCCGGCTGTTCCGCTCACCGATCATGCCGGTCACCCCGGAAGCGGTGAACGCCATGCTGAACGGCGTGCAGGAAAGTCATCCGGGGATGTCGCACGAACGCATCGCCGAGATCACCTCCGCCTACCCCGATCTGGCCAAGCCGCGCGGCGCGTTGGCCATGTCCACCGATGCGGCGTTCCGGATGCCCGCGCACTGGGTGGCCGACACCCATTCCCGGCATTCGCGCACCTGGATGTACCGGTTCGACCATGCCACACCGATGCTGAAGGCGGCGCGGGTCGGCGCCGGTCACGCCACCGAACTGCCGTATGTCTTCGGCAATTTCGGCACCTTCAACCACGACCCGACGTTCTGGCTCGGTGGCCGCAAGGTGGCCACCGAGGTTTCCGGACGGATGATGCGGCGCTGGTTGGCTTTCGCCCACCACGGCGTGCCGGCCGCGCTCGACGGGTCCAAGCACTGGCCGCCGTATCACGAGCAGACCCGCACCACCCTGCTCATCGACGCCGTCGACCGCGTGGTCGACGACCCGGACCACGACCTGCACACCGCCTGGGGCGAGCAAGCGGTCGGCTTCGCCTGAGCGGTGCCGGGCGGACCGTCCCCGCCCCGGCCTGCCCGGGAAACGGGCGCTCAGACGCCGGTGTGTTGCGGGCTGCGCGCCCGCGGGCCGAGGTTCACCGGCATCTGCTCGTATCCGTGCAGCGTGAACAGCTGTCTGCGGCGCGGCGGGCCTTCCAGCCGGAGTTCGGGGAAACGCTCGAACAGCGCCCGCAGCGCATAGGTGGCTTCCATGCGGGCCAGGCTGGCGCCGAGGCAGACGTGGATGCCGCTGCTGAAGGTGAGATGGTCCTTTGCGTTGGCCCTGGTGATGTCGAAGCGGGCGGGGTCCTCGAAGACGGCCGGGTCGCGGTTCGCGCCCGCCAGCGACAGCACGACCGTGGCGCCCGCCCGCAGCGGCACGCCCTCGAATTCGAGGTCCGCGAGGGCGGTGCGCGCTGTGGTCTGCACGGGCGGATCGAAGCGCAGCACTTCCTCCACCGCGTTCGGCCACAGTTCGGGTTCCTCGCGGAGCCGCGCGAGTTGGCCGGGGTGGGCGAGCAGCTGGCCGACGCCGTTGCCGATCAGGTTGACTGTGGTCTCGAAGCCGGCGCCCATCAGCAGGCTCGCGGTCGCGATCAGTTCCTCGGTGTTCAGTTCACCGGCGGTGACCAGCGAGCTGAGGATGTCGTCGCCCGGATTCCGGCGCAGGCGCTCGATGTGCTCGATCAGGTAGTGGTTCATGAAGTGGGTCGCGTCCATGGCGCGCTGGTGGGCGCGCCAGGAGATCCCCAGGTCCAGCAGCGGCGTCATCCGGTCGCCCCAGTTCAGGAACATCTCCCGATCCGCGTCCGGGAAGCCGAGCATTTCCGAGATGATCGCGATCGGCACCTGTGCGGCATAGGCACGCACCAGATCGGCGGTGCCGTGCGCGGGCAGTGCGTCGAGCAGTTCGGTGGTGACGCTCTCGACTCGATCGCGCAGCTTGCCGATGGCGCGTGGGGTGAAGGCCGACGACACCGGTTTGCGCATCCTTGTGTGCTCGGGCGGGTCGATCACCAGCATCGACGGCGGCTCCACCGGATTGGGCGGGATCGGGAAATGCTTGGCCAACCGCTGTAGGGGACCGGGAACGAAGCTCTCGGGAGCGCGCACGCCGAAGCGATTGTCGCGCAGGATGGCTCGGCTCAGCCCGTGATCGAAGGTGACCCAGGACAGCGAAGCCCGCTGCAGCCCGCCCGCCCCGCGTAGCTGTTCGATCAGCGGATAAGGATCATCCAGCCCGATGGGCCCGCCCATCAACTGGGCGAACGCATCGCCACGGCGCGCCTGCGTCCGCAGGATCGCGCGTGGCGCACCGTGCACCGACAACCACCGGAACAAATACTGTGGCTTCATCTCTCACCCGACCCCATCGTCTGATGTGTGTGCGTTATCACCACGGTACGGAACCGGCGCATCAGCGGGAACGTCCCGGAGTCGGACAATCGACCTATACCACGGTAGGAGCCGGGGCCGGCCTCATCCGCGCAGGGCGGTGACCCGTTCGGTCTCCACGCGCCGCTCGCGCAGTGCCGGATCCGGGTTGACGACCTGCACCAGTGAGGCCCCGGCGGCGAGCACCGCGACGAAACCGTCGATGAGTTCGGCCGGTGTATCCCACGGTGTGCTCGACAGCACCCGGTCGCCTTCGGAGAAGCCTTGCCGCAGCGCCGACGTGCGCGCCTCGGCGAGCACCTCCGACACCGACATCCCGTCCAGTGCGACGCCGATGCCGCCGGGCAGGAACTGGTCGCCGTGCACGCGGACCGAGGTCGCGAAATCGGTGACGCCGACCGGCAGATCGCGCACCGGCGCGCCCATCGGGTCCAGCGACAGCACCGCGACCTCGCCGGCACCGTCGGTGTCGTCGAGCCGCTGCACGGTGGACAGGGCCAGATCGGCGTCGGGGTCGGGGTGCAGCACCACCTCGGTGCCCGCCCACCAGCAGCCGAGCAGCACCGCCGCGGTCTGCCAGTGCGCCGGCAGCAGCACCGCCACCCGCGCGCCGGGGGTGAGCCCGAATTCATCGCGCACGAGGTTGGCGGTTTTGGCCGCCCAGTTCGCCAGCGTGAGCCCGGACAGCTCGATCCTGGCCCCGGTGGCATCGTCGTAGTAGGTGACGCGCGGACCCGCGGGTTCGCGCGCGAGGATCGGGTCGAGCACCGCCTCGGTGAGGGTCAGTGCTTGCTCGAGGTCACGCATCGGCTGGTTCACGCTCACTGGCTGTTGGCTGCGCGGTGGCTAATTCACGCATGTCGGTCCGTTCTTGCCTGCATCGATCGGCGGAGCGGGCGGTACGGGGGTGGCGGAGGTCGACGGAGTGTCGAAGTCGAACATGCTGGCCGCCTCCGACCCGGGACCAGAATAGTCGCTCGCCAGCACCACTCTCACGGTATCCGGCGCGACCGTCTCGTCGGCGAGTACCGTCAGCCCGCCCAGCGCCTCGGCGACCGCCTTGGCCTTCGGGTCCGAGGTCGACGCCGCGAGCACCCGGCTGCCGGTGACCGGGTCGCCGGAGTAGTTGCCC
>NZ_BAFY01000200.1 GCF_000308555.1 Nocardia cyriacigeorgica NBRC 100375 | reverse complement strand
GCCCTGCGGTGTGGTCGGCGGGACGGTGTGGGTCCCCGGCGGCGCCGCTTCGGGGGTGGTGGTCGCCGTGGTGGTGTCCACCGCCGTCATGTCCGGGCCCATCTCGATCGGGGCGCTGCCCGGCGGGATCAGTTCGGGGGAGATGGTGACCGGAGCCGGAGTGCCGCCGGTGCGGTAGGCCGCCGACCAGCTCAGCACATTGGCCGCGTACGACATCGAGTTGTTGTAGCGCAGCACCGCGCGCAGTTCCTGGGCCGGATCGCGCAGGTTCAGCCCGCCGGAGCAGAGGTATTTCCCCGCGGCCAGGGTGGCGTCGAAGACGTTGTGCGGGTCGGAGACTCCGTCGCCGTTGCCGTCGGCGGCATACAGGCTCCAGGTGCCGGGCAGGAACTGCATCGGGCCGATGGCGCGAACGTAGCCGCCGTCGGCGGCCTTGATGATCTCGTTGCCGGGCAGGGTGCCGTCCAGCGCCGGACCGAAGATGGGGGTCACCGAGGTGCCGGCGGCATCGGTGCGGCCGTTGCCCGCGTGGCCGGATTCGATCCGGCCGATGCCGGCGAGCAGATTCCAGGACAGCCCGCAGCCAGGCATCGTCGACTCGAGGGCCAGCTCGGCATTGCGGTAGGCGGCGAGCACCACCTCGGGGATGCCGAGGGTGCCGCCGCCGACAGGTAGCGAGATGCTCTGTAGTGGCACCGTGCCACCGAACGGCGGCGGCGCGCCGTCGGCGGGCGGAGTCATCGCGCGCAGCTTGCGCGGCGGCTCGGGAGCCACGGGGAGCAGCCCGATCGTCTGGGACAGCTTCGAGGACGTGTCGTCGCCGACGGTGTCGGTACTGCGCGAGGACGCCGCGAGCAGGGCTTCCGGTGCCTTCGGCGGGGTGGTGGAGGTGGTGGTGTGGGTGGCGGATCCGGTAGCGACCAAGCCGGCTACGACGAGTGCCGAGACGGTTATCGGGGCAGATATTCGCATTCGGCCGCACCAATCCTCTACGTCGCGGGAGGCGACCGTCCCGGACATCCGGGCCGGGTCGCTCTGGACAACGTGATCCAGGTTACCCATCGGTCAGAAGGCTGTTGTGTATTTCCGGTCAATCATCGGCGGCGGGAGGTGAAACCGGGGCTGTGCCCTGCTTTCTACCGGAGCTTTTCTTGCGCGTGACCTTTCCGGCCTTGTCTGAGCGAGGCTCGTGCTCCGGCAGCGTCGCCTCGGCGAGTCGGTCGAGCACCTCACGCATCTCGTCGAGTTCCCGGCGCAAGTAGTCACGGGTGGCGACCTCGCCGACGGCCAGACGTAGCGCGGCCAGCTCGCGGGCCAGGAATTCGGTATCGGCCTTGGTCTGCGCGGCCCGCATCCGGTCTTCTTCGAGCGAGACGCGGTCGCGGTTGTCCTGCCGGTTCTGCGCCAGCAGGATCAGCGGGGCGGCATAGGCGGCCTGGGTGGAAAAGGCCAGGTTGAGCAGGATGAACGGGTACGGATCCCAGCGCAGCGTCACCACGAAGACGTTGAGCAGGATCCAGACGACCACGATTACCGTCTGGATCGCGAGATAACGGCCGGTGCCGAGGAAACGCGCGACCCGCTCGCTGGTGCGCGCCAGCGCCTCGGCATCCCAATCGAACCGGAATCGCGAGCCGACCGGCGTCTCCAGCCGCTGCCTGGCCGGGTTCACGGCGCGTCCGAGGGGAGTCTTGTCAGTCACGGCCGGTCACCCCTTCGTGTAGCTCCTCGTCTTCGCGCCAGTCCTCCGGCAGCAGGTGATCGAGGACGTCGTCGACGGTGACGGCGCCGAGCAGATGATTCTCCTCGTCCACCACCGGCCCGCAGACCAGGTTGTAGGTGGCGAAGTAGCGGGTGACCGCGGCCAGCGGAGCGTCCGGCCGCAGGGTGGCCAGATCGGTATCGAGCAGCCCGCCGACCAGATGTGCCGGCGGCTCGCGCAGCAACTGTTGCAGATGGACACAGCCCATATAGCGGCCGGTCGGAGTGGAGGTCGGCGGCCGCACCACGAACACCATCGAGGCCAGCGCCGGGGTCAGATCCGGATTGCGCACCCGGGCCAGCGCCTCGGCCACCGTGGTGGCCGGGGTCAGCACCACCGGCCGCGGTGTCATCAGACCGCCCGCGGTATCCGGGGAGTGGGCGAGCAGCCTGCGCACCGGCTCGGATTCCTCCGGGTCCATCAACGCCAGCAGCGATTCGGCCTCGTTCTCGGGTAGCTCGCCGAGCAGGTCGGCGGCATCGTCGGGGTCCATCGCCTCGAGCACGTCGGCGGCCCGGCGCACCTCGAGATGGCCGAGCAGATCGACCTGATCGTCATCGGGCAGTTCCTGGACGACGTCGGCGAGGCGTTCGTCGTCCAACGCGATCGCCACCTCGACGCGGCGCTTCTCCGGCAGTTCCCGCAGCAGATGCGCGACGTCGGCGGCGCGCAACCCCTCGAACTGTTCGAGCAGGCTGGTGACCTCCTGCCCCGGCCTGCCGATCTCGTAGGGTGTCAGCCCGCTGACGTGCTGCCAGTCCACCACGTGCACCGTGCGCCTGCGCCCCAGCCGCCGATGCCCGCGCACCGCGACCCTGGACACCCGCCAATCCCTGGTCCTGGTCTGTTCCAGGCCGAGATCGACCACGAACACATCAACCCCGGCCAGATCGGGCAGGTCCGGGTCGTGCACGCGCACCGCCGAATCCACGATCTGCGCCAATGCCAGCAGTTCGCCGGGCCGCTGGGCGAAGCGGCGCAGGCTGACGGTGCCGGTATTGAGGGTGACATTGCCCGGCTCGATCGAGGTCACCCGCAGCATCGGCACGAAGATCCGCCGCCTGGTCGGCAATTCGACGACCAGGCCGTGAACCCGCGGCTGCTGGCGGTCGTAGCGGACTGCCACGACCACGTCGCGGATGCGGCCGATAGACTCGCCGTCCGGTCCCAGCACCGCCAGGCCGGCCAGCCTGGCGACGTAGACCCTGGTAGCTGCCATGACTGCCAGACTAATGACACTGCGGGCCGAATTCGGCCGACGACAGGAGTGTTGATGAAGCCACGCCGTTCCGTTCTGGCGGTGCCGGGCAGCAACCCGAAGATGATCGAGAAGGCCAAGGGCCTGCCGGTCGACGAGGTGTTCCTGGATCTGGAAGACGCCGTCGCCCCGCCCGCCAAGGCGGCCGCTCGCGCCAATATCATTGCCGCGCTCAATGATTCCGGCTGGGGCTCGCAGCTGCGGGTGGTGCGGGTGAACGACTGGACCACGCCGTGGACCTACCAGGACGTGATCAGCGTGGTCGACGGCGCGGGCACCGCTATCGATGCGATTCTGCTGCCCAAGGTGACCGACGCCGGTCAGGTACGGGCACTGGATCTGTTGCTGAGCCAACTGGAGCAGACCAACGGGCTCGAGCAGGGCCGTATCGGGATCGAACCGCAGCTGGAGAACGCACTCGGGCTGCGCAATATCGACGAGATCGCCACCGCGAGTCCGCGCGTGCAGGCCCTGGTGTTCGGTCCGGCCGATTTCATGGCCAGTATCAATATGCGCACCCTGGTGGTGGGTGAGCAGCCGGAGGGCTACGACACCGGCGACGCCTACCACCACATCCTGATGACGATCCTGCTGACCGCCCGCGCGCACGGCCTCCAGGCCATCGACGGGCCGTACCTGCAGGTGCGCGATGTCGACGGTTTCCGCCGCGCCGCCGCCCGCACCGCCGCGCTCGGATTCGACGGCAAATGGGTGTTGCATCCGGGCCAGGTCGAGGCGTGCAACGAGATCTTCAGTCCGCGCCAGGCCGACTACGACCGCGCCGAATTGATCCTGGAGGCCTACGCCTTCCACACCTCCACCGAGGGCGGGGCCCGCGGTGCCGTCATGCTCGGCGACGAGATGATCGACGAGGCCAGCGCCAAGATGGCGCAGGTGATCGCCGACAAGGGCCGGGCCGCGGGCATGTCTCGCACCACCCGTTTCACCCCACCGGAAAAGTGACGCGCGGTATATAGCACGGCACGGGGCCCGATGGAATAGCAGAATGGACCTATGACGAATCCCTTGGGGAACGCGAATCGCGGCAGGCAGGGTCTGCCGACGCCGCCGTCGGGCTGGCCGGTGGGGTCGTATCCGACCTACGCCGAGGCGCAGCGCGCCGTCGACTACCTGGCCGACAACCAGTTCCCGGTGCAGGACGTGACGATCGTCGGCGTCGATCTCATGCAGGTCGAGCGGGTGCTCTACCGCCTCAATTGGGGCAAGGTCATCGGCGGGGGTGTGGTCTCGGGTGCGTGGCTCGGCCTGTTCCTCGGCCTGCTGCTGAGCCTGTTCACCACCGGCGGGGCGCTCGGCCCGCTGCTGGTCGGTCTGGTCGGCGGCATCATCTTCGGTGTCATCTCCACCTCCATCCCGTATGCGGCGACCAAGGGCCAGCGCGATTTCGCGTCCACCATGCAGTTGGTCGCCGGCCGATACGACGTGCTGTGCGATCCCAAGACAGCCGAGCAGGCCAGGGACATGCTCGCGCGGCTGGCGATCTGACCGCATGGATGTAGTGAATACGGTGCGCGCCGGCGTGCTGAAACATTTCGGCGTCGACGCCGCCGCGGTGGATGCCGCCTCGGTGACCTTCCTCGGGCTCGAACCGATCGAGATCCTGCGCATCGTGCCCGGTGACGACTTCGTGCACTACGCCACGCTCGGCGGTTCCCGTCACCCGATGGGCGATCCATCCGAGCTGCTGGCCGACCCGGTGAAAGGCCCACGCGCGGAACTGATCCTCACCCTGCGCGCGGGCCTCGGCGCGAGTTCGGGCCTGGCCCGCACCCTCGGCGTCCTCGCCGCCGCACCCGCGGTGGAAGGTGTTGTGCTGCAAGAGGACGCGTTGCTCGACCTGGGCGAGCCGATGTGGACCAATTCGCCGTTCACCGCGGTGCTCCTCGGCCCCAGCGACATCCCCGATGTTGTGCTGCCCGAACCGGCCGAGCCTGTCCGGTATCTCGACGTCGTCCCCGTGACCGCCACCGAAGCGGCCTGGGTCCGGGTGCGCGGCGCACAGGCGTTGCGGGATGCGTGGGACGAGGCGGAGATCGACGTGCGTGATCCAAATCGCGGGGCCGCGTCACTGTAGTGAGAGACCCCTTCGCTCGGAGCGCGCTGTGATGGGATTTCCGCGGACAGTCACGGATCGATCGTCGCCTTACCGGAGGGCGATCCAGGAAAGGCGTGCCTCGACGAGTCCTCTTGCCTCGTGTGCTGGAGATCCAGCCAGGGTGTCGGGGCTATTGCCTCGTGTTCACACTGTGACGGAATGCCGCGGCAGCGGGTCGGCTCTTACAGCTGAGGCTGAATTGCGTTGTCCAGCAATGTGTTCAGTACCTGCGGGTTTGACTTCGAGCTCATTTCATGATCAACTTAGACTGGCTCGAATCTGCGAGGGGGGATCACGTTGCTAGGTTCAGATATGGGCTCTGGACCTGGAATCAGACTAATCTTAGTGATTTCATTGGTCTTCGTGGTTGCTGATTTCGAATCGCGACGGTCGGGCCTCCGCATTCCAGGAGGGAAATCTGATGAGTTTTCGAAACGCATTCGCTGGTGTGATCGTCGCTGGCGCGGTCGCCGCTCCTCTGCTCGGGGCTGTTCCGGCGTCAGCCAGTCCCGCGGTTGTGAGCCACGCGGCTGTCGTTCCGTCTGGGGTCGTTACCGGGAAACCGCAATGTCCGAACTTGTCGAAGGAAGAGCAGGAAGCTGTAGACAATAAGAACGCGGGACGTCCCTATGACCAAGGTGCCTACAACAGGGCACAGCAAAAGATCAAGCAGTCTGAAAAGTAATGCGGGTCGCGGAACAAGCAGAAGCGTAGGAAGTGACAGTCGAGATGGTGGCCAGGTATCAAGCGTTTCATTTCTCTCAGGCCAACCCGAAAGGGCCCGGGCAAGGTGATGTCGCCGCATTGCTGCGGGCTGTCGCTGACACCGTGGACGAACTGGGTGAGGTGTCGGTGAGTGACGTGGTTCTCCATTCGGAGACGACAGTTGATGGTGAATGGCCATCGATCACCGTCTACTACCAGGATAAGTCACCTGCGTAGTACCGATGTGGCGGGCGAAAAATCGGAAGTGCCCGCTACAGGGCGGCTTGTTGGTCAGTTGCAATACTGCTGGTCTATGTGGTTGGTAGATCCGAGAACGCTCGGCTGGGATATCCCAGCCGAGCGTTCTCGGCGGGCGGCGGCTGGGTTGCTGAACGAGTATCCGAAGTCTCTCGGGCCTTGACGCTGAGATCAACCGTGGCCGAGTCCGCGCGACCGATACGTTTTTTCTCACCGCGCCGAGGCGGCGTCGGCAGGCTTGGCGTGAATGCGTCGCGCGACGCATGGTTCTGCAGTGTGGGGTTGGCCTCGATGTGGCGGTGATCTCGACCGTGAGTGCCATCATCTCGGATAGGGTCACCTGTCCGTGATCTTCATTGCGGCGACAAGTTCCGCGACAGACATGTCGACGGTCACCAGTTCATCGATGAGGTCGTAGGCCTCGGCGGTCGATAAGCTCGGCCGCTTCCGCTGGCAGCGCAGCATCATTCGACAGGCGATCCAGCCAGTGGCTTTGTTGCCTCGGACGAATGGGCGGGTCCGCACGACCGAATGCAGAACGGCGGCGGCCTTCTCCTCGATGGTCGGATAGGCGTCTTGGCCTGCGAGCACCGCGTCCGGCCGAGTGGCCGCAGCGGCCAGTAGACCGGCGTCGCGAATCTCCGCCGAATCGCCCAACACCACCGAATTGATCATGATGAGGACGTTCGGCGTCACTCGTCCCCCAGCATCGCGAGCAATTCTGCGTCTTCGGCCATGATTTCCTGAATGAGAACCCGGCTGCGTGCCCGCTGTGCCTGCGCCTCGACCCACGCTTGCGCTGCTTGCACCAGAGCCGAATTGATCGAGATGTGGTCTGCCTCCGCAGCGGCGCTGAGCTTCTGATGAATTTCGTCGGGTAGTCGCACGCTGATGGTCGTCATACCAAAATGATACCAACCGCCCCCCTGTGGCGTTGCCCTTCGGTAAACGGAGAAGGCGCCTGCTCCGTTCGGAACAGGCGCCCCTCAATGCTGCAATGGGATCGCTACTACGCCACGCCCTCGGCGCGGGCGGCGGCGGCGACGGCCTCGGCGACGGCCGGAGCCACGCGCGGATCCAGCGGGCTCGGCACGATCTTGTCGACTGCCAGTTCGTCGGAGACGACGGCGAGGATGGCGTCGGCGGCGGCGATCTTCATGCCCTCGGTGATCCGGCGCGCGCCCGCGTCCAGGGCGCCCTTGAAGACGCCGGGGAAGGCGAGCACGTTGTTGATCTGGTTCGGGAAGTCGCTGCGGCCGGTGGCCACGATCGAGGCGTACTTGGCGGCGACGTCGGGGTGGATCTCCGGATCCGGGTTGGACATGGCGAACACGATCGACTCCGGGGCCATCGAGGCGATCAGCTCTTCGCCGATCTTGCCCGCGGACAGGCCGAGGAACACATCGGCGCCGGCCAGCGCGTCGGCGGCGCTGCCGGTCAGGCCGCGCGGGTTGGTGCGCTGGGCGAGATCGGCCTTGACGTCGTTGAGGTCGCTGCGGTCGCGGCTGACGATGCCCTTGGAGTCGAGCACGGTGACGTCGGCGACGCCCGCGGCGAGCAGGATGTTGGTGCAGGCCACGCCCGCGGCGCCGGCGCCGGACACCACCACCTTCAGGCCGGAGGTGCTGCGGCCCTGCACCTTGGCCGCGCCGTTGAGGGCGGCCAGTACCACGATGGCGGTGCCGTGCTGGTCGTCGTGCATGACGGGGCAGTCCAGCGCCTCGATGACCCGCTTTTCGATCTCGAAGCAGCGCGGCGCGGAGATGTCTTCCAGGTTGACCGCGCCGAAGCTCGGGCGCAGCCGGATCAGGGTCTCGACGATCTCGTCGACGTCCTTGGTGTCGAGCACGATCGGAATCGAGTCCAGCCCGGCGAACTTCTTGAACAGCGCGGCCTTGCCCTCCATCACCGGCAGCGACGCGCGCGGGCCGATGTCACCGAGGCCGAGCACCGCGGTGCCGTCGCTGACGACGACGACCAGCCGGTCGGTCCAGGTGTAGCGCTTGGCGAGCGATTCGTCCTCTGCGATGGCGCGGCTGACCTGCGCGACACCGGGGGTGTAAGCGATCGACAGGTCGCGCTGGGTTTCCAGTGGCGCACTCAGCTCTACCGAGAGCTTGCCGCCGAGGTGGCCCGCGAAGATCTCCTCGTGGGTGATCGCCGCGAGGTCGGCGGCGGCATTCTTGCTGGCAGTGGCGTTCGGTGCGTCAGTCACAGATGACACGATTTCACTCCTGCTGGGATCGGTCACAACCGGGGGACGGTTACCGTCGGGTTTTTTGGTACTAGGTGCTTCGTATCGCTCATCGGGTGCGCTGACCGGTACGTTTCGACTTTTCGACAGCCCTGTCGACGTGGCGCGGCACTGATCCGTGGAGCGGAAGCCGGACGGGTGGGCCCGGACAGATCATGCGGTTCGATCCTCGGGACACGACGGTGCGTCGTGAGGCGGTGATCACCGTGATTCCCGTACCCGGCGGTGGCGTGGGTCGGGGATCCGCAACATTCTGCCAGCCTGCCCGACCACTTGCCAAACCGGTGGGTCCAGTCGTGATCGTGCACCATCATCCGAGGGTATGCCGCCGGAATTACCCCGACGTAAGCGGAAACTCGCTCCGGCCGGACCCGATGCCGTGAGCTGTCCTATGTCGGGGCCGGTCTCGCGGTGAGAAGTACGGCCTCGGCCGATCTCCGGCGTGCCGGTACGCCGGACCGTCAGCTGGAGCCGGGCGCGGCCGGGTCGAAGCCGGAGGTCCGCCGGCGGGTGAGTCCGGGGCGAGCCGGACGCCCGGATTCGCCGGCCTGCATCGGCGCGGCCGTCTGCTCGTGGATCGGATTGCGCGCCGTCTTGCGCACCGAGACGGTATCGAGTCCGCCCGAGCGCAGGCGCACCCGCCATCCGGCGTCGGTCTGGGGAAAGTCGGTTCGCCGGTGGATGCCGCGGCTCTCGGTCCTGGCCAGCGCGCTGTATTTCGTCCAGCGCGCGACCGCCAGCATGGCAGCGGCCTCCCTGGCGCGCAGCCGTTCGGCGCCGGTGCCGCCGAGGTCGAAGAGCGCGCCGGGCCACATCGCGTCGAGTTCGGCGATGCTGTCGCGCAGGCTGCCCGCGCTGCGCCGGTAGCTGCGCCGCAGCGGCAGGGTGTGTTCCTGTACCAGGCCGATCACCGCGCGCGGGTCGATCCGGGCGACCGGGCTCAGACCCGCCGCGGGTCCCGGTCCGGCGGGTGCGAGCGCGCGCCGGTCCGGCACCGGTCGTCCGCGGGCGAATCGTGCGGCGCCGGCGCCCGACCAGGTGCCCGAGGCGACCGCCCAGCTGCCGCCGAAACCACTGACCGCACCGGTGACGGCTTCGCGGCTGGTGACATCGCCCGCCGCGAACAGCCCGGGGATGGTGGTGGCGCAGTCCGGGCCGATCAGATGCAGGCCGCCGGTGCCGCGCACGGTGCCCTCGAGGACCGCGCGCAGTGCGATCCCTTTCTCCGGGTCGATGATGCCGTGGCGACGCAGGCGTCGGCGTTGTCCGGGCGATAGCCCCGCGGGGATCCCGTAGACCCGGCGACCTTCGGCGAGCGCGGTGAAGGCGGCGCCGCGATGTCCTTCGATGACGGCGCCGGTCTCGTCGTGCAGTTCGGCGAAGGTCAACCCGCGATCGGCCGCGCTCACCGACGTGGCAGGGGCGAGACCGTACGCGCTGGAGAATTCCATTCCCGACAGCTCGGCCCCGGCTTCGACGGCCAACAGCAGCCCGTCACCGGTATCGACGTCGGTGCCGGCGCGCCCGGACCTGAACGCGCATCCGCCGGTGGCGACCACCACCGCCGACGCGCGTACCGCCCAGGGCCGGAACGTGTTGTGCCGCTGCATCCCCGCGGCGCCGGAGACGATCCCCTCGCTGTCGACCAGCAGCTGAGTGGCCGGATGATGGTCGAGCACACGCACACCGGCTTCGACCGCGGCACGGCGCAGGCGGCGCAGATACCCGGCGCCGTCGAGCCAGATCCGTCCGGCCCGCGACCCGCCCGAGAACCGATGGCCCCGGTCGGCGAGTCGAGTGAGGCGCTCATGCGTTTCGGCGAGCACTCGGTGAATGGTTTCCGGATCGCCGAGCCAGCCGCCGTGACCGAGGACGCGCCGCACCGTTTCGGCGCGGGCCGGGCCGGGCGCGATATTCCACAGCGAGGTGAGGCCGACGGCGCTCGGCCCGGCAGCACCGCAACGCGCCTTGTCGGCGAGGGTCACGCGCGCACCGGCCGCGGCGGCGGAGAGGGCCGCCCAGATCCCGGCGGGACCACCGCCGAGAATCAGAACGTCGGTTTCCCACTCACTCACGAGATCAAATATTCGGCCACATTTCACCCGCCCGCAACCGATTCCGCGGTATCAGCTCCACCACTGTGTCCACAGCAACACACCGGCCGTGGCGAAAACGACCAGCGACCCGGAAAACGCGGCCAAACCCTTATGCCGATCCGAATACACCTGCGCCGCAACGACGATCGCCGCGGACACCACATGCCAGACCACCGATTCACCGCCCGGCCCCGGAAAGCCGCGGCGCGCACCGATGATCGCCGCGGCCACCACCACGACGGCGAGCGCGAAGGTGCCCGCGGCGATCAGGCCGCTGATTCCGCGCGCGAGCTTCACGAGCCGATCACCGGCACCCCGGTGGCCTTTCCGACCAGAACCTCGAGCTGGTCGGGATCGGTGGTGAATTCACCGAGCCGGATGGTCTTGTTGCTGCCGTGGTAGTCCGAGGAGCCGGTGGTGAGCAGCCCCAGTTCGGCGGACAGCTCGGTCAGCAGGGCGCGATCGGCCGCGCTGTGATCGGGGTGATCGACCTCGAGGCCGCCGAGGCCGAGCTCGGCGAGTTCGCGAATATCGTCGATCGCCAGCAGCCTGCCCCGCTTGCGGGCCCTGGTGTGTGCGAGCACGCTGACCCCGCCCGCGGCGGCGATCATCTCCACCGCCCGGCGCAGCGGGGTGTCGGCTTTCTCGGCGTAGTAGCGCCCGTGCGGCGCGAGCAGATCGGCGAAGGCGGCGTCGACGGTGGGCACCACGCCCGCGGCGACCAGCGCCCTGGCCAGATGCGGCCGCCCCGCCGACGGGCCCGCCGAGGCCAGCACCTCGTCCGGGTCGACCGGCAATCCGTCGGCGGCCATCCGCTCGGCCATCGCGCGCAGCCGTTCGACCCGCTCGGCCCGCAGCCGTTCGCGTTCGTCGGCGAAACCCCGGTCGGACGGGTCGAACAGGTAGGCGAGCAGGTGGACCGGCACGGGCCAGCCGTCCTCACCGAGACCGACGCACGACATCTCCATGCCGCGGATCAGGGTCAACCCGTCGGGCCGCGCGTCCACGGCCTCGGCCCAGCCCGCGGTCGTATCGTGATCGGTGATCGCGACGACGTCGAGGCCGGCCGCCGCCGCGTTCCGCACCAGCTCGGCCGGGGTGTCGGTGCCGTCGGACGCGGTCGAATGGGTATGCAGGTCGATGCGCACGCCCTCCAGTGTGTCAGTGCGTGATCGGCGGGCTGTGCCCATGCCCGGCCGGTGCGCCGTGCACGGGCCGCCGCGGACGTAGCATCGACCGGTGCCATCGATTCCGCCGCTGCCGTATTTCCGGGGTCCGGCGAAGACACCGGCCCCGCTGCCGCGCATCCCGGTGCCGACGGCCCGGGCGATCGTGGACTGCGCCGTCTACGTCGACGGGGTGCGGCTGCCCGGACGTTTCACCCACGACGAGGCATTGCGGGAAGTGCGCGGCAGGGGCGAGGGTTTCGTCTGGCTCGGTGTGCACGATCCCGATGAGGCGCAGATGACCGATGTCGCGCAGACCTTCGGATTGCACGCCCTCGCCGTCGAAGACGCCGTGCACGCCCATCAGCGGCCCAAACTCGAACGCTACGACGACACCCTGGTCCTGGTGCTGCGTCCGGTGGCCTATCACGAACACGATATGAATTCGGTCAGCGAGATCGTGGAGACCGGTGAGTTGATGATTTTCACCGGCCCTGATTTCGTGGTCGCGGTGCGCCACGGCGAGCATTCCGGGTTGGCCGAGCTGCGCCGGAATCTGGAGGCCGATCCCGAGCGGTTGCGGTTGGGACCCGGAGCGGTGCTGCACGCCATCGCCGATTACGTCGTCGACAACTACCTCGAGGTGGTGCAGTCGATCGAGGACGATATCGACGAGATGGAAGAAGAGGTCTTCACCCCGCGCAGCCGGGTCGGCGTGGAATCCATCTACCAGCTCAAACGTGAGGTGGTCGAGTTGCGGCGGGCGGTCAACCCGCTCGGTATTCCCTTGCAGATCCTCAGCCAGAACACCGATCTACCGCTGCCGAAGGAGATCCGGCGGTATTTCCGCGATGTCGCCGACCATCACACCACCGTCGCCGACCGCATCGTCGATTTCGATGAATCGCTCGGCTCGCTGATCAACGCGGCGCTGGCCAAGATCGCGGTGCAGCAGAACACCGATATGCGCAAGATTTCCGCGTGGGTCGCCATCGCGGCGGTGCCGACCATGATCGCCGGCATCTACGGCATGAATTTCGAGCACATGCCGGAATTGAAGACGGTGTGGGGATATCCGGCGGTGTGGGTGCTGATTCTGTCGGTGTGCGGCAGCTTGTATGTGGTGTTCCACCGCAATCACTGGCTGTGAGTTACCGCAGCGGCCCGAGACCGGCCGGACGTGCTCGCCACAATCGGTGGGTGCCGGGCGTGGTCGCCCAGGCGGCGAACGCCAGCAGCCCGTCGAGGACCATCGCCAGTAGCGCGACCAGCACCGCACCCACCAGCACGCGGTCGTAGCGGTAGAGGCCGATGCCGTCGAAGATGTAGCGGCCGAGCCCGCCCAGATTGACGTAGGCGGCGATGGTCGCGGTCGCGACCACCTGGAGGGTCGCGCCGCGCAGACCGGTGAGCAGGATCGGCAGGGCATTCGGGACTTCCACCCGCAGCAGGATCTGGCGTTCGGTCATCCCCATCGCGCGGGAAGCGTCCACCACGTCGTCGGCGACATTGGCGACCCCGGCATAGGCCCCGGCCAGCAGCGGCGGAATACCGACGGTGATCAACGCGAACAGCGGCGGGATCAGGCCGAGGCCGAGCAGCAGCACCATGAAGGTGAGCAGGCCGAGCGTCGGCAGCGCCCGCATGGCATTGGCGAACCCGACCACCAGCGCCGAACCCCGCCAGGTGTGCCCGATGACCAGCCCCACCGGTACCGCGATCACCGCCGACAACGCCACCGCGAGGAAGCTGTACCAGAGGTGTTCGGCCACACGGCGTTCGATGCCGGTGGGTCCGCCCCAGTTCGCGCCATCGGTGAAGTAGCTCCAGGCGTCCAGGAAAAGGTTCATGCCGCGGCGCCTTTCCGGTGGGCGCGCCGGGAGTCCACGCGCAGCCACGGGGTGGCCCAGCGGCCGAGCGCGTACACCAGACGGTCGAAGATCAGCGCGAGCACCAGCGTCACGATGATGCCCGCGACGATCTCGTCCGGATAGTCACGCTGATAGCCCTGCGTGAACAGCTTGCCGAGTCCACCCGCCCCGATCAGCGCCCCCACCGACACCATGGCGATATTGGTGACCACCACGACCCGCAGGCTGGAGAAGAACACCGGGACCGCCAGCGGCATCTCGACGGTCAGCGTGCGCCGCAGCGGACCGAACCCCACCGCCTCCGCTGCGTCGACGATATGGGCGGGCACCGAGTCCAGCGCCGCGGGCACCGCGATCACCAGCAGCGCCGTCGAATACACCGCCAGCGCGATGACGACGTTGAGCGGATCGATCGTCGAGATCCCTGCCAGCGGCGGAATGATCACGAACAACGCCAGCGACGGCACCGTATACGCCAGCCCCGCCACGGTCACCGTCACCCGGCGCAACCACCGCACCCGCCGCACCAGCGCGCCGACCGGGATCGCGATGACCAGCCCGATGAGCAGCGGCAGCAGCGCGAGATACAGGTGGGTCCGGGTGAATCCCATGATGTCACCGAAGTTGTCGACGAGGTATCTCATCGGCCGGCTCGCGTCACGGCACCCGCTCCTCGTCGAGGAACGCGCGATTGCGGGCGGCGTCCTCGGCGGCGCGCTGCTCGGCCAATTGCGCCACCACCTCGGTGGCGAGGATGCCGCCGCGCACGGCGCCCGAATCGTCCACGGCCACACCGATTCCCGAGGGCGAGGAGATCGCCGCGTCCAGCGCCTGCCGCAGATCACCGGACGGGGTGAACAGCGAACCGCCCGCCGACACGCTGTCGGCCGGCGATTTGCCGGCCCGCACGGATTCCACACCGGTGATATCGATCCAACCGCCCGGCCGTCCGTCGTCGTCGGTGAGCAGCACCCATTCGCCGGCGGCCAGGCGCAGTCCGGTGATCTCGGCTTCGGTGACCGTCCGAATCTCGTGCAGCGGAACGGAATCCGCGGCCCGGAAGGACAGGCCGCGATACCCGCGATCCCGTCCGACGAAATCGGCGACGAAATCGGTGGCGGGCTGCGCCAGCACCCGCTGCGGCGGATCGTATTGCTGGAGCACGCCGCCGCGACCGAACACCGCGACCCGGTCGCCGAGAGTGATGGCCTCGTCGATGTCGTGGGTGACGAACACGATGGTCTTGTGCAATTGCGCTTGCAGCCGTTGCATTTCGACCTGCAACTCGGCGCGCACCACCGGGTCCACGGCACTGAACGGCTCATCCATCAGCAGAATCGGCGGGTCCGCGGCCAAGGCCCGCGCGACACCCACCCGCTGCTGCTGCCCGCCCGACAGCTGTGCCGGGTACCGCGAGGCCAGTCCGCGATCGAGGCCGACGCGATCGAGCACCTCCAGCGCCGCGGCGCGCGCCGCCCGGCGGGAATCGCCGCGCAGCACCGGGACAGTCGCGACATTGTCGATGACGGTGCGGTGCGGCAGCAGCCCGCCGCTCTGGATGACGTAGCCGATGCCGAGCCGCAGCTTCACCGGGTCGACGGTCGCGATATCGCGCCCGTCGATGGTGATGCTGCCCGCGGTGGGGGTGATCATCCGGTTGATCATCCGCATGGAGGTGGTCTTGCCGCACCCGGACGGCCCGACGAACACGGTGAATGTGCCGGACGGAATGTGCAGGTCGAGATCGCTGACGGCGCGGGTGCCGCCGGGATAGGTCTTGCTGACCGCTCGGAACTCGATATCGGACACCGGCGGCTATCCGATCGGCCGGTTCAGGCCCTGGGCCGCGACCCAATCCTTCGCCGCGGCGGCGGGCTCGGTCTTGGTGTCACCGGAGACCGATTCGTTGAGCGCGATCAACTGGTCGGTGGTCAGCTTGGCCGAGACCGCGTTCAGTACCGCGATCAGTGCGTCGGTGCGCTCGGCCGCGTTCACCAGTGGGATCACGTTCTGTGCTGGGAAGTTCGCCTTCGGATCCTCGAGCACCACCAGGTCGTTGGCGGCGATGGCGGGTGAGGTGGTGAAGATATTGGCCGCGGTGACCTGGCCGTCCACCAGGGCACGCACGGTGGCCGGGCCGCCACCGTCGGCGATCGGCACGAAATTGCCGGGGCTGATGTCGAGGCCGTAGTTCTGCTTCAGGCCGGGCAGCCCGACCGGACGTTCCTGGAATTCGGCGGGCGCACCGAACTTCACCTCGGCCGAATGCGGTGCCAGATCGGCGATGGTGCGCAGGTTCCATCGGTCCGCGGTCGCGCGGGTGACCACCACGGCGTCGGAATTCTGGCCGGGGGCGGGCGCGCCGAGCGCCAGATCGGTGCCGATGGCGGCGGCCAGGTCGCGATCGATATCGGCGGGCTGGGTGGCGGTGCTGTCGGGTTCCAGATATTGCAGCAGGTTGCCGGTGTATTCCGGGATGAGCGAGATGGCGCACTGGCGCAGGGCCGGGATGTAGGCCTCGCGGCTACCGATGTTCAGCTTGGTCTGCACGCTGAACCCGTTGACCCGCAACGTTTCGGCGTACACATTCGCCAATGTCTCGGACTCGGGAAAATTCGCCGAGCCGACGATGAGCGTATCGCCCTCGCAGCTGCCCTGACCTGCCAGCGGATCGGAATCGCCGCACGACGACATGATCATCGCGACGGCCAGCGCGGCGGCGGCGAACAGGAAGCGAGCGGCGGTGAGCGTCAGCCGCACGGTGGAGCGCCCCACCCGGGCGCCGTCGGGGGCGGGAGTCGGTGTCACGTAGGTCCTTCCGCAGGCCGGCAGTGCGCGATCCCGGTGCCCGGTGGCCACCGGTACATTCTCACCTGACCATAGTGCCCGCCCGACCCGCTCGGCGCGGGCCAGTCCTCGGCTTCGGAAAGTTGGTGTCGCGCCGATGGTGCTTGCCGCGCCGCTGCGGGTGCTGGCCCGGATCGTGGTCGTCGCACTGGCGACCGTGACCGTGTCCTGCGGCGATGACCCCGCGCCCGAACCGCTGGTGGTCGGCGCGGGTGACAGCGCGGAGTCGGTGCTGCTGGCCGAGATCTACGCCCAGGCGCTGGCCCGCACCGGCGCGGCCGTGGTGGTCGAAACGGGGCTCGGCACCCGCGCGGACCGGATGGCGGCGCTCGACGCGGGCACGGTGACGCTGGTCGGCGAGCACAACGGCGCACTGCTCGGCGAGCTGGCAGGCAACGCGACGGCGTGGAACACCGACGAGGTGACCCGCGAGCTGAACCGTTCGCTGCCCGAGGGGCTGGTTGTCACCGACGCCGCCGACGGTGCGGATCTGCGGGCAGGTGTGCTCGTGAACCCGACCGCATCGGCCGAGTCCGTGGCCGACCTCACGCCGCGGTGCTCGTCGTCGTCCGCCGGTGTGGCGCCGGTGCCCGGCCTGCTCACCGCCCCACCGCCGGCGCTACGGATCGACGGCTGCGACTTTGCGTCCACCCAGACCTTCGCCGATCCTGCCGAACTGCGAAAAGCGCTGATAGAAGGCCGGATCCAAGTGGGTCTACTGGCCGGTCCCGCCGAGCTCGCACCCCATGCGGTCGATGGTCTGCGCGTGCTGTCCGACGACGACAACGCCCTGCGTGCGGAGAACCCGGTCGCGCTGGTGCGCAAGGGCACGCTGGACGATCGCGAGTGGGAGAAACTGAACTACGTCGCCGGTGAGCTCACCACCGACCGTTTGACCGCCATGGTCGCGGCGGTGCGCGATGACGACGCGAACCCCGCCGAGCTGGCCCGCACCTGGCTCGACGACCACGGTCTCTGACGGGCGGTTCGGCCCACCGCACTGCCGCTCGCTCGCCGCCACCGCGTGGGCGCAATGGTCGCGGCGCTGCGCGCACGAGAACGCTGCCGAGCCGACGCGCACCTGGGCTCGACGACGTCGGTCTCTGACGGGTCGGTTTCATCCTCCGCGCTGCCCGCGCCCGCCCCATCAGTGCTTTGTGGCCTCGGTAACTGTTTCCGCCCCTTGATGCCCGCGACTTCCGCGCCGGATATTCCAACTGGAATATTTGGCGCGGAATATGTCGCCGCATACCGATACAGTCCCTGCGGCTCGCCGAAATCCTGCGAGCGGTGGGCACGGACCCGGAAAGGGGACATCATGGGGCAGCGCACAGGTGCGGCGGTGACACCGCTGGCGATCGCTGTGCTGGCCCTGCTCGAAGAGCGGCCGATGCATCCGTACGAGATGTACCAATTGCTCACACTGCGGCGCGAGGACAAGCTCGTCAAAGTGCGCCCGGGCTCGCTGTACCACGTGGTCACCCGGCTGGCCGAGCTGGAACTGGTCCGCGCCGAGGGGATCGACCGCGCGGGTAACCGCCCCGAACGCACCACCTACCGGATCACCCCTGACGGGCGCGAAACCCTGCGCAAGCGGATCGCGGAGCTGCTGCGCAAGCCGCTGCCGGAGTATCCGCTGTTCCCGGTCGCCCTCGGTGAGGCACACAACCTGCCCAAAGCCGAGGTACTGGCCCTGCTCCGGGAACGCGTCGACCACTTGGCCGGGGAACTGGCCGAGCTGGAGACGATGATCGGCAAGGCCGAACGCAAGCAGGTACCACGCCGGTACTGGATTGTGCTGCCGTATCTGCGTGCCACCGTGCGCGCCGAGAGCGAATGGGTCGAACGCCTGATCGACGAACTCGACAGCGGCGCGCTTGCCTGGGAGGAATTCGATCTCGTCACCGGCGAACGTGCCGAGCCCTGTGACGCACCGCCGTGGCGGCCCTCGTCCGAGGACGACGACGTCGAGCCCGCGGCCTCGTGACCACATCCACCGATCCGACAACGACGTCGCTCGTTATCCACATCCGAGTTAGGAACGAAACCGATGTCCACTCAACGTAATCCGTGGTTAGCGCTGTCGGCGCTGGTCGTCGGGTTCTTCATGATCCTGCTCGATGTCACCATCGTCGCGGTCGCCAACCCGGCCATTCTCGACAGCCTGCACGCCGACATCTCCCAGGTCATCTGGGTGACCAGCGCCTACCTGCTGACCTACGCGGTGCCGCTGCTGATCACCGGCCGCCTCGGCGACCGGTTCGGGCCCAAGAACATCTATCTGATCGGCCTGTCGGTGTTCACCCTCGCCTCGCTGTGGTGCGGGCTGTCGGGCACCATCGAGATGCTGATCGCCGCCCGCGCGGTGCAGGGCCTGGGCGCGGCGCTGATGACGCCGCAGACCATGGCCGTCATCACCCGGACCTTCCCGCCGGACAAGCGCGGCGCGGCCATGGGCCTGTGGGGCGGTGTCGCGGGCCTGGCCACGCTGGTCGGGCCGATTCTCGGCGGCGTGCTGGTCGACAACCTCGGCTGGGAGTGGATCTTCTTCGTCAACGTCCCGGTCGGCATCGTCGCGTTCGTGCTGGCCTGGAAGCTGGTGCCGGCGCTCGAGACGCACGCACACAAGTTCGACATCCCCGGTGTGGTGCTCAGCGGTATCGGCATGGCCTTGCTGGTGTTCGGCATCCAGGAAGGCAACACCTACGACTGGTCGCTGCGGATCTGGCTGCTGATCGGCGCGGGTGTGGTGGTGCTTGCGCTGTTCATCGTCAATCAGGCACGCAATACCGGTGAGCCGCTGGTGCCGTTGAGCCTGTTCCGCGACCGCAACTTCGGCCTGTCCAACCTGGCGATCGCCGCCATGGGCGCGGCGACGACCGCGGTGATGGTGCCGTCCTACTTCTATCTGCAAGCGGTGCGGGAGATGTCGCCGACGGAATCCGCGCTGGTGTTCGCGCCGATGGCGATCATCACCGGCGTGATGGCGCCGTTCGTCGGCAAGTTCGCGGGACGGCTGCATCCGCGGGTGGTGCCGACCATCGGTTTCACCCTGTTCGCGATCTCGGTGGCCTGGTTCGCGCAGTTGATGACCCCGGATTCGGACATCATCTGGTTCCTGGTCGCCGCCGGGCTGGCCGGTTTCGCGAACGCGTTCATCTGGGCGCCACTGGCTACCACCGCGACGCACAACCTGCCCGTCCAGAAGGCCGGTGCGGGCGCGGGCATCTACAACACCACCCGTCAGGTGGGTGCGGTACTCGGCAGTGCCGCGATCAGCGCCCTGATCGCCGCGCGCATGGCGGCCAACGGTCTGGGTGACGCGCCCGCCGGTGAAGGCACCGCGGGCCCGATCCCGGAGCCGGTCAAGGCGGCGTTCAGTTCGGCGCTGGCGGATTCGACCTACCTGCCCGCGGCGATCCTGCTGATCGGCGTGCTGGCTTCGGTGCTGTTCCTGCGCCCTGGCGTCGCCGCCCCGCCCAAGCCGCCCACCGAACGGGCCAAGGCCGAATCCCTCACTCCCTGAAACGGATCCAGCGGGACGACAGAGGGCGCCGGCAGCGGAAGCTGCCGGCGCCCTCTGGGTGTCAGGGGAAGATCAGCTGTAGATCTTCTCGACCTCGGCGGCGTACTGCTTCATCACCACAGCGCGCTTGAGCGACATCTTCGGGGTCAGCTCGCCGGTCTCCTGGGTCCAGTCGACGGTCAGGATGCGGGTCTTCTTGATCTGCTCGGCCTTGGAGACCTTCTTGTTGGTCTCGGCGACCGCCGCGTCGATCTCGGCGACCAGCGCCGGGTTCTGCACCAGCTGCTCCATCGGGGTGTCGGCGGAAACGCCGTTCCGCTCCTTCCAGCCCGGCAGCGCCTCGGGATCGAGGGTGATCAGCGCGCCGACGAACGGCTGGCCGTCGCCGACCACCATCACCTGGCTGATCAGCGGATGGGCCCGCAGCGAGTCCTCGAGCAGCGCGGGGGAGACGTTCTTACCGCCCGCGGTGACGATGATCTCCTTCTTGCGGCCGGTGATGGTGACGAAGCCGTCGGCGTCGATGGCGCCGAGGTCGCCGGTCTTGAACCAGCCGTCCTCGAAGGCTTCCTCGGTGGCCTCGGCATTGCCCCAGTAGCCGTCGAACACGACCGAACCCTTGAGCAGCAGCTCGCCGTCCTCGGCGATCTTGGCCGCGTGGCCCTCGATCGGGCGGCCGACGGAACCGACACGGATGTGCTCGGGGGTGTTCACCGTGATGGCGGCGGTGGTCTCGGTCAGGCCGTAGCCCTCGTAGATGGTGACGCCGACGCCGCGGAAGAAGTGGCCGAGGCGCGCGCCCAGCGGGCCGCCGCCGGACACCGCGGCCTCGCACTGACCGCCGAGCGCGACCCGCAGCTTGCTGTAGACCAGCTTGTCGAAGACGAAGTGCTTGATCTTGGTGACCAGATCGGCGCCGCCCTTGTCGAGGCCCTCGCTGTAGGCGATGGCGGTCTCGGCCGCCAGATCGAAGATCTTGCCCTTGCCGCCGTCGTGCGCCTTCTGCTTGGCGCTGTTGAACACCTTCTCGAACACGCGCGGCACCGAGAGGATGAAGTGCGGCTTGAACTCGGCGAACTGGTCGACCAGGGTGGTCCAGTCCGAGGTGTGCGCGACGATCACCTTCGCGTCGAAGGCGGCCAGCGCCACGGCGCGGGCGAACACGTGCGCCAGCGGCAGGAACAGCAGGGTCTTCTTGCCCTCGACGATGAACTTGCCCAGCGCGATGCGGTCGGACTTCGACTCCGCCCACAGGTTCGCGTGGGTGAGCATGACGCCCTTGGGGCGGCCGGTGGTACCCGAGGTGTAGATCAGGGTGGCCGGCGAGGACGCGCCGACCTGCGCGCGACGCTCGTGCACGACCTGGTCGTCGAGCTCGGCGCCGCGGCTGATCAGCTCGTCGATGGCGCCCTTGTCGATCTGGGAGATCTCCTTCAGTTCCGGCAGCGTGCCGGATTCGATCTCGTCGATGGTGGCGCGGTGCTTGTCGTTCTCGACGATCAGCAGCTTGGTGGCCGAATCCTGGAGGATCCACTTGGCCTGCTCGGCGGCCGAGCTGTCGTAGATGGCGACGGTGCAGGCGCCGGCTGCCCAGATCGCGAAGTCCAGCACGGCCCACTCGTAGCGGGTGGCCGACATGATGGCGACGCGGTCACCGAGTTCGATGCCGGAGGCGATGATGCCCTTGGCCACCCCGGTGACGGTCTTCGCGAATTCCGTCGCGGTCACATCCCGCAGACCGCCGCTACCGTTCGGCACCTGGAACAGCACCGCGTTCGGCGACTGTTCGGCATGGCGGAACACATTGTCGGAATTGTTGGCGTCTTCCGGGATGGTGTAGGAAGCCGGGGCTTCGAACTCTCGCATCATGGCCCTTCCACGTGGGTTAACTCATCAGTAATTTACGGCACCTGCACCGCGGCCGTGACGTCGACCACCGCAAATAGGTCCGTATCCGCTCAGTGACGAGCGGATACGGACCGAAGCGGGATCATCCTAGATCGCGGATATGCGCCGGGCGTATGGCTTCGGCCAAGAACTCGGCCATCTCCCGCAGCACCGCCGAGGCGGGGCCGACCAGCGCGGCCTGTAGCTGTGCCACATGCCAGAGGCCGCGGCTCTCGGTGAAAGCGACCGTGACGCCGGCTTGCCGCAGCGCCGCCGCCAACCGCACGCACTGCGGGTGCAGCAGCTCGCTGACGTCGACCTGGACATAGGTCGGCGGCAGCCCGCGCAGCTCACCGAGCAGAGGTGCGTACCCGGGATCGGTGTTGTCCCCGGCACCCAGATAGGCCGCGGCGCAGGCGCGCGACCACGGCTTGCTGATCACCAGATCGCGGTGCCGGTCCGGGATTTCGTTCGGATCGGTCCACGGGGCGATCAGCCCGAGCGCGGCCGGGGTGTAGCCGTGCCGCGCGATCAGCCGCTGCGCGGTGGCCATGGCCAGGCCGCCGCCGGCCGAATCGCCGGAGATGGCGATCTGGCCGGGGGAGTAGCCGTGCGCGTCGACGAGTTCCAGGAACGCGGCCTCGGCGTCGTCGAGGCCGGCCGGGAACGGATGCTCGGGTGCGAGCCGGTAGTCCAGCGAGTAGACCGCGCAATCGGTTTCGTGTGCCAGCCGGGCCGTCAGCGACCGGTGGGTGGCCAGCGAACCGACCGCGTAGCCGCCGCCGTGCAGGTAGAGCACGGCGCCGTCGCCGGAGGTGGTCGTGGTGAACCGGTCCGCGGGCCGCCCGGCGAGCTGGATCCGCTCGATCCGGGTGCCCGCGGGTGCGGGCTGCAAACGCGAGCCCGCGTCGAGCAGCAGCCGTTGCATCGTCCACGGCAGCCGATCGTTGAGCGTGGCCCGGTAGACCGGGCTCAGGATCGTGCGCGCCAGTGGCAGGGGAATGGCGATATCACGCATCGGTCGGTCCCGGTTCAGGGCAGGAACCGGCGCTCGACCGTGGCCGAGATGCGCTGGTAGCCCGACGCCAGGACCCGCACGTACAGGTCGAGGAACTTGGCTTCCCAGCCGATCAATACCCGGCCGTGCTTGCGGCGCACACCCTCGGTGATGGTCTTGGCCGCCATCTCCGGGGAGTGGATGGCCAGGTACTTGTCGAACATCGAGCTGGCGTTCTTGCCGTCGATGCCCTCGGCGTAGGTGGCGTTGCGGGCCACCGCGGTCTTGATGCCGCCGGGATGCACACAGGTCACCTCGACCGGCGTCTTGGCCACGATCATCTCCTGGCGCAGCGCCTCGGTGAAGCCGCGGACGGCGAACTTCGCCGAGTTGTAGGCACTCTGGCCGGGCACCGAGATGAGGCCGAAGAGGCTGGACACGTTCACCACGTGGCCCTCGCCGGATTCGATCAGGTACGGCAGGAATGCCTTGGTGCCGTTGACGACGCCCCAGAAGTCGACGTCCATGACCCGGTCGAAGTCCTTGAACTCGGTCTTGACCACATCGCCGTGGTGGGCGATGCCGGCGTTGTTGTACACCTGGTGCACGACGCCGAAATGCTCCTTGACCGCGTCGGCGTAGAGCAGCACCGCTTCGCGCTCGGCCACATTGAGCCGATCCGATTTCACCTGCGCGCCGAGCTGTTCGACCAGGCGGGTGGTCTCGGCGAGCCCGTCGGTGTCGATGTCCGACAGCGCCAGCTTGGCGCCGCGGCGGGCCAGATCGAGGGCCAGCGCGCGTCCGATACCGGAACCGGCACCGGTGATCACACATACCTTGTTACGGAAGTAAGCGTCTTTGCTCACTGGGCTGCCACCACTTTCAGGTCAGGGCGAGAGTTGTCGTCGTCGGTCGTCGTTTCGTAGGCCTCGACGTCGAATTGCTTGGTGAGCCTACGGAATTCGAAGGTGAAGTCGGGCCACAGCGTGGTGTTGTTGCCGTGCTTGTCCAGGTACCAGCTGGAGCAGCCGCCGGTCAGCCAGACGCTCTTGGCCAGCTTCTTCTGCAACTCGGCGTTGTAGCGGTCCTGCACCTCGCGGCGCACCTCGACGGTGCGCAGCTCCTGCTTGTCGATGGTGGCCAGCGCGTCGGCGATGTAGTTGATCTGCGATTCGATCATGTACACCATCGAGGTGTGGCCGAGGCCGACGTTCGGGCCGAGCAGGAAGAACATGTTGGGGAAGTTCGCGATCGAGGAACCCTTGTAGCCCTGCTGGCCGATCTCGTCGAAGACCTCGGTCAGGCTGCGGCCGTCGCGGCCGTGGATGGTCTCGTAGGTCGGCGAATCGGTGACGTGGAAGCCGGTGGCCACGATCAGCGCGTCGATCTCGCGTTCGGTGCCGTCCTTGGTGACGATCGAGTTCGGGCGGATCTCGGCGATACCGTCGGTGACCACGTCGACGTTGTCGCGGTCCAGCGCCGGGTAGTAGTCGTTGGAGATCAGCATGCGCTTGCAGCCGATGCGGAAGTCCGGGGTGACCTTGGCCCGCAGCTCGGGATCGCGGATCTCGTAGCGCAGCTTGGCCTTGGCCAGCAGCTCGAAGCCCTGCATCAGGGCCGGGAACTTGGCCAGGCCGACGACCTGGGTCTCGCGGGCGGCGTAGATCGCGGCACGGGACAGGCGCTGCACGCCCGGGATGTACTTGAACGCCAGCCGCTCGGCCTTCAGGTACGGCCGGTCCAGCCGGGGCAGCAGCCACGGCGCGGTGCGCTGATAGACGTCGAGGTGGCCGACCTTCGGCGCGATGGCGGGCACGATCTGAATCGCCGAGGCGCCGGTGCCGATGATGGCCACCCGCTTGCCGGTGAGGTCGGCGTCGTGGTTCCAGCGGGCGGAGTGGAAGATCTCGCCCTCGAAGCTGTTGATGCCCTTGATATCGGGCAGATTCGGTTCGCACAGCGCGCCCACCGCGGAGACCACCGTGTCGGCGGTGAAGTTGCCCTGCGAGGAGGTGATCTCCCAGCGCGCGGTCTCGTTGTCCCAGCGCGCGCCGGTGACATCGCAGTCGAAGATGTGCTTGTCGAGCACGTTGTACTTCTTGGCCACGCCCTGGATGTAGGACTGGATCTCGCCCTGCCGGGAGAACGAGCGCGACCAGTTCGGGTTGAGCGCGAAGGAGTACGAGTACAGGTGCGAGGGCACGTCGCACGCGGCGCCCGGGTAGGTGTTGTCGCGCCAGGTGCCGCCGACGTCGTTGCCGCGTTCCAGGACCAGGAAATCCTGGCGTCCCTGTTGGCTCAGCCGGATGGCCAGGCCGAGGCCGGCGAACCCGCTGCCGATGATGATCGTCCGCAGATGGCGGGTGGGCTGGTTAGCGACAGCTTTGTCTATAACCTTGCGACTCATATACTCAGACTAGAGCCCTATTGAGTAGCAGTCAACAGCTCTGTTGAATCACAGTCAATAGTATTGACCCTCGTTCAGTAGGATGGTCGCGTGAGCACGAGTCCGGGAGAAACCGCCAAGCGTGTCCGGCTGAGCCCGGACCAGCGGCGCGCACAGTTGATCGAGCTCGGCGTCAAGATGCTGGGTGAGCGCGCCATCGAGGATATTTCGATCAGCGAAATCGCTGCCATGGCAGGGATTTCTCGCGGCCTGCTGTTCCACTATTTCCCCACCAAGCAGGACTTCCAGCTCGAGGTCGTGCGCCACGCCAACGCCGAACTGCTGATGCGGGTCGCACCGGATCCGGAACTCGGCCTGTTCGACATGCTGCGCGATTCGGTGAGCCGCTACATCGACTACGTGAGCGAGAACCGCACCTCGTACCTGGCGCTATTGCGCGGGCCCGCCAGCTCCAGCCCCGATCTGGTCGCCCTCGTCGAACAGACCCGCAACGCCATCGTCGATATCATCCTCACCCAGGTCCCCATGTCTGCCGAGGAACGCGACCACCCCCGCTTGGTCTTGGCCGTGCGCGGCTGGATCGCCTTCACCGAGGAATCCACCCTGTCGTGGTTGCGCAATGAGACCATCGCCCGGGATGACCTCATCGACCTTCTGGTCGAATCCCTGCTGGCGCTGTCCATGGCCGTGAACCCAGCTCTGGCCGCGGCGTTGCGCGCCTGAGCGGATCGGTGCCTGCCCGCAGAAGTCATGCCGACAGAAGCGGGGGCGTTCGCTGCCGCCCGGTCGCGACTAGCTTGAATCCGGCCTCGTACTCCGCTCAGGAGCATCGCACCGCGGCTGGTGCGGCAGCGGTGGAGGCCTTCTGGTGAAAGGACCTGTCGAAGAATGCGAATCATCGCCAACTCCGCTGCTGTAGCCGCGGTTTCCGTGGCCGTGCTGGTCGGCGCCGCCGGGCAGTCCGCGGCCGAGCCGACGCATCGGCCCGGTTCGGCTGCCCCCGTGTCGGAGTCGACGGGGTCGAGTTCCGGTTCGGCCACTCCGCTGCTGAAGGCGCTGCTGTGTGCGCTCAGCGGGGGCGTCACCGGCTCTCATGAGAACTCGCCGCCCACCTGCTACCTGCCCTGAGCCTGATCACCGCCGGGTGGATCCGGGCAGGGCTTCCGGGCCGGACCCACTCGGCGTAGGGCTTGCGCGAGAGCGCCGATATCGTCGATCGGCCGTAACCGGGGAAGTAGCAGCACACCCGCTCCGCGACATCGCCGAAACGGCGCGCGATCTCCTCGGCGCACTCTTCGGGCGTGCCACGCACGGCGATGGTCGCGAGCATGTCCTCGCAGATGCGGTCGACCATGCTCATGATGTCGCCGGTCTTGGAGAGGGCGTTGAGCTCGGGTTGCAGCTCGCCCCAGCCTTCGATGTCGAGGACGGGGCGGTAGGCGGGAGTGGAGGCGTAGAAGGCCAGCAGGCCGCGAACGCCGAAGGAGGCGGCGGCCATGTCCGCGTCGGTGCGGCCCATGGCGACGATGGCCTGCGGGTAGATCGGGAAGTCGTTGCGGCCCGCGCGTTTCAGGCCTTCGGCGACCGCGGGCAGGGCGCGTTCGCGGAAGTGGCGGTGGGAGTGGAACGGCATGACCAACAGGCCGTCGGCGACCTCGGCGGCGGTGCGGGTCATCAGCGGGCCGAGGGCGCCGAGCAGGACCGGCGGCGGGCCGTAGGGGTTGGGGCCGGGGACGAAGGTTTTCGGCATGAGGGTATGACGGGTGTGTTCGCCGCGGAAATCGAGCGGGGTGCCATCCTGCCAGGAGTTCAGGATCGCGCGGACGGCGAGCACGATCTCACGCATCCGCGCCGCAGGCGCCGACCACGTGGCGCCGTAACGTTTCTCGATATGCGGTCGGATCTGCGAGCCGAGACCGAGCCGGAAACGCCCGCGCGACATCACTTGCAGATCCCACGCCGCATGGGCCAGATGCATCGGACTGCGCGGCATGGCGATCGCGACATTGGTCATCAGGTCGGTCTCGACCTGCCCGGCTACCGCCGCGAGCGGCAGCATCACGTCGTGTGGGCCCTCGAAGGTGAACAAGCCGGCGGCACCGGCGTCGACGAGCGCACGGGCACGTTCGACCGATCGGTCCGGGCGCGCATCCAATTGGAGATCGAGCAGCACCAGCTCATCCAACCGCACGGCTGCGGTCCGGACGGGCGAATGGGCGCTTCGATCGCGCAGATGCCGGCGACCGGCTGCGATCCCCGAGCCATCGGGCGACAACGGTCTGCGCGGACAGGAAGCCCGAGTAAGGCGCGCGCGATGGCGTATCAGCCGGTCGCGTAACCGGCGCAGGAAACTTTGTCGGCGGACTCACCCGTAAACGCCCGACGCCGGGCCGGAAACACTCTGCGAGAGAGCGAATCCGGGACCCGGCGTCGGCCACGTTCCGGTGATCAGGCGATCGGCTCGAAGGCCTCAGCGATGATCTCGGCCTGCTCGACCGCGTGCACCTTGCTCGAACCCGAGGACGGCGCCGACATGGCACGTCGCGAGATCCGGCGCAGCTTGCCGAAACGCTCCGGCAGCAACTCGGGCAGGTTCAGGCCGAAGAACGGCCACGCACCCTGGTTGGCCGGCTCCTCCTGCACCCATGCGATGTCGGTGGCGTTCGGGTAACCGGCCAGCGCCTCGTTCAGCCGGAACTTCGGCATCGGGTAGAGCTGCTCGATGCGCACGATCGCGACGTCATCGCGCTTCTGCTTGGCCTTGGCGGCGGCCAGCTCGTAGTAGAGCTTGCCGCTGGTCAGCAGGATGCGCTTGACCTTGCCGCGGTCGCCGATGCCCTGCTCGTAGGTGGGCTCGTCGAACACCGAGTGGAACTTGCTCTCGGTGAAGTCCTTCAG
The DNA here is from genome assembly GCF_000308555.1 of Nocardia cyriacigeorgica NBRC 100375. Lineage (GTDB taxonomy): Bacteria > Actinomycetota > Actinomycetes > Mycobacteriales > Mycobacteriaceae > Nocardia > Nocardia cyriacigeorgica. The sequence goes on along the minus strand of NZ_BAFY01000200.1, from coordinate 10,482 downwards.
ATCGCTGACCACGGCCTTGTTGCGCAGCATCGACTTCGGGGTGAAGACGATCAGCGGACGGCGGATGCCGTCGAGGGCATGGCGGCGCAGCAGGTGGAAGTAGTTGGCCGGGGTGGACGGCACCGCCACCGTCATCGAACCCTCCGCGCACAGCTGCAGGAAGCGCTCGATGCGGCCGGAGGTGTGGTCCGGTCCCTGACCCTCGTGACCGTGCGGCAGCAGCAGCACGACCTCCGACAGCTGACCCCACTTGGCCTCACCGGAGGAGATGAACTCGTCGATGATGGACTGCGCGCCGTTGACGAAGTCACCGAACTGCGCCTCCCAGAGCACCAGCGCGTCCGGATTGCCCAGCGAGTAGCCGTATTCGAAGCCGACGGCGGCGAATTCGCTCAGTGCCGAGTCGTGCACAGCGAACCAGCCCGGGTTGGTCGACCCGATGTTGTGCAGCGGGGTGTACTCCTCGGCGGTCTTGCGGTCGATGATCACCGCGTGACGCTGGGTGAACGTGCCGCGACGGGAGTCCTGACCGGTCAACCGCACCGCGCGACCCTCGTCGATGAGCGTGCCGAAGGCCAGCAGCTCGGCGAAGGCCCAGTCGACCTTGCCCTCGTAGGCCATCTCCCGCCGCTTCTCCAGCACCGGCTTGACACGCGGGTGCACGTTGAAGCCCTCGGGCACATTGAGGAACGCGTCGCCGATGCGTTGCAGCACCGACTTGTCCACGGCGGTCTGCACCGTCGCGGGCACCTTCTGATCGTCCTCGACCGATTCACTGGGCTCCGGCGTGTATTTCTCCAGTTCGCGGACCTCGTTGAACACGCGCTCCAGCTGGCCCTGGTAGTCGCGCAGCGCGTCCTCGGCCTCTTTCATGGAGATGTCGCCACGGCCGATCAGGCTCTCGGTGTAGCTCTTGCGCACCGAGCGCTTGGTGTCGATGACGTCGTACATGTACGGCTGCGTCATCGACGGGTCGTCGCCCTCGTTGTGGCCGCGACGGCGGTAGCAGATCAGGTCGATGACCACGTCCTTGCGGAACTTCTGGCGGAAGTCGACCGCCAGGCGCGCGACCCAGTCGCAGGCCTCCGGGTCGTCACCGTTGACGTGGAAGATCGGCGCGCCGATGAACTTCGCGATGTCGGTGGAGTATTCGGTGGAGCGGCTGTTCTCCGGCGCGGTGGTGAAGCCGATCTGGTTGTTCACCACGATGTGGATGGTGCCGCCGACACGGTAACCGCGCAGACCCGACAGGTTCAGCGTCTCGGCGACCACGCCCTGGCCCGCGAACGCGGCGTCACCGTGCAGCATCAGCGGCATGACCGAGAAGCCCTCGGGGCCGTCGCCCTTGTCCAGCAGGTCCTGCTTGGCGCGGACCAGGCCCTCGAGCACCGGATCGACCGCCTCGAGGTGCGAGGGGTTGGCGGTCAGCGAGACCTCGATCTCGTTGTCGCCGAACATCTGCAGGTAGGTGCCGCGCGCGCCGAGGTGGTACTTCACGTCGCCGGAGCCGTGGGTGGCCGCCGGGTTCATGTTGCCCTCGAACTCGGTGAAGATCTTCGAGTACGGCTTGCCGACGATATTGGCCAGCACATTGAGCCGGCCGCGGTGCGGCATACCGATGACGACCTCGTCGAGGCTGTGCTCGGCGCACTGGTCGATCACCGCGTCCATCATCGGGATGACCGATTCGGCGCCCTCCAGCGAGAACCGCTTCTGGCCGACGTACTTGGTCTGCAAGAAGGTCTCGAACGCCTCGGCCGCGTTCAGCCGGTTCAGGATGTACTTCTGCTGGGCGACGGTCGGCTTGACGTGCTTCTGCTCGACCCGCTCCTGGATCCACTCGAGCTGGTCGGTCTCCAGGATGTGGGTGTACTCGACACCGACGTGGCGGCAGTAGGAGTCGCGCAGCACCGACAGCACATCGCGCAGCTTCATCCGCTCCTGGCCGTGGAAGCCGCCGACGTTGAATTCGCGGTCGAGGTCCCACAGGGTCAACCCGTGCTGGGTGACGTCGAGGTCGGGGTGGCTGCGGAACTTGTCCTTGACCAGGCGCAGCGGGTCGGTGTCGGCCATCAGGTGGCCGCGGTTGCGGTAGGCGGCGATCATCTCGAGCACGCGAGTGCTCTTGTCGACACCGCGTTCCCTGACGTCCTTGCGCCAGCGCACCGGCTCGTACGGCACACCGAGGCCGTGGAAGATCTCGTCGTAGAACTCGTCGGAGATCAGCAGCTGGTGGATGGTGCGCAGGAAGTCGCCGGACTCGGCGCCCTGGATGATGCGGTGGTCGTAGGTCGAGGTCAGCGTCATCAGCTTGCCGACGCCGATCTCGGCGATGCGCTCATCGCTCATGCCCTGGAATTCGGCCGGGTACTCCATGGCGCCGGCGCCGATGATCGCGCCCTGGCCCGCCATCAACCGTGGCACCGAGTGCACGGTGCCGATGGTGCCGGGGTTGGTGAGCGAGATGGTGACGCCGCTGAAGTCCTCGGCGGTCAGCTTGCCCTCGCGGGCGCGGCGCACGATGTCTTCGTAGGCGGTGTGGAACTGCCCGAAGGTCATCTCCTCGCAGCCCTTGATCGCGGCCACGACCAGCGAACGGTTACCGTCCTTGCCCGGCAGGTCGATGGCGAGGCCGAGGTTGGTGTGCGCGGGGGTGACCGAGTTCGGCTTCCCGTCGATCTCGGCGAAATGCCGGTTCATGTTCGGGAAAGCCTTGACCGCCTGCACGATGGCGTAGCCGAGCAGGTGGGTGAAGGAGATCTTGCCGCCGCGGGTGCGGGCCAGATGGTTGTTGATGACCAGGCGATTGTCGATCATCAGCTTGGCCGGGATGGCCCGGACACTGGTCGCGGTGGGGATGCTGAGCGAGGCGGACATGTTCTTGGCGACCGCGGCTGCCGCACCACGCAGCACCTTCGTCTGGTCGGCCGCCGGGGCGGCCGCCTTGGGTCCGCCGGTCGGCGCGGCGTTGGACGTCGGCGCCGGGGTGGTCTTGGGGGCGCGCGCCTGCTGCGGGGCAGGTGCGGCGGCCGGGGCCGTGGCCGCGGGCTTCGGCGCCGGGGGCTTCGGCGCGGCGGCAGCCTTGGGCGTGGCGGCAGGCTTGGGCGCGGCGGCGGTGGGCGCCGGAGCCGAGTTCACCGGCGCGGTCGTCGCTGCCTGCGCGGGTGCCGGGGCGGGGGCCTGCGCTGGCGTCGGCTGACCGGCCTGAGACTCACCGGACGCGTCGGGGGTGTAATCGGCGAGGAACTCGTGCCAACTTTCGTCGACCGATGACGGATCGTTCTTGAACTTCTGATACATCTCGTCGACTAGCCACTGGTTCTGTCCGAACTGGGAAGTTGAGCTGCTCACAGCAGGTGTTCGCCTCATTTCGTTCTTCGCGCTGCGACGTTTGTGACGTGCCCGGCACGGGGATCGGCGGATACGCGCCGATGCGCCCTCTGTCGAGGATAGGCCCAGCCCCGAATCGGCGGTGCTACCGACCGGCGGACAGGCCGCTCCTCCATGGTGACGACCTGTCTTCCGCTGAGAATATTCCCTCCCGTTCTCCGGCCGCTGCCCAGAGTCGGGCATACGCCCCGTCCGCCGCCAGCAATTGCTCGTGCGCGCCGATTTCTACGATCCGGCCGTGGTCGACGACGGCTATCCGATCGGCGCGCGCTGCCGTCGCCAGCCGGTGCGCGACGACCACGGTGGTGCGGTTGCGGGCCAGCGTCTTCGTCGCGACCAGCACCGATTGCTCGGTATCCGGGTCGAGGGTTGCCGTCGCCTCGTCCAATAGCAGCAGGTCTGGGTCGACCAGTTCGGCCCGGGCGAGCGCGATCAGCTGCCGCTGTCCGGCCGAAAGGCCGCGCCCGCGCTCACCCACCGGCTGGGCCATCCCGAGGGGGAGCGCGTCGATCATGGCGGTCGCGCCCACCGCCGCGGCCGCCGCGGCGATCTGTTCTGCGGTCGCCGATGGTTTCCCGAATGCAATGTTGCTGGCGACGTCGCCGGTGAACAGGTGAGGTTCCTGCGGGACGATGCCGAGGCGGGCCCGGTAGTCGGCGAGCCGGTAGTCGCGCAGGTCGACCTCGTCGACGCGGACCGCACCCGCGCCGTCGGCCGGTAGGTCGTAGAGACGGGCCAGCAGCTTGACGATGGTCGATTTGCCCGCGCCGGTGGCGCCGACGAGCGCCAGCGTCGTACCGGCCGGGATGTCGAGGCAGACATCGTCGAGCGCGAGGTTCTCGGTGCCGGGGTAGCCGAAGCGCACCCGGTCGAGGCGGACGGCGCCGTCGAGCCGGCCGGTGATGGGGACGGCGCCGGGGGAGTCGGGGGCGATGGAGGATTCCGTGCGCAGCAGCGCGCCGATCCGGCGCAGACCCACCTTGGCCTGCTGATACCCGTCGAAGACCTGCGACAGGTGTTGCACCGGCCCGAACAGCAGCTCCAGGTAGAGCACGAACGCGACGAGGGTGCCCGCGCTGGTGGTGCCGCCGGCGATCTCGCGGGCTCCGACGAACACCACCATGGCCAGCGCCAGGTCCGACCAGGCCGAGATGAACGCGAAGTACAACGCGATCGCCCGCTGGGCGCGCATCCGGCTGTGCCGGTAACGCTCGGAGTATTCGGCGAAGCGCCGCGCCGCGAGCGGTTCGTGCCGGTAGGCCTGCACCGCGCGCAGGCCGCTGATGTTCTCCTGGAAGTCGGCGTTGACGGTGGAGACGTGTTCGCGCGAGATGGTGTAGGCCGCCGAGGAGACCCGCCGGAAGATCACCGTCGCGAGCACCAGCGGCGGCAGCACGCCGAGCAGCACCACCAGCGCGAGCGAGGCATCGATGACCAGCAGCGCCACCGCGATGGCCAGCAGCGAGAGCGCGCTCACCAGTGCGGTCGAGACGCCGGTCTGCAAGAAGGTCGACAAGGCGGCCTACGTCCGTGGTCATCCGAGTCATGATCCGGCCGGACAGTTCCCGCTCGTAATAGTCCAGGCCCAGCCGCTGGAGATGGGCGTAGCTGCGCACCCGGAGCCCGTAGAGCACCCGCTCACCGGTGCGGGCGGTCAGCGTGGTGGTGGCCGCGGCAACGATCCAGCCCGCCAGCACCAATACCGTCCCGAGAAACGCGGCTCGGGCGAGCGCCCCGGGATCGTCGCCGCTGACGCCTGCATCGATGGCGTACCGGACGATCGGCGGGAACCCGATCCCGATCAGCGCCTCCACCGCCAGCAAGATCATGACCGTCAGCACCAGGACACGCACCGGCCACAGCAAGCGGATCAGCCGGAAGCCGGGATCGGGTTGTCGTAGCCGCGCGGCGTCCAGCCCGGGTTCCTCGGTGGCCGGTGGCAGCCGTTCGATGGTGCGCCGCAGCTCCGGCGTCTCGCTCAGATCGGCGGCCGCGGCCCGGCCCGCGCCGCGCGGGGTCCGGCGTGGCGGCTCCGGAACCAGGGGTTCGGCGATCGGTAGCGCATGGGCCGGCGCGGGCAGCCGGATCACCCGGTCGGCGTGCGCGAGGGTCGATTCGCGGTGCGCCAGGATGATCGTGGTGCGTTCGCCGCGACCGGGCAGCGCATCGAAGATGGCGGCCTCGGTGACGGCATCGACGGCCGAGGTGGCGTCGTCGAGAACCAGAATGCGCGGCCGGGCCAGCAGGGCCCGCGCCAAGGCGATGCGCTGGCGCTGGCCACCGGACAGGGTGAGTCCACGTTCGCCCACCACGGTGTCGTAACCGTCGGGCAGCTCATTGATGAACTCGTCGGCCGCGGCCATTTTCGCCGCCTGCCGGATCTCGGCATCGGTGGCCTCGGGGCTGCCGAGGGCGATATTCGCGGCGATCGTGTCGGAGAACAGAAACGGGTCGTCGAAGACCACGCCGATGGCAGCGCGCAGGTCGCTTGCCCTGAGTTGGGCGATGTCGACAGGGTCGCCCGGCAGCGGATCGGCCGGGCAGATGCGGCCCGACCCGCCGGTCGTCGATCCAGATGCCGGGCGGTCGCCCTGGCTGTCGCCGCGCTGGTGGGTATGTGCGGCGGGCCCCTCGCGGCCGGTGCCCGCCCGTGCGGGATGGCCGGTCGGCGTGGGTGCTCCGGTGTGGCGGTCGTCGCCCTCGGCCGTCGGCACCGGGTTCGGGAGGGGAGCGCCGGCGTCGATCCCCGCTTCGGGCGCTGCCGTGTCCGGTGCGGAGAACAACCTGATCGTGCCGGAGTCCGGTGCGTAGAACCGGGGCAGCAGCAGCGACAGGGTGGTTTTGCCTGAGCCAGCGGGACCGATGATCGCCACCGTTTCGCCCGGCCGGACGGTGAGGTCGAGATCGCGCAGTACCGGCCGGTCCGGATCGAATCCGAAGGTGAGCGCCGCGATGTCGACGCCGAGCGGCCCGTCCGGCAGGTTCCGCGGATGCTCCGGATCGGCGACGGTGGGCGCGGCGTCGATCACCTGGTACACGCGTTCGGCGGCCGCCCTGGTCAGCTGGGCCATGATCACCACCGAGGCCATGGTGCGTGCCGTGGTGGTCATGGTGGCGACGTAGGCGGTGAACGCGAGGAAGGTGCCGAGGCCGATGCTGCCGCGCATGGCCAGCACGCCGCCGAGGGCGACCACGCCGACCAGGCCGGCCTGCGGTATGGCCGCCAGGGTCGGGGCGAAACGGGAGTTGATGGCGGCGGCACGCATGCGTTCGGCGAACAGCTTGCGTCCGTGCCGTTCCAGCCGGTCGACCATTCGCGCTTCCTGGCCGAACCCCTTGACCACCCGGACGCCGGTGACCGTTTCCTCGACGTGCTGGGCGAGGTCGGCCGCACGCTGCTGCGCCGACCAGGTGGCCGCGTACAGCTTGGGCCGGATCCGGTACACCACCACGGCGACGGCGGGCACTACCAGCAGCGCGACCGTGGCCAGCAGCGGCGACAGCCACATCATCACCGCCGCGGCGAGCAGGAATTGCAGCAGCGACATCCCCGACAGCGGCGCCATCGCCAGCAAGCCCTGCACCAGTTGCAGGTCGGTGATCGACCGCGACACCACCTGCCCGGTCCGGATCGCGTCCTGCCCGGCGCCGTCGAGTCGTTGCAGCGAGCCGAGCAGATTCACCCGCAGCGCATGCTGGACATCCAGCGACAGTCGTCCGGCCAGCAGCCGCCGCCCGAAGGAGGCGAGGAACCGGCCGAGGGCGAGCAGCACCAGGAGCGCGGCAACGGTTCCGATCACCCCGGTATCGCCGATGCCCGCCGCATCGACGGCTCGCTTGGTCAGCAGTGGCGCGACGATCTCGGCGGCCGCCCCCGCCAGCACCGCGACCGTGATCCCGACAACGGTCCGCCGATGCCGTGTGCTCTCCCGCCACAGCCGCCGAATCCAGCCTGGTGCCCGCACCACGCTTTCTGATCCCCCGACGACTACTGTGCTCACCCGCGCCGATCCGTCCACAACCAGCCCCCCGTCAGCCACCCCTCACTTCGTGCCATCGACCATAACGACACCCACCGACAGACACTTGTTCCCGTCGAAGGACGAGCGTGAGCGAACCGACGCCCTGCGTCACAGGTCGCGCGAGCGCACCGACCACCAGCCAAGGCCACCGATGCCGATGGTCCACAGCAGCAGCACCACGATCGCCGCCGGCGTCGGTGCGAGCAGGTCGGCACCGGCAAACGAGCCCACCATCAGGGTGCTCACCGTCGACGATCCCGGCAGCAGTGTCGCGACTCCCGCGATGCCGAGCCCGGTGCTCACCAGCCAGATCAGTGGCTCGATCACCAGCAGCCAGCCGAGCATCAGCGCCACGCCGGTGCCGGGTGAACGCAGCCACAGCCCGAGGCCCGTGCCGATCAGCGACCAGCACACGGCCGCGACCAGCCCGCCGCCGAGCACGGCGAACAACTGCGCGGTGATCTCGAACTTGCCGTTGCCGAACGCGAACAGGCACCCCAGCGCGACGAGCTCGACCAGCACCGCCGCACCCAGTGCGACAGCGGCCGTGACCAGCATTTTGGCGCCGACCAGCCGGTCGCGGTGGGGGGTGAACATCGCGGTGATCGCCATGGTGTCGTGGCGGAACTCGCTGCCGGCGGCAGCCGCGCCGTATCCGCCGACCGCCAGCACGACCGCGAGCAATGCCAGGTACAGCCCGATGGTCGCGGCGCCGGTGGCCGGTTCACCTTCCGGGTCGGCCGGTCCGGACAGGATTGCAGTGACCGAACTCGTCACCACGGCGATGGCCACCACCAGCGCGGTGAGCAGCCGGGGCCAGCGCAGCGTGGCGGTCTTGCGCAGTTCGGAGTTGATCGCCGGCAGCAGGTCCGCGGGCAGGACGTCGATCATCGTGGAATCCCGTACGGCATCGGAGACGGTTGCGGAGGTCGAGCGGGGTGCGGCGGTGCGGCGGTACCGGTGACCACCGGCCGCTGACGGGACGCAGCAGTGAGTGAGGCCAGCACCCGGTCGGGGTGGATGGGATCGGCGACGATGCTGTCGATGCGGACTCCGGCCGCGCCGGCGATCGCCAGGATCTGGTCCTGGTTCGCCTCGGCGACGGCGAGTCTGCCGTCCTGGCGGATGACCGCATCGGTGTACCCGGCCACGGCCAGCGCCGTGGCCAGCGCGATCGCCGAAGATGTCGCCACCACCAGCCGGTCGGGATTGTTGCGCCGCAGCCGCGCCGGGCTGCCCTGGTACACCACCGAGCCCTCGCTCAGGACGACGATGCTGTCGGTGAACGGCAACACCGCGGCCAGGCTGCGTCCGGTGACCAGCGCGCTCCCGCCACGGCCCGAGTACCCGCGCAGGAAATCGGTCAGCCAGGCGTGTTCGACGCTGTCGAGTTCCAGGGTGGGATCGTCGAGGACCAGCAGCTGCGGGTTCGGCAGCAGCGCGGTCGCGATCGCGGCCCGCAGCTGACGCCCTGGGCTGAGCCCGTCGGGCTTGGTACCCGCGAAGTCGGTCAGCCCGGTCTGCTCCAGGACCTCACGCACCCGCCGGTCCGGCAGGCCGGCCGCGGCGGCGTAGATCCGCAGGTGGTCCCGGATGGTGCGGCCGGGGTGCAGCCCGCGCGGGTCGAGCACGCCGCCGACCACAGGTGCGTAGTCGGGCCGGTTACTCACATCGAATCCGCCCGCCTCCACCGCGCCCGCGGTGGGCTCGAGCAGCCCGAGCAGCACGCCGACCACCGTCGTCTTGCCCGCGTCCTCCGGGCCGACCAACGCGGCGACGGTGCCGGGTGCGACGGTGAAACTGACCTCGCGGATGGCCTCGGTCAGGTCGTAACGCTTGGTCACTCCGCGGACGGCGAAGGCCTGCGGTCGTGCGGCGCTCACCGGGAGGCGGCCGGGGGCGGCGGGTAGGCCGAGGCCACCGGCGAGGATTCCAGCGCGGTGAGCGGATCGGCGTCGATGATCATCGGCTGGTCGGCCGGGAAGTGGGCCGGTGCGGGACCGAAGGCCTTGCGCGCGTTGGTGATCGTGGCCTTGCCGAGCGCGCGGTTGCCTGCCCCGCCGATGACCGCGCCGATACCCGCGGGCACCACCTTGCCCGCCATCAGCGCGGCGCGTTTGGTGACGAACCGGACGATGAACCGCTTGATCAGCGATTCGTTCATGCCCGACAGCCCGGGAATGCGGTTCGCGAACGCCGTGCCCCAGTTCTTGGCGGAATGGCCGACGCTTTTCTGCACGATCTCCATACCGGTATCGCCGAGCACGACCGCGAGCACCAGCGCTCGCCGCTGCTCCTTGTCCTGCGGCCGCACCCCGTGCACCGAGGCGACCGCAAGGGTGAACACCGCGGAGGCTTCCATGAAGAAGGTGGTCTCGGCGCTGACCGCGGCCAGCGCGGCGAGGGTGCCGACCCCTGGCACCGCGGCTGTGGCGCCGACCGCGCTTCCGCTGCCGGTCACCGCGAGCAGGTACTGCTTTTCCAGCCGCTCGATGATCTGCGCCGGCGTCTCGTCCGGATGCGCGCGTCGCAGCCGCGCCACATACTTGGCGACCGCGGGGGCTTGCAGGCGGGATCCGGTATCGAGTAGCTCGACCACCGCTTTCTCGAACGCCTTGGTGAACACGGCCTCATCCTCCTCTTCGGCCTCTGCTGCGCAACTGTAGGGCACCTGCGCCGTCAGCTCGTTCTGACAACGGATTACCCGCTGTCATAGGTTCCGACCCCACGGCGCGCGGATCCGCACGGTGGGCCGGGTCACGGCACCGCTGTCGGGAGACTTCGGCCTACTGCGGCTCGCGCAGTGCGGGCACGCGCTCGCTCAGCGGCGGCGGTGGTGGCGGGGTGCCGTCGCCGAAGGGCCTGCCACCCAGCGCCTCACGGCCGTGCGGGGTCAGCCAGTTCGACAGATCGGGGCCCTTGGGCACGACGCGGGTGGGATTGATGTCGGTGTGCACCACGTAGTAGTGGGTTTTGATCTGCCCGAAATCGACCGTGTCGCCGAAACCGGGGGTCTGATACAGGTCACGGGCGTAGGCCCACAGCACCGGCATCTCGGTGAGCTTGCTGC
>NZ_BAFY01000201.1 GCF_000308555.1 Nocardia cyriacigeorgica NBRC 100375 | reverse complement strand
ACGATCGTCTCGTCGGCGTCGCGTTCCGCTACGAAACCGGCGGTTCGGGTCGCGCGCAGATGTGCACGATCTGCCTCACCACGCACACCGGTGGTGGTGTGTCGCTGTTGACCGCGCACAAGGCGGGCGAATCCGGCAGGCGTGGCAATTCGGTGGGCACCTACATGTGCACCGACCTGGCATGTTCGCTCTACGCGCGCGGCAAGAAGCGGCCGGCGCTGGGCAGCCGGTATCGCGAAGATCTCTCCCCGGAGGAGAAGATCCAACGCGTGCAAGACAACATGACCGCGTTCATCGGCCGGCTCTACAGCTGAGCTGACCACGCAAAGGTTCTGAGTACCTCGCACAGGCGGCAAGCCCCGCATTTCGCAACGCACTGTGCGAGCTGTCCACCACGAGACGAAGGAGGTAGATGCCATGGGCCGACATCAGAGAACCGGCACCCCGCATCCCGAGTCCTGTGAGAACAGGATTCGGGATGCGCGGGTTGTCTCTTCGATCGAGAGGGGCCGGTGACGCGGACCTTGTCGTTGGGAGAGAAGCCGTGCAGGCTGCGCCTCAACGTAATCCGGCGACGCTGTCGGTCCAGCGCGCGAGTCGAGCGGGATCGGCGAAGCGGTCCGGCCCCAGGTTCCAGGTGGCGGCGAGGACGCGATGGCCGAGCTGCCGGATGCGCTCGTGGCGTGGCCACTGCGTGCGCGCCCACGCCGGTTCGTTGTGCGCGGCGTCGATTTCGGCGAGAGTCGAGCCCATCAGTTCGAACTCGAGTTCCTTGCGGGTCTCGGGCACCCGGCCGGGTTCTGTGCGCAGGGCGTCCAGTAGCCGGTCCAGCGATTCGATGACGCGGCGATCGTTGCGCAACAGCACCCGGCGGTGCGAGTGCCGGTCCACCAGCCACAGCACGCCGAGCCCGATCAGCACACCGATCACGCTCTCCAGGAACCGGTCGAATGCCACCGGAAGCGGATCGCCGTAGACTCCGCCACCGCCCATCAGCAGGGCCAGCGGGGTGATGAAGACGACCGCGAGACCGTAGTTGCGGGCGACGAACAATTCGATCGAGAACTGAAGCGCCATCAGGACCAGTACCAACGCGAAGCCACGTGGTTCGAACGCGTAGATGACGGTGAACACGGCGAGCCCGAGCACCGTTCCGCCCACGCGGTGGATCCCGCGGTAGGTGCCAGGCACCCGGTCCGGGCCCTGATGCAGCAGGACGGCGACGGTCAGCACCGCCCAGTCGGGGCGGCCGATGGACAACGCGACCGTCAGCGAACCGGCGAGAATCGCGGCGAGCCCGATGCGGTTCGCGGCGACGGCGGCGTGACTGTCCGGCGACAGCGAGCGGGCCAAGCGGAAGCGCAGCGAGGGAAAGGGGGTCGGCGCCGGTCGCCCGGTATCGAAGAGGGCGTCGGCATCGTCGACGCCATTGCGATGCAATGCCTCGGCGAAACGCGCCTGGGCCTCGGCCAAGGTGCGCGCGGGCGGATGGCTCGGATCGGTGCGGCGGGCGCCGTCGAGCATGGTCCAGGCGGTTTGGATCTTCATGCCGGCGGTGTAGCGGGCGGCAGCGAGATCGTCCGAGGTGCGCTCGAGTCCGTCGTAGGCGCGCACCGCATCCACCGCGGCCGCGACGGCGTTGTCTTCCGGTGCGCGCGGATACCGCAGCGCCCCCGACATGCCAACCACCATCGCGCTCACCGCACCCGCCGAGGTCCACAGTGCGACCGCGCCCGGCGACACCCCGGCGCCGGTCACCGCCGCGCCGATCCCGACGGCGAGCACGAAGAAGAACCCGCCCGGCGGACCCAACCGCAGCGCGGAATTCACGAACGTGCTGATCACCGCCACCGCGGCCAGCACCACGACCAGCACGAGCAGCCACGCGTGCCCACCGCCCGCGGCGGTATGCCGATGGATCGCCGCCCCGGTGAATCCGCCGGCGCACGCCGCCGCGATCAATCCGAGCCCCGCCCAGCCGATCGCCCGCCACCGCTGCCGGTACACCCGCCCCTCACCGAAGATCACCGCGAACGAACCGAGCGCCGCGATCAACCCCTGCTGCTCATGCCCCAGCAGCGCGGCGATCAGCGCGGGCGCACCGAAGGCCAGAGCTGTGCGGACCGCACCGGGCAGCCGTCGCCCGGCCGGCGGGACCCCGAACAGCACGGCTCGTGCCGGTGCGGGCGCCGGAAGGTTCGGTCCGTCCGCCGCGGGTGACAGAGGTTTCGGGCTGCCCGATTCGGCAGGTGAACGCTGCGGTCCGTCCGGGTCGGGCATGTGACAGCTCCTTGCCGGTCGGGCAGGCCGAGGGCCGGGCGGCCTGCGGTGTTCGTCGTCCTCGGGGAGCGTATCGCCGGCGCCGGGCAGCCGGCCGCGATCACCGGGGTAGCCGCGGTGCGGCTTCGGGAACCAGCCGCTCGGGCGCTCGGCGGAGGTCCTGGTGTCGGGTAGCGGTCACGGCGCCTCCAGGTTGACCGTCATGCGCTGCAGGACGTCCATCATCCGGGAGAACTCCTCCGCGCTGATGCCGGCGGTCATCCGCTCGCGCAGGCCGGAGACCTCGACCATGGCGGCCGTGTGCGCCGACCGGCCGGCCGGAGTCAGTGCGTACCGGCCGTCGGCGTCGCGGTGGGTCCAGCCGCGCGCGGCCAGCCGGCGATCACGTCGGAGACGCTCTCGCCGTTGCCTTCCCAAAACGGGCGCAGAGCGTCGGTGAGGTGGACCTCATCGGCCGGTCCACGGCTGATCGTGTTGAGCGTCTGCCATTCCCGGCGGTTCACTCCGGCATTGCCCAGCAGCCGGTCGAAGGTGATCTCGATCAGCTGATCCAGCCGCTTGAGTCGGTATCCGATCATGCGGTCCGGTCCGGAGCCAGAGGTGGCGCCAGGGGCCGGGCCGGAGGCCGAACTCGGTCCGGAACCGGCGGTCGAGCCGGAATCCGTGCCTGAGCCGGCATCCGGATCCGGATCTGACCCCGAGGTGGTACCCGGGCCGGAGGCGGGCGCGTGGGTGCCGGCCGAGCCGGTTTCCGGTGACGGCGATGAGCAGGCCGTGACTGCGAGTACCGCAAGTGCGCAGAGCACGTAGCGCATTCGGAGGGCTCCCTTTCAGCGAATGGAATAGTAGTTGTAATACTACAACTAGATGTCCAGCGCTACCCTTTCCGTATGAACGACGTCGAGCGAGTCGAACGGGCCATGGTGGAGATCCGTCGCCGCCAGACCCGTCGCACCCTTGCGCCCGGGGGCGAACCCGCCGGTCAGGCCTTCGATGTCCTCGACGTGGTCGGCGCCGCGACAGATCCCACGGTCTCGACCGTCGCCGAAGCCCTCGCCGTGGACCGCCCTCGGGCGAGCAGGCTCGTGGCCGCCGCCGTCGACGCCGGCTACATCGAGCGCATCGCCGACCAATCCGACGGGCGCCGTTCCCTGTTGGCGGTAACCCCCGCGGGCCGGGCCGTCCTCCGGTCTGCCCACCAGCGCCGCATCGACGCCTTCGACTCCGCGATGCACAACTGGACCGACGCCGACCGAGCCCGATTCGCCGACCTACTCACCCGTTTCGTCGCGGGGATGCCGCACCGCGGCCCCACCGGCGCTCAACCGGAATGAACCCTCACCCCTCGGTCACGAATCCTTCGGCCACCAGCCAGTCGCGCGCGACTTCGGACGGCTCGCGTCCGTCCACATCCACCTGACGGTTGAGTTCGGTGATGGTTTCGTTGGTGAGCAGCGCCGATATGGGTTCCATGACGGTGATGACCTGGGGGTGGGCTTCGGCGAAATCGCGGCGCATGACCAGGGCGGCGTTGTATTTCGGGAAGAAGCGCTGGTCGTCGTCGAGCAGGATGAGGCCGAGGGAGGGGATGCGGCCGTCGGTGGCGGCGACGGAGCCGAAGCTGCATTGGCGACCGTCGGCGACCGAGGTGTAGACCAGGGCGTCCTGCACGAGGCGTTTCTGCACCGCACCCTCGTCGATACCGTATTTACGTGCCATGCCCGGGAATCCGTCGCGGCGGACATTGAATTCGGTGCCGACGCAGGTGGCGGCCCGGGCCGGATCGGTGGCGATCAGGCGGGCGTAGTCGGACAGGGTGCGCACGCCCGTTTCGGCCGCGGTGGCGGCATTGGTGACCAGGGCGTAGGTGTTGTTCATCGGTGCGACGGCGGCCCAGACCATGTCGTGGGCGGCCAGGTCGGCGTCGCGGACGGCCTCGAACTGGCCGCGTTCGTCCGGAATCGGGGCCTCGTTGCCGAGGTAGTTCATCCAGCCGGTGCCGGTGTAGTCGTAGGCGATATCGATCTGGCCGTGCAGCTGGGCGTCGCGCAAACTGTTGGAGCCCTGGATATTGGTCAGATCGCGCACCTCGGCGCCGGCCGCCACCATGGCGAACTCGATGATGTAGCCGAGGATGTTCTGCTCGGTGAAATCCTTGGAGCCCACCGTGATCGGCACGCCCGCCAGTTCCGGGACCGGTTGGATACTGCCGGGCCCCACCCGCAGCGGGACGGCGCTGCCCGCTTCCAGGCCGCACCCGGTGAACAGCAGCAGACCTGCGAGAACCAGCAGGATCAGCTTGCCCGGTGCCCGGCGGGAACGGGACCGGGAGCGCGGCTCGCGACTTTGTGAGCTGCGGATCAGCGCAGCCTCCCTCGGCCGTCGGCGATCCGCCCGTTCGTTGGCCGTGCACGCGGAGTTCATGTCAACCCCCTCGGCCCCAAGAACTCTTCGGCCAAGGCGCCCAGCCAGTCGACCAGCAGCGCCAGGGCGACCGCGAGCACCGCGCCCACGACGAGAGTCACGTTGTCGCGCAACTTGTACCCGGTGTCGATGAGGATGCCCAGCCCGCCCGCGCTCACCAGGAACGACAGTGTGGCGGTACCGACGGCGAGCACCAGCGAGGTGCGCAGACCGGCCAGAATATAGGGCACGGCCAGCGGAAACTCGATGCGCCGCAATACCGTCGACGTCGACATGCCCTGTCCGCGACCGGCGTCGATGAGCGTCCGGTCCACTTGCTGGTAGCCGAGAATCGTATTGCGCAGCACCGGAAGCAACGAATAGAAGGCGATCGGTGCGACCCCGATCCAGAAGCCGGTGGTCTCGGTGACCAGATAGAACAGCACGATCAGGCCGATGGCGGGCGCGGCGGCGCCGATATTGGCGATGCCGACGAACAGCGGCGCGAGCCTGCGATACCGCGGCCGCGACAGCAGCGTCCCGAGCGGCACCGCCAGCGCGACCACGATCAGCACCACGGTCACGGTGATCAGCACATGCTGCCAGGTGACCTTCGCGATATTCGACGCATTGAGGCTGGCCTGCTGCGTCACCGTCAGATCCCGATTGAACGCCCAGATCAGCACGCCTGCTGCCAGGATCAGCACCAGCGCGGGCTGGACCAGCAGTCGCAGCCGTTCGGCGCGGCGTTCGGCGGCGGGGCCTGCGGTGCGGACGGCCGGCGCTGTCGTTGCCGTCATGGCCGACTGCCCGCATGTTCGGCTCGCAGGGCCGACAGGTGCCCGACCAGTGTGTCGATGGTGATCAGGCCCGCGTACTCACCTTTCTGCCCGGTGACCACCGCGGTCGCGGTGCTCTCGGCCAGCAGCGCCTCCAACGCGTCCTGCAACGTCGATTGCAGCGAAACCAGTTCGCCCACCGGCTTTCCCGCCTCGGTCAGCGAATCGGCGTGTGCGAGATGAGCTGCCGAGACCCAGCGCAGTGGACGCTGCCTGTCGTCGAGGATCAGGGCCCACGGCCAGTCGAGGCCGTCCAGCTGCTGCCGCAGTCGATCGACCGGTTCGTCCTCCCGGGCGGTTGGGCAGGACCCCAGCTCCACATCGCGCACCCGGGTGAGGGTGAGCTGCTTGAGCGAGGCGTCCGCGCCGACGAACCCGGCTACGGTCTCATCGGCCGGATCGGCCAGGATCGCGGCGGGAGTGTCGTACTGGAGGACGCGGGAGTGATTGCCCAGCACCGCGATTCGGTCGCCGAGCTTGACGGCCTCGTTGAAATCGTGGGTGACGAACACGATGGTCTTGCGCAGCTCCGCCTGCAACCGCATCAGTTCGTCCTGGAGCAGCCCGCGGGTGATCGGGTCGACGGCGCCGAACGGCTCGTCCATCAGCAGCACCGGCGGGTCCGCCGCCAGCGCCCGCGCCACCCCGACGCGCTGCTGCTGACCGCCGGAGAGCTGGCGCGGATACCGGTGCCGATAGATGTCGGGATCGAGGCCGACCAGCTCGAGCATCTCGTCGGTGCGCGCCGCGATGCGCTTGCGGTCCCAGCCGATCAGCCCCGGCACCGTCGCGACGTTTTTGGCGACGGTCATGTGCGGGAAGAGCCCGGCCTGCTGGATGGAATAGCCGATGCCGCGGCGCAACTCGTCGGGGTCGATCGACAGCGCGTCCTTGCCGCCGATCGTGATGGTGCCCGAGGTCGGCTCGATCAACCGGTTGATCATCCGCATCGTGGTGGTCTTGCCGCAGCCCGACGGCCCGACCAGCACCACGATCTCGCCGGCCGGAATCGTCAGGCTGACGTTGTCGACCGCCGGTTGCTGCTGGCCGCCATAGTGCTTGGTGACCGAGTCGAGGACGATCTCGACGCCGGACACGGGTTCGGAGTCAGTCACGGATCCCTTTCGACGTGGTGATTCGGCCCAGGAGCAGCAGTAGCCCGTCCAGCGTGAGCGCGAGGGCGACGATGAGCACGGTGCCGGTCAGGGCCTGCGGCACGGCATTCGGGGTGCCGAGCCTGGTCAGGCCGGTGAGGATCAGATTGCCGAGGCCCGGCCCCTTCGCATAGGCGGCGATGGCGAGGATGCCCATCAGCATCTGGGTGCTGATCCGGATACCGGTCAGGATCGCGGGCCAGGCCAGCGGGAGTTCGATACGTGCCAGCACCCGTAGGCGGTTCATGCCGACTCCGCGGGCCGCGTCGGTGATCGCGGGGTCGACCGCCGCGAGCCCGACGATGGTATTGCGCAGGATCGGCAGCAACGCGTACAGCACCATCGCGGTGATGGTCGGCGCGACACCGAGCCCGAGCAGCGGAATCAGCAAGCCGAGCAGGGCGAATGACGGAATGGTGAGGATGGTGCTCGCCGCGGCGGTGGCCACCGAGGAGCCGAGTGGACTGCGGTAGACCAGCACGCCGATGGCCACGGCGACCAGCGCGCCGAGTACCACCGATTGGACCACCGCCGACACATGCAGATAGGAGTCGGTGAGCAGTTGGTGGCGCCGGTTCACGACGAAAGTCCACAGCGTTTCCAGAGTTTCCGCCTCCCCGCTTCCCTCGGCGTCGCGGGTCAGTGTATCGAGCGGACGGGGTTGCGGGCGGTATTCGGCGGTCTGGGTGGGTGATTCGGGTGCTCAGTCACCCGGCCGGGGCCAGGGGTTGCCTTCGAGCTGTTCGACCGACTGGTTGAACTTCGTGATGAGCCGATGCAGCTGGTCGACGTCCTCGGCAGGCCAATCGGCGACCACCCGGCCGATGCCGTCGCGGCCGACGGTGCGGTCGGCGTCGAGCAGCTCCATGCCTTTGTCGCTGGGCCGCACCTTGCGGGCCAGCCCGCCCTCCGGATCGGGGACCCGCTCCACCAATCCCTGATCGAGCATGGCCCCGACCTGACGGTTGACCGTCGAGATGTCGAGCCGCAGCGCTTCGGCCAGTTCCCGCAGGCTCAACGGCGAGCCGACGTCGAGCCGGGTGAGGATCAGGAACGCCGAACGGTCCAGCTGGAATCGGGGATGCCGGCTGGCCGCGGGGGTATGGCGGGACAGCAATGTCAGCTCAAACGACAGCCGCGACAGCGGCTTCTCGGCCGCCGAACCGAAATCACCCGAATCGGACATGGCCATCACTATGTCGCGCGTGTCACTCGAAATCCAAATTGTGCACCATACACATGGTATGTATCGTACACATTCATGACCGCTGTAGCCGACGTGTCCTCGAACACGACCGACAACCGGCGCACCCCCGCGCCTGCTGTCCTCATCGCGACGCTCTCGACGGTGGGTGTCGTCGTCTCGCTGATGCAGACGCTGGTCATCCCGATCATTCCGTCGCTGCCCGGCTACCTGAACACCTCCGCCTCCAACGCGGCCTGGGTGGTGACCGCGACACTGCTCGCCGGGGCGGTATCCACCCCGATCAGCGGTCGGCTCGGCGATATGTTCGGCAAGCGGCGGGTGTTGCTGGTGAACCTGGGCGCGATGATCGTGGGTTCGGTCATCTGCGCGCTGTCCACGGCGCTGCTGCCCGCGATCATCGGCCGCTCACTGCAGGGTATGGCCGTCGGCGCGATTCCGCTGGGTATCAGCATCATTCGCGATGAGCTGCCGCCCGAGCGGGTGGGTGCGGCGATGGCGACGATCAGCGCGACCCTCGGCGTCGGCGGTGCGATCGGCATGCCGTTCGCGGCCTTCATCGCGCAGAACGCCGACTGGCACATGCTGTTCTGGATCTCGGGTGGTCTCGGCCTGCTCTGCCTGCTGGCCGTGGTCACGTTCGTACCGGAATCGCCGGTGCGCACCCCCGGCCGCTTCGACTTCGGTGGTGCGGTCGGACTGTCGATCGCGCTGCTCGCGCTGCTGATCGCGATCAGCAAGGGTGCGGACTGGGGATGGGGGAGCGCGTCGATCCTGACCCTGTTCGCGGTCTCGGTGCTGACCTTCCTCGGCTGGGGCTACTTCGAACTGCGGCAGCGTTCGCCGCTGGTGGATCTTCGCGTGTCGGCGCGGCCGCGGGTGCTGTTCACCAACATCGCTTCGGTGGCTGTCGGATTCGCGCTCTACGGCATGTCGCTGACCTTCCCGCAGCTGCTCATGGCCCCCGAGGCGACGGGCTACGGCTTCGGATTGTCGATGGTGCAGGCCGGTTTGGTGATGGCGCCGGGCGGACTGGTGATGATGCTGCTCTCGCCGGTATCGGCGCGGTTGTCGGCGGCGCGCGGCCCCAAGTTCACGCTCGCGATCGGTTCCGGCGTGATCGCCATCGGCTACCTGTGCGCGCTGGTGCTGATGAACAGCGTCTGGCAGATCGCGCTGGCGGGCGTCATCGTGGCCGGCGGCGTCGGCCTGGCCTACGCCGCGATGCCCGCGCTGATCATGGGCGCGGTGCCGCTGAGCGAAACCGCGGCGGCCAACGGCCTCAACTCGCTGATGCGCTCCATCGGCACCTCCACCTCGGCGGCGGTGATGAGCGTGGTGCTCGCGCACATGACCATCTCGCTGGCCGGGCACGCGCTGCCCTCCCGCGACGGCTTCCACACCGCGTTCCTCATCTCGGTGGCCGCGGCAGTCGTGGCGATCGTGCTCACCAGCCTGATTCCGATGGGTAAGAAGGAGCCGGCCGCGGCCGTACCGGCCTGAGACGGGAACCGCTCGGCCGCGCCGAACGTCCAATGAAGTAGGGCAACGCGGGTAGCCCACGGACGAACGGAGCCGCAATGTCGGAACGGGGAGGCGCATCGACGACGATGCGAGCGGACAGGCGCGGGGCGGGACCCGGCGGCTGGTTGATCGCCGGAGTGCTGATCGTCGCGGTGGTCGTCGCAGGCGTGTTCGGTGTGCGCTGGTGGCAGGAGCGCGACGGGTACCCGGCGGTGGTGGGCGAATCGCTACGGCAGTTCCCCGCGATCGATACCGCTGCGCTGGGCTCCGAACAGGCCGCGGTCGTGGCCGTACTCGAGCGTGAATTCGCCGATCCCGGTGACGGGCCGAAATACGCCGAGGGCGTCACCGAGCCGTGGTGCGCCGACTTCGTCAGCTGGGTCATGCGCGAAGCGGGCCTGCCGCTGTCGAATCCGAACTCGGGCTCATGGCGGATCCCTGGCGTGTACACCCTGCAGGAGTACTACGAATCCGCAGGCCGGTTCACACCGGTCGACGCCGGCTACCAGCCGCGCACCGCGGATGTGCTGCTCTACAGCGACAGCAGTCCGTTCACCCAGCACACCAACATCGTGCTCAGCGCCGAGAACGGTGTCGTCACCACGATCGGCGGCAACGAATTCGGCACCGTGCGGATCCATCGGTTCACCCTCGCCGAGGTGCCGGGCGTTGTCGGGTTCGGCCGGATCTGAGCCGCACCCGACGCGGTGAATGTTCCGACGAGCGAACAAAGGGCTCGTCGGACCGGGTATCGGCGCCTAGCATGTACCTCGGAGGCGCCCGGCAGCGCCACCACCGATCCCTGTCCTGCTGTCCCCTCATCGGCAGGACGGGGATCACTTCTTTCATGACATGACATGGCCGTCACCGCCATACCGTCTGATCGACACCCGGATCGCGTACCGTGTCGAACAGTCCGTTGGAGGTGAGAGTCTCGGAACGCCTGATGCAGCCGTTGGAGCAAGCGCACAACGATCCGCGATGGATCGGATACGCCGAGTTCGGCGAACGTTTCGTCACCCACGCGGTGACAACCGACCGGATCGAGGCGGCGGTCGCCGGAATCGCGGGCAAGGGGATGACGTTCGGTCCCTTCTCGATCGGGCCCGCGGGATTGGCCGGATTGGTGGCCGAAGGGAAAGTGGGCCGCCCGGTGGTGGTACGCAGCGGCCCGCACGTCACCTTCGAGATGCGGGTTCCGGTCTCGCTGGCAGTGAAAGTACTGCTCGGCGGCAAGAAATTGCGGTTGGAGACGGTCGTCGCCATCGATATGACGCTGCACGCGCGCACCGCGGCACCGCTGCTCATCGTCATCGATATCCCGCCGATCAAACCCGCCGACGTCAGCGTCGTCCTGCGCGCGCAGGCCGTGGACACCGCCGGTGAATGGCTGCTGGATCCGGTGGCCGGGGTGGTGCAGCGCGAGGTCGCGCAGCGCGTCAACGCCATGCTCGCCGATCCGCAGGCGCGCCGTTCACGGATCTTCGACGTAGAGGCGATGGTCGCGGGCACCCCGTCTCCGCATCGCGGCGACAGCGAGTTCGACTGGATCGGCTACGACGAATTCGGTCACCGGTTCTTCCCGCTCATCGTCACCCGGGACCGGGTGTTCGAGGTGGTCAAGGGCCTTGCCGGGCGTGCGATCGAGGTGGGCCCGTTCCGCACCGGCCCGCGTGACTCGGCGACGGTGACGGTGCGCGGGGCGGTCCGGCTGCCCGAACTCACCGAACGCCCACGGCCCGACCCCGGCCACTCGGATGTCGGCTTCGATCTGATGTTGCCGGTCTGGCTGGACATCACCGTCGACGTCCTCAAGACCAACCACTACCGCGCCGACGTCCGCATCCCGCTGGTGCTCACCGCACGGGCCGCCGATCCGCTGCTGATCGTCATCGATGTGGCGCCGCCGGACCGCGAGGACATCCGGCTCGAGTTCTCCGCGGTCGGCCTGCGGGCCGCCACCCTCGCCGTGCTGGCAGGCATCCGCAAACAGGTGATAGCGCAGGTCGCGCAGGTAGTGCGCAAGGAACTGGCCGACCCGGCCGGGCGCACCATCGACGTGGGCGCCCGCATCGACGGAACGGTGTGAACGACCCACTGTGGCTCGAGTGATCAGAGGGTCTAGTGGGTCTAGCGGTTCGCATGTGAAATGTGGTGGAATGAGTTCACGTTCGAGGCTCCCGGCGCACGAGTGACACTTGGGGAAGGTGCGCCGGGCCGCTACTCAGTGGTCGGTGTCGTCGGGGGTGGCGAAGGAGTCCAGTGATGCGTTCGTCTCTGTCCCGGCGTGATCTGTTCGGCTACGCGGCTGCCGCTGCCGTGATCGGTTCGATCGGCGCCACCGTGAATATGCCGCGTGCGCGCGCCGAATCGCTCGGCACGCTCGTCGATTACGCCGCCGGGGTGCCGTCGGCGGCCGCGATCCGCGACGCCGGACATACCGGCGTCATCCGCTATGTCTCCGACCGCAGGCCCGGCGCCGAATGGATGGCGGGCAAACCGCTGCTCGCCGCAGAGGTCGAAGACCTCAACGCGGCGGGGTTGAAGATCGTGTCCTGCTACCAGTTCGGCAAGGGCCCTACCGCCGACTGGCGCGGTGGCCTGGAAGCCGGCAAGCGGCACGCCGAACGCGGCCTGGAACTGCATCTGGCGGCCGGCGGACCCGAAGGCGTGCCCATCTACGCCTCGATCGACGACAATCCCTCCGCGGCCGATTTCGCCACCATGATCGCGCCCTACCTGCTGGGCTGGCACGCCGTGCTCGGCCGGGAGAACACCGGCGTCTACGCGAACTCGCCCACCATCGACCTCGCCGTCGCCGCGGGTCTCGGATCCTGGTATTGGCAGCATGATTGGGGCACGCCGGAGGGCTATGTGAATCCGGCGGCGCATCTGCATCAGTTCGAGATCGACGACCGCACCATCGACGGCGTCGGTGTCGACCTCAACAACATCCTCACCCCGGAATACGGGGCCTGGTAGACCTCAGGTCTGGCAGTGGCAGGCCGGGTCGACCCGCAGATCGGGCTCGTCGTCGGGAACCACCCGCAGCATCGGCCTCGACTCCGGGGCCTGGTGGTTGCCCATCCAGGACAACAGCGACCACCTCGACAGGCCCGACAGCGCCGAACCGAGGCTGGCGAAAGACCCCGAGGAGATCACCGAGGCGAACGATCCCACCGAGCCGATCGACAGGATCGATCCGACGCTGCCGATGGACAGGATCGAATACGCCGAGCCGATGGACAGGATCGAACCTTCGGACCGGATGGACAGAATCGACCGGCGGGAACGCCGGCTGCGGACCGAATCGCGGGACTTCATCGAACGTTCGACAGTCGCCATGGGTTCGGTCTACCACAGCGGCACTGCGGTGCGGGAGACTCTGCCCGCGATTCGCACACCATTCACCACACAATGGTCGCGATGGCGCGCCGGCGACGACGAAGCCCCGGCAGCGCGAGGCGGCCGGGGCTTCGGTGAGTCGAGTATCAAGCTACGGTGAAGAAGCCCAAGGTCGGCAGGAAGTTGCAGGTGCGCGGAGCGGCATCGGCGGCCTGGGTGGTCAGCGAACCGCCGATCACCGCGACGACGCGGCCGGAGCCGGTGTTCGCGATGGCCGACAGGGTGGCCGGACCGTCCGGGTTGATCTTGGCCTCGTTGGTCAGCGCCTGGACACCGGACTGACGGGTGTCGAGGTTGAGCCACTGCACCGTCATCGGCGGGTTCTGCACATCGGTCGGCGACTTGGTGCCGAGCGCGGTGAACACGAACCCGGTCTGACCGGCCGCGGGCCCCGGCGGGGGCAGCTGGGCCGGGCCGGGCACCGCGAGCGCGGTACCGACCGAGTCGGCGGAGTCGGAGATGCAGCCCTTGCCGATGGTCGGGTACAGGAACTGCGCGATGGCAGGGCCCTGCTCCGGTAGGTCGGGGCCACCGCCGCCGCTGCCGTCGAGGAACTTGATGATGCGTTCCAGCGTCGACTTGATCTGCGGCGGCAGATTCAGCGTGGCCAACAGGGCCTTGGCCTGGTCCAGCAGGGCGGCCTGTGGGCTCGCGGTGTCAGCGGCCGCGATCTGGCCCACGATGGCGGGCGTCAGGGCGGCGAGCGCGTCCACCGGAACGCCCTCGGGAACCATCGGGACGCTGTTCGGCGCCGCGGCGGGCGCCGGGGCCGGAGCCGCGACGGTTGTCGCGGGCGCGGCGAGCATGGCGCTCGCCGCAATGGCGAGCGCGGACAAGGCGATCCGCGATCCTCGGGTGCGAAGCACTGGTCTTGCCGTCCTTACCTCGGGTACATCTGGTCGACGCTGAAAAGCCGTCGTTTCGGGGGTCACTCTAAGGACAACGCCGCATGTTGTACAGCAGCGGTGCCGGAAATGCGCGCCGTGGACGAACGTGTTATCAGAAGGTAGCGCCGTTCAGTGTTACTGGTGTGAAAGTTGATGCAAATGTTACTTGTGGTTCGAGGGATGACTGAGCCAGGGCAGCGTTGTCGCCGCCCGCACTGCGGTTAATGTAGTCGGAGCCTTCCACTCCAGCCCGCCGAATCGCCGAACACCGCGATCCGCCCCGGCCCGGCCCGACTCGAAAGTCCCGCATTTGAACCAGCAGAGCGCTCGGACGGACGCATGCCCGCCGGTCGTGCCCGCCCGATCGGCCGAACCGCACCGCTGGGCCACCCACACCCGCTGGGCCGTGGCCGCGCTGGCGGCCAGTGTGCTCGCCCGGCTGCTGTGGATGCTGTTCGCGCCCAACGGCATGAACCTGGTCGACCTGCACGTCTACGTCGACGGCTCGGCGGCCCTGCTCACCGACAAGCTCTACGACTTCACCTACGCGGAGAAGACCCCGGATTTCCCGCTGCCGTTCACCTATCCGCCGTTCGCCGCGGTGGTGTTCTTCCCGCTGCACTATCTGCCGTTCACGGTGGTCGCGATCGCCTGGCTGCTGGCCATCGCCGCGGCGCTGTACGGGATCGTGCGGATCGCGCTGGAACTGATCCTCGGCGCCGAGACCGCGCGGCAGCCGGGCTGGCGTACCGCCTCGATCACCTGGACCGCGATCGGGCTCTGGCTCGAGCCGGTGCGAACCACCATGGACTACGGGCAGGTCAACGTCTTCCTGGTGCTCGCGGTGATGCTCGCGGTGCGCAGTACGCGGTGGTGGATCTCCGGCACGCTGGTCGGTGTCGTCGCGGGCATCAAACTGACCCCGGCGATCAGCGGGCTGTATTTCCTCGCCCGCAGGCGCTGGGCCACCGTGGCGTGGTCGGCAGCGGTCTTCGGCGCGACGGTCGGGCTCAGCTTCCTCATCTCGGCCGGACAGACCAGGCACTACTTCGGCACCCTGCTCGGTGACGCCGACCGGATCGGCCCGGTGGGGTCGGTGTGGAACCAGTCGCTGCGCGGGGCGTTGAGCCGGCTGCTCGGCTACGACGTGGAGACCGGGCCGTGGTGGCTTGCCTCGGTCGTGCTCGTCGCGGTGCTTGCGCTGCTGGCGTGGCGCACGCTCGGCCCCGACGACCGGCTCGGCACCCTGCTGATGGTGCAGCTGTTCGGACTGCTCATCTCGCCGATCTCGTGGTCGCACCACTGGGTGTGGCTGCTGCCGACGGTGCTGTGGCTGCTGTACGGGCCGCTGCGCGAGGTGCCGGGCGCGCGGATCTTCGCCGGCTACTGGCTGGTGACCGCGCTGGTCGGCGCGCCGTGGGTGCTGTCGTTCTTCCAGGACTCGATCTGGACCATTCCCCGGCCGTGGGTGCTGTCCTGGCTGGGGACGGTCGACGTCACCGGCGTGCTGGCGATGCTGGTGTGGATCATCTGCGCGCCGCGGCTGCTCACTCGGACGGCGCGGCCAGCCGATCTATCTCGTGCGCCAGCGCCACATCCAATGCGGTGAGCCCGCCCGCGCTGTGCGTGGACAGCGTGAAGGTGACCTTGCGCCAGCGGATATCGATATCGGGATGATGGTTGGCCGCCTCGGCCGCGACGGCGACCCGGCGCACCAATTCGATGCCGGCGGGGAACGTGGCCGCCTTGATGGTGCGGGTGATCGAATCCCCGGAGCGGCTCCACTCCGGCAGTGAGGTCAGGGCCGCCGATATTTCGTCGTCGGACAGTAATGGGGTAGTGGTCATTGTCTCGTTGTACCCCTGTTGCGCACGATCATGAGCGCACTGCGTGAAACCTCAAGCAGCGCGCGCCTTCTTCAAACCCTTTTTCAGTTCTTTCCCCGTCACACCGGCCGCTTCCAGGCGTTTCATCCGCATGATGACCACAGGGCACTTGATGCACCGCGTCTTCTTGCGGCAGCACTTCTTCTTCGGCTTGAGGCTGGAAACCTTCTTTGCCTTGACCTTGCCCATGGCGAGTAAGCCTACCCTTAGTCGAATGTGGAGTCCCAGGTGCACCTGGGTGCCGGTAGGGTGTATCTGGCCGCGATGCCCGGTGAGTTCCATTCTCCACCTGTTTGTACAGGGAGCCCCGGCGCGAGGGTCAGGACCCGTAGGCGGCAGCTTGCGTTACCACGTAGGGTCCCGCTCGCGCCGGCATCGAGTACAGCGCGAGCGTCAGGAACCTGAGGCGCCGGACATTGAGCACCGTCGCCACCATCTACCCAACAGCAGGAGGAACAAGCGTGTCGTCTGCACGCGATTTTCGCAACGTCGCCATCGTGGCCCACGTCGACCACGGTAAAACGACGTTGGTCGACGCCATGCTGCGCCAATCCGGCGCCTTCGCCGAACGGGCCGAGCTGGTCGACCGGGTCATGGACTCCGGCGACCTGGAACGCGAGAAGGGCATCACCATTCTCGCCAAGAACACCGCGGTGCACCGGCACAATGCCGACGGCTCCGTGACCGTCATCAACGTCATCGATACCCCCGGCCACGCCGACTTCGGCGGTGAGGTCGAGCGCGGTCTGTCCATGGTCGACGGCGTCGTGCTGCTGGTCGACGCCTCCGAGGGCCCGCTGCCGCAGACCCGGTTCGTGCTGCGCAAGGCGCTGGCCGCCTCGCTGCCGGTGATCCTGGTCGTCAACAAGACCGACCGTCCCGACGCCCGGATCGCCGAGGTCGTCGAGGAGAGCCACGATCTGCTGCTCGACCTGGCCTCCGACCTGGACGACGACGCCGCCGAGGCCGCCGAGCTCGCCCTCGATCTGCCCGTCCTCTACGCCTCCGGCCGTGAGGGCAAGGCGTCGAAGGTCGCCCCCGAGAACGGGCAGGCCCCCGACGCGGAGAACCTCGACGCCCTGTTCGAGGTGCTGCTCGAGAACATCCCCGCGCCCAAGGGTGACCCGACCGCGCCGCTGCAGGCGCACGTCACCAACCTCGACGCATCGGCCTTCCTCGGCCGGCTGGCGCTGGTGCGCATCCACAACGGCGAACTGCGCAAGGGCCAGAACGTGGCCTGGATGCACGCCGACGGCGTCAAGAACGTCAAGATCACCGAGCTGCTGCAGACCATCGGCGTCGAGCGTCAGCCCGGTGAGGTGGCCGTCGCAGGCGATATCGTCGCCGTCGCCGGCATCCCGGACATCATGATCGGCGACACCCTCGCCGATCCGGACAACCCGGTCGCGCTGCCGCGCATCAGCGTCGACGAGCCCGCCATCTCGGTGATCATCGGCACCAACACCTCGCCGCTGGTCGGCCGGGTGCAGGGCCACAAGCTGACCGCCCGCATGGTGAAGTCGCGGCTGGATCAGGAACTGGTCGGCAACGTCTCGCTGCGGGTGCTCGACATCGGCCGTCCGGACGCCTGGGAGGTGCAGGGCCGCGGTGAGCTGGCGCTGGCCATCCTGGTCGAGCAGATGCGCCGCGAGGGCTTCGAGCTGACCGTCGGCAAGCCGCAGGTGGTCACCAAGACCGTCGACGGCAAAGTGCACGAGCCCTACGAAGAGCTCACCATCGACTGCCCGGACGAATACCTCGGCGCGATCACCCAGCTGCTGGCCGCCCGCAAGGGCCAGATGGTGCAGATGAACAACCACGCCGCCGGTTGGGTGCGCATGGAGTTCATCGTGCCCTCGCGTGGCCTGATCGGTTTCCGCACCGACTTCCTCACCGAGACCCGCGGCACCGGCATCGCCAACGCCGTCTTCCACGGCTACGCGCCGTGGGCCGGCGAGATCCGCGCGCGCCACACCGGTTCGCTGGTCTCCGACCGCGCGGGCACCGTCACCCCGTTCGCCATGATCCAGCTCGCCGACCGCGGCCAGTTCTTCGTGGAGCCGGGCGCGGACACCTACGAGGGCATGGTCGTGGGCATCAACCCGCGCGCCGAGGACCTCGACATCAACGTCACCAGGGAGAAGAAGCTCACCAACATGCGCTCCTCCACCGCCGACGTGATGGAGACCCTGGCCAAGCCGTTGCAGCTCGACCTCGAAGGCGCAATGGAGTTCTGTGCCGCCGACGAATGCGTCGAGGTCACCCCCGAGGTGGTGCGGGTGCGCAAGGTGACCCTGTCCGCCACCGACCGGGCCAGGGAGACCTCCCGTCGCAAGGCCCGCGACCGGGCGGCCGCCCAGTAGGCCGGGCCGGCGACCAGGCGAAAACCGATGCTGTGAACCGAAACCGCCGGGCCTCGTGCTCGGCGGTTTCGCGTGCACGGCCGAGCACGACATGGCGAGGTAGAGTGCCGAGGGTGAATTCGGGGGCGCGACGGCGCGCGATGTGGCGCGCGATGCTGGTTGTGATGACGGCGTTGCTGCCGGTGGTCGCCGGGTGCACCGCGAACCCGCCGCCGCCGATCGAGAGCACCGACAGTCCGAAGACGACGCCGGCCGAGCCGGGCAAGAACACCGTCGTGGTGGCCATCGACGACATCGGCATCGGTTTCAACCCGCATCTGCGTTCGGATCAGTCGCCCGCGACGGCGGCGGTGAGTTCGATGGTGCTGCCGAGCCCGTTCCGTCCGGTACCCGATCCCGCGGTGCCCGGCGCCACGCAATGGGTGCCCGATTCGGCGCTGGTCGAGCAGGCCGAGGTGACCTCGCACGAGCCGTTCACCATCACCTACAAGCTGCGCAATCAGGCCAACTGGTCCGACGGTGCGCCGATCGCCGCGGAGGACTTCCGGTTCCTGTGGCGGCAGATGATCACCCAGCCCGGTGTGGTGGATCCGGCGGGCTACCGGCTGATCACCGATGTCGAGTCGACGGCGGGCGGCAAGACCGTCACCGTCACCATGGCGGCGCCGTATCCGGCGTGGCAGCAGTTGTTCGCGAATCTGCTGCCCTCGCATCTGGTGAAGGATTCGCCGGGCGGTTTCCAGCGCACGCTGACCGAGGGCATCGCGGTGTCCGGCGGCAGCTTCAAGATCAAGTCCGCCGATCAGGGCCGCGACGAGATCCTGCTCGAACGCAACGACCGGTACTGGGGCAAGCCCGCGGTGCCGGATCAGATCCTGTTGCGCCGCGGCGGAACTCCCGCCCAGGTGGCCGATTCGCTGCGCACCGGTGACGCGCAGATGGCGCTGGTGCACGGCGGCGTGGCGACCCAGGCGCAGCTGGCGGCGATCCCGTCGGTGCGCACGGCGATCATGCCGCAGTCGCGGGAACTGCAATTCGTGCTCAACGGCCGCAGCGGCGCGCTGGTCGACCCGCGGGTGCGGACCGCCGTGCTCGCTCTGCTGGATCCGGCGCTGCTGGCCACCGTTGGCGCGCAGACCGGCGGCTGGGTGGAACCGGTGCGCGCGCAGGTGCTCTCGCCGTCGGATCCCGGCTATGTGCCGACCGCGCCGCCGCGGCCCAGCCAGGACGAGGCCTTCGCGCTGCTCGCCGAATCCGGGTACGGGCGCGCGCCGGAGCCGCCGCCGGTGGTCTCGGCCACCTCGCCCGCGCCGCGCCCGCGTCCGGTGGCCAAGGACGGCAAATCGCTGACCATCCGCATCGGTGCCGTCGCCAACGATCCCACCGCGCTGGCCGTGGCCAATACCGCCGCCGATCAGTTGCGCAGTGCGGGCATCGACGCCAGCGTGCGCAGCGTCGCCGGTGACGAGCTGTACGGCAAGGAACTGGTCGAGGGCACCATCGACGCCATCGTCGGCTGGGAGGTGGCGGGCTCGGACCCGGCCACCGTGCTCGCCTCCCGGTATGGCTGCCCGCCGGTGGCGCCGCCCGGCCCGGACGGCGATCCCGAACCCGACGCCGAAGTGGTGCGGTTGGCGCCCAGCAACCTGTCCGGTGTCTGCGATCCCGGCGCCCAGCCCGCCATCGACGGCGCGCTGGTCGGCATCGACACCGCGCGGGTGCTCGCCGAGGCCGAACCGCGGCTGTGGGCGGCGGCGACGGTGCTGCCGATCGTGCAGGACAACGTGGTCGCGGCCTCGGGTCCGTCGGTGGACGGCGCCTCGCTCAGCGGAGCCATCCAGGTCGGCATCTTCGGCGACGCGGCCAACTGGCGACGGGTCGGATGAGCGGCCCCGCCACCGGCACCGGCGGCCTGCTGCTGGTGCACGCGCATCCGGACGACGAATCCATCACCACCGGCGGCACCATCGCCCATTACCGCCGCCGGGGCATCCCGGTCACCGTGGTCACCTGCACCCTCGGCGAAGAGGGCGAGGTGATCGGGGAGCAGTGGGCGCAGCTGACCGCCGAGCACGCCGATCAGCTCGGCGGCTACCGCATCCTCGAACTCACCAGGGCGCTGGCCGCTCTCGACGCCGCGCCGCCGCGTTTCCTCGGCGGCGCCGGACGCTGGCGTGATTCCGGCATGGCGGGCACGCCGAGTGCCGAGCATCCGCGCGCGTTCGTCCGATCGGGCCGGGAAGCGGTCGACGCGCTGACCGAGATCGTGCTCGAGCTGCGGCCCCGGGTGGTGGTCGGCTACGACCCCAAGGGCGGTTACGGGCATCCCGACCATGTGCGCGCCCACGAAATCACCACCGCCGCCGTGCACGCGGCGGCCGAACGTGGCTGGGACACACCGAAGTTCTACTGGACGGTGACCGACGCCGACCTGCTGAAGCTGCACACCGAGGCGTTGGCCCGCCGGACGGTGGAAGGCCTGCCCGGTGCGCTGCCCGCCGGGTGGCGCCTGCCCGCCGACGGCGAGCTGGCCTGCGTGCCGAGCAGCACGGTGACCACGACGGTCGATGTCTCGGATGTGCTGGCCGCCAAACGGGAAGCCTTGCGTGCGCATGCCACTCAGGTGACGGTGGCGCCGTCCGGACGCGAATTCGCGCTGTCGAACAACATCGCCCAGCCGGTGCTGCCGGAGGAACATTTCGTGCTCGTCCGCGGCGTGCGCGGGCCGCTTGGGCCGGACGGACGCGAGCACGATCTGTTCGCCGCCCCGGCCTAAACTCGATCACATGTACAACTGGGAGCTCCAGAACGCCATCGTGGCATTCGTGGAAAGCCTGCGTCCCGGCGCGCAACATCAGCACGAGCTCTACATGTCGGTGCTCTACGCGTTCGCCGACATGCAGAGCCATCTGCTGACGCTGCTCGGCTACCCTCCGGTCGCGTGACGGCCGCCGTGGACGACCAGACGGGCAAGCCGGCCCCGTCGCGGTCGCGCCTGCCCCGGCCCGTGTACGACGCCGCGCTCGGCGCGCTGATCATGCTCGCACTGGTCGTCGACGCGGTGATCACGCTGATCCTGGAAGTGCTCTACCTGCCGCTGTATCTCGGCAGCGTCGCCTTCCCGATCGCGGCCCCCCTCGCCGGAGTGATCAACGTGGCGCTGGTACTCGGAGCCCGCACCGTGTCCCCACGCCCCATCGTCATGCTCATCCCCATCGTCGCGTGGACCCTGTCGTTCCTCGCCGCCGCGAGCTCCGGCCCTGGCGGCGACGTCCCGCTCGGCAGCGACGCCCGCACCCTCCTCCTCATGCTGTTCGGCCTCGCACCCCCACTGATCTACGTCTATCTGCAGGCCAACCGGACGAAGGTCGCCCAGCCGGCAGCGCGTCGCTGACACGATGGCGCCGTTGACATTCCGGCCGCCCATGCGATCGAGATGAGCTCCGACGTGGTACAGAAGGCCGGCGGAGGACGAGCTGCCGGGGCGATCCGTCGTCACGAATGGGTGGCGCGGTCGCTCGCCGCCGCACCCGGCCGCTCGCCCAGCCGTCCGGGTGTCACTGCCTCGATGAGGGCCCACGCCTGATCCAGGGGTATGTCGATGACGTGGTAGCGCTTCTTGCCGGCGGCGGTGGCGGCGGTGACGGTGGCCAGGCCGGATCGGCGTTGCCAGAACGTTTGGCGGACCGTCCAGCCGATGATGCCGGGCGCTTCCAGGCAGTCACGGTCGCGGTCGAGGGAACCGGAGCGGGTGATCAGCCAGGTGGGGGAGGTCGCGGTGGCGGGGAGGACGGCGTGCCCGAGGCCGCGGTAGCGGTCCTCGGCCAGGGCCGCGGTGACGGGGATCAGCGCGAGCGGAAGCAGCCACCACCACGGCGAGATCGATGCTCCGGCCAGGATGGGCAGCAGCAGGGCGGCCGAGACCGCGGGAACCGGCCACATGGCGTGGGTATAGCGGCGGCGGCGCGCGGCCGGGCCGTGCGGGGTGAGATCTACTCGGCCGGGTGCCGTGGCCGCGACGATCGCGGGGGCGCTCATTCCGGTCGCGCGGGCATGGGAGGTCCCGTTCGGATACTTCGCCGTGTGCGGGCTCAGCAGATGCGCGAGAGTGTGGTCGACGGCGGCCCTCGGGGCCTGCGACAGGATCTTCTGCCGCGGGTTCTGCCCGGTCATGATGGCTTCGAGCGCGGCCCCGCCGGCCAGCCGCAGCAGTAGCGGCTCGTTGACGGTGGCGCCGCGGAACCGCGCGAGATCGAGGGTGACCTGCCTGGTGGTGAACAGGCCGTAGCGCAGATGCAGGGTAGTGCCGTTGTCGGTGACCCGCAGACCGAAATACGTCGCGAGGTAGTGCGCGCAGGCGGCCAGGCTGGTCACCAGGACGACGGCGACAAGCAACCCGATGCCGAACAGGATCAGCAACAGCGTGCCGCGGCCCTCGACCGAATGCACCGCATCCGAGCGGAACACCACTTCGCCGAGGCCGTACTGGAATCCGACACCGACGACGGGGGCGACAATGGCGAATCCGGTGAGCGACAGCGGCGCGTAGCGGACCCAGGCCGCGCGCCAGTGCCCGATCTCGCGGCCACGATCCACTCGCGAACCGTCCAGCACGAGCCCGGCCGGCTCGGGTTCGGCCGGAGCCTGCGGTGGCGGTCCCTCCGGTTGATCCGCGTCGACATGCGGTGCCCTTGTGTGCGCGAGCAGTTCGGTGCGCAGCAGCGGCACCACATCCGCGTCGAGCGCGTTGAGCTCGAACTTCTCCCTGGACTCGGCGTGCTGGCCGGTGCCGATCGCCAGCACCGCGAGCCCGAGGATCCGGTGCAGCAGGTCGGCCTCGATATCGACCGAGCGGATCCGGGAGCGCGGCACCGACAGCTTCTTGCGCTGGAGTAGACCGGTCCGCAGTTCGACGTGGGTCGGCCCGACCCGGTAGGTGGTGGTGAACCAGCGGGTGAGCGCGTAGCCGACGATCGCGACGAACGGGATGACGCTCCACCCGTGGTTGCCGCTGCTGGTGCCGAGGATCAGCGTGCCGAGCAGCACCGGGATGAACCGGACGACTTCGTTGACCGGATGCACCAGCAGCATCCGCTTGTCCAGCCGCAGCCAGGGCAGCTCGTTCTGCGGCCCTGGTTGTTCGGCCTGCGGCCCTGGTTGTTCGGCCTGCGGCCCTGGTTGTTCGGCCTGCGGCCCTGGTTGTACGGCTTGCGGCCCTGGTTGCTCGGCTTGCGGCCCTGGTTGCTCGGTGCCGGGGCCGTGGCCGCCGTCGCCGGGTGGTGCGCTCATGTCGCGTCTCCGCGGTGCAGCGCCGCGATCTCGGTCAGCCGGGTCACGGTCTGTTCGGCCACCGGTTGTTCCAGCCCGCTGATCTCCACGGCACCCGCCGACGACGCCGTGGTGACGGTGACCGTCGCCAGCCCCAGCAGACGCTCCAGCGGCCCGCGTTCGGTGTCGACGGTCTGGATGCGCGAGATCGGCGCGACCCGGCTCTCCTGGGTCAGCCAGCCCGTCCGTGTGTACACCGCCTGATCGGTGACTTCCCAGCGGTGCACCCGGTAGCGCCACCACGGCACCACGGCGATGCTGATCGCCGCGACCACGAGAACGAGCACGGTGACCGTGCCCTGCAGCGAACGATGAGCGGAGTCGAAGGCCACCCAGATCAGTAGCGCCACCAGCGGGATCAGCCAGGCCAGCACCGATTGCAGGGTCCACAGCAGTTTCGCTTTGGGACTGGGACGCCAGGCCGGCTCGGCCATGATCGTGCGCGGCTGCGACATGATTGCCATCGTGGCACGCCGCGGATGGAATAGCCCGCGAGGCCGGGGAGTTGTCAACGCTCACAAGCCTGGAGGGAGACAGTTCCGGATGTGTGGCGCATGATCGAGGGCGTGATCGACCTACCCGAGCCGACCGTTCCGTCCCCACCGCCGAGCCCATCGGCCATGCGCCGGGCCCTGCGACGGGCGCGCGACGGAGTGACCCTGAACGTCGACGAGGCCACGGTCTTGCTGCACGCCACCGGCGACGACCTGGTGGATCTGTGTCGCAGCGCGGCCAGGGTGCGTGATGCCGGCCTGGAGTCGGCGGGCAGGCCCAAGACGATCACCTATTCGCGCAATGTCTTCATCCCGCTCACCCATCTGTGCCGGGACAAATGCCACTACTGCACCTTCGTCACCGTGCCGGGCAAGCTGCGTGCCGAGGGCCGCGGCATGTTCCTCGAGCCGGACGAGGTGCTCGACATCGCGCGTCGCGGGGCCGCCCTCGGCTGCAAGGAGGCGCTGTTCACTCTCGGCGACCGGCCGGAGGATCGGTGGCCGGAGGCGGCGCAGTGGCTCGATGAACGTGGCTACGACTCCACCCTCGACTACCTGCGCGCGGTCTCGATCCTGGTGCTGGAGGAGACCGGGCTGCTGCCGCACCTGAATCCAGGGGTGATGAGCTGGGAGGAGATCTCGCGGCTCAAGCCGGTGGCCCAGTCCATGGGCATGATGCTGGAGACCACCGCGACCAGGTTGTTCACCGAGAAGGGCAACTGCCACTACGGCAGCCCCGACAAGGATCCGGCGGTGCGGCTGCGCGCCATCACCGATGCCGGCCGCCTCTCGGTGCCCTACACCACCGGCATTCTCGTCGGCATCGGCGAGACGATGACCGAGCGGGCCGAATCGATCATGGCGATTCGCCAGCAGCACAAGGCGTTCGGGCATATCCAGGAAGTCATCGTGCAGAACTTCCGCGCCAAGGACGACACCGCCATGCGTGACGCCCCCGACGCGAATATCGACGAATTCCTGGCCACCATCGCGGTGACCAGGCTGCTGCTCGGCCCCGACGTCCCGGTGCAGGCGCCACCGAACCTGGTCTCGCAGGCCGAGTGCACCGCGCTGCTCGGCGCGGG
The DNA here is from genome assembly GCF_000308555.1 of Nocardia cyriacigeorgica NBRC 100375. Classification (GTDB taxonomy): domain Bacteria; phylum Actinomycetota; class Actinomycetes; order Mycobacteriales; family Mycobacteriaceae; genus Nocardia; species Nocardia cyriacigeorgica. The sequence continues at coordinate 34,103 of NZ_BAFY01000201.1, read as the reverse complement.
CATCGACGACTGGGGCGGGGTGTCGCCGGTGACGCCCGATCACGTCAATCCCGAACGCCCCTGGCCCAACCTCGACACCCTCGCCGAACTCACCGCGGCCGCCGGATTCGAACTGGTCGAACGCACCTCCGCGCACCCGAAGTACGTGCTCGCGGGCAATCCCTGGGTGGATCCGCGCATCGGGGCGCACGTGGCGGCGCTCACCGATCCGGAGACCGGCCTGGCCAGGCCCGACACCATTCCGGTCGGGCTGCCCTGGCAGGAGCCCGACGAGTCCTGGGAATCGGCCGGCCGCGTCGACCTCAACACCGCCATCGACACCGACGGCCGCAACACCGACACCCGCAGCGACCTCAACAGCGCCTTCGGCGATTGGGACACCGTGCGCGAACAGGCTCGCGACTTGGCCGCGGCGCCCGAGCGGCTCGACGCCGACGTGCTCGACGCCCTGCGCGCCGCCGAACGCGACCCGGCGGGCCTGTCCGACGCGCAGTACCTGGCGCTGGCCACCGCCGACGGCGCCGACCTGGAAGCGGTGGCGGCACTGGCCGACGGCCTGCGCCGCGAGGTCTGCGGCGATGAGGTCACCTACGTGGTGAACCGCAATATCAACTTCACCAATATCTGCTACACCGGCTGCCGGTTCTGCGCGTTCGCCCAGCGCAAGGGCGACGCCGACGCGTTCACCCTGAGCACCGACGAGGTCGCCGACCGCGCCTGGGAGGCGCACGTCGACGGCGCCACCGAGGTGTGCATGCAGGGCGGTATCGACCCCGATCTGCCGGTCACCGGTTATGCGGATCTGGTGCGGGCGGTGAAGGCGCGGGTGCCGTCGATGCACGTGCACGCCTTCTCGCCGATGGAGATCGTCAACGGCGCCTCGCGCGGCGGGCAGAGCGTGCGCGACTGGCTGGTGGCGCTGAAGGAAGCCGGGCTCGACACCATTCCCGGCACCGCCGCGGAAATCCTCGACGACGAGGTGCGCTGGGTGCTCACCAAGGGCAAACTGCCCGCCTCGGCCTGGATCGACGTCATCACCACCGCGCACGAGGTGGGGATCCGGTCGAGTTCGACGATGATGTACGGCCACGTCGACAACCCGAAGCATTGGGTCGGGCATCTGCGGGTACTGCGTGATATCCAGGACCGCACCGGCGGTTTCACCGAATTCGTTCCGCTGCCGTTCGTGCATCAGAGTGCCCCGCTGTACCTGGCGGGCGCGGCACGGCCCGGACCGACCAACCGGGACAATCGGGCGGTGCACGCGCTGGCGAGGATCATGCTGCACGGGCGCATCGACAACATCCAGACCAGCTGGGTGAAACTGGGCACCACCGGTACCAGGGTGATGCTGGAAAGCGGGGCCAACGATCTCGGTGGCACGTTGATGGAGGAGACCATCTCCCGCATGGCGGGCTCGCAGCACGGTTCGGCCAAAACCGTGGCCGAACTCACCGAGATCGCCGCGGGCATCGGCCGTCCGGTCCGCGAACGCACCACCACCTATGGTGTTCCGGCGGGTCGCGGACCCGTGGCGGGACTCGAACTATCCATCCACTGAGCCACCGCCCGAAGTTAGGGCAGGCTGACCGAGGGTAACGTGTGAGGCGCCAGGGATACTTGTGCCGGGCGCAGTACCCCCGAGGTGAGGACAGACTAGGAGAACGGCAGTGCCGTACATCATCGCTGAACCGTGCGTTGACGTGAAGGACAAGGCGTGCATCGAGGAATGCCCCGTGGATTGCATCTACGAGGGCGCTCGCATGCTGTACATCCAACCCGACGAGTGCGTGGACTGTGGTGCGTGTGAGCCGGTCTGCCCCGTCGAAGCGATCTTCTACGAGGACGACACCCCGGATCAGTGGAGCGGCTACATCAACGCCAACGTCGACTTCTTCGACGAGCTGGGTTCGCCGGGCGGCGCGACCAAGGTGGGCAAGGTCGACTACGATCCGCCGTTCATCAAGGAACTGCCGCCCATGGCTGCTGAGTGAGCACTGGGTTGTCGAGTACCGGTCACGCGGCCCGGGTGCGGGTCAGTTCGCTGCTTCCCGATTTCCCGTGGGACACCATCGCGGGCGCCAAGGCGAAAGCCGCCGCGCATCCGGGTGGGATCGTCGATCTGTCGGTCGGTACGCCGGTCGATCCGGTCGATCCGCTGATCCGCGCCGCGCTGAATTCGGTCGCCGAGGTCCCCGGCTACCCGACCACGCACGGCACCACCGCGTTGCGAGAAGCCGCGGTGGCGGCGTTGCGGCGCCGGTACGGGATCACCGGGATCGACCAGGCGGCGGTGCTTCCGGTGATCGGCACCAAAGAGCTGATCGCCGGGCTGCCACGGCTGCTCGGCTTCGGTGCGGGCGATCTGGTGGTGATCCCCGAGGTCGCCTACCCGACCTACGAGGTCGGCGGCCTGCTGGCCGGTACCCGGATCGCGCGCGCCGACGGGCTGACCCAGCTCGGACCGGAGTCACCCGCGCTGATCTACCTCAACTCGCCGTCGAACCCGACCGGAAAGGTGCTCGGGGTCGAGCATCTGCGCAAGGTCGTCGCGTTCGCCCGCGAGCGCGGCGCCATCGTCGTCTCCGACGAGTGCTACCTGGGTTTGAGCTGGGAAGGCCGGGCCGTCTCGGTGCTCGATCCCGAGGTCTGCGACGGTGACCACACCGGTCTGCTGGCGGTGCATTCGCTGTCGAAGACGTCGAATCTGGCCAGCTACCGTGCGGGATTCGTGACCGGCGACGCGGAACTGATCGCCGAACTGCTCGAGGTGCGCAAGCACTCCGGGATGATGGTGCCGCTGCCGATCCAGGCCGCGATGACGGCCGCGCTCGGCGACGACGCCCACGAGAACCAGCAGCGTGAGCGGTACCGCGCCCGCCGCGAGACGCTGCGCACCGCACTGCTGGCCGCCGGATTCCGCATCGACCATTCCGAGGCGGGCCTGTACTTGTGGTCCAGCCGGGATGAGCCGTGCCGCGACACCCTGGACTGGCTGGCCGAACGCGGCATCCTCGCCGCCCCCGGTGATTTCTACGGTCCGGCCGGTGCGAAGCATGTGCGGATCGCCTTGACCGCCACCGACGAACGGATCGCCGAAGCGGCCTCGCGGCTCGGCGCGGGCTGAAGGAAGGGCCGGACGCCTGTCGCGCCGGTCCCTGCTCCACGCAGCAGCACCGGCAAACTGCTTCGTCGCAGGTGGGCGTGGTTTCTGCGCTGCGCGCCACACCGGAGTTAGCCTGGGTTATGGACGCTGTGACGGTTGTCCCTGCCCCTGCGAACGAGCCGGTGCACACCTACGCACCCGGCAGTCCCGAGCGGGAGCGGCTGGCGAGCAAGCTGGCCGCGATCTCCGCCGAGAGAGTCGAGATACCGCTGGTCATCGGTGGTAAACACCGGCCGGGCATCGGCGCGAGGCACGAGATCGTCGCCCCGCACCGGCACCGCCACATCTTGGGCACCTACACCGATACCACCCATTCGGAGGCGAGCGGCGCCATCGACGCCGCCGTCGCCGCCGCGCCCGGCTGGCGCGCGCTGCCCTTCGACGAACGCGCGGCGGTGCTGCTGCGCGCGGCTGATCTGCTGTCCGGACCGTGGCGGGAGACGATCGCCGCCGCGACCATGCTCGGTCAGTCGAAATCGGTGCAGCAGGCCGAGATCGACGCGCCCTGCGAGCTGATCGACTTCTGGCGTTTCAACGTCGCCTTCGCCCGCGAGATCCTCGAACAACAACCTCGGTCCAGCGCGGGTGTATGGAACCGGATGGACTATCGCCCGCTGGAGGGTTTCGTCTACGCAATCACCCCGTTCAACTTCACCGCCATCGCGGGCAATCTGCCTACCGCGCCGGCGCTGATGGGCAACACCGTGGTCTGGAAGCCCTCACCCACACAGACGCTGGCCGCGTATTACACGATGCGGTTGCTGGAAGCGGCGGGCCTGCCGCCCGGAGTGATCAATATGGTCACCGGCGACGGTGTGGATCTGTCGGAGGTGGCGCTGGCGGATCCGCGGCTGGCGGGCATCCACTTCACCGGCTCGACCACGACCTTCCAGTTCCTCTGGCGGCAGGTCGGCGCGAATATCGGCACCTACCACGGGTATCCGCGGTTGGTGGGGGAGACCGGCGGCAAGGATTTCATCGTCGCGCACACCTCCGCCGATCCGGCGGCCTTGACGACAGCACTCGTGCGCGGCGCCTACGAATATCAGGGCCAGAAGTGTTCGGCGGCTTCCCGCGCTTATCTGCCGCGTTCGCTGTGGCGGCAGATGGGCGACGACTTCCTCGATCTGACCCGCGAACTCGCCTACGGTGACGTCGCCGATCTGTCCAATTTCGGTGGGGCTGTGATCGATCGGCGGGCCTACGACAAGAGCGTGGCCGCCATCGAACGCGCCCGCTCGGCCGGGCTGAGCATCCCGGTCGGCGGCCGCTACGACGACAGCGAGGGCTGGTTCGTCCGGCCGACGGTGCTGCTGGCCGACGATCCGCGCGACGAGGCCTTCACCACCGAGTATTTCGGCCCGATCCTGTCGGTGTACGTCTACGACGACGGCGAGCCCGGCGCCTACGCCTCGATCCTGTCGGAGGTGGAATCGGCGGCGCCCTACGCACTGACCGGTGCGGTGTTCGCCCAGGACCGGCACGCCATCGAGCAGGCCTCGGCGGCTCTGCGGTTCGCGGCGGGCAACTTCTACGTCAACGACAAGCCCACCGGAGCCGTCGTCGGACAGCAGCCCTTCGGTGGTGCGCGCGCCTCCGGCACCGATGACAAGGCCGGATCACCGTTGAATCTGTTGCGCTGGGTCGCGCCGCGCGTGATCAAGGAGACCTTCGTCCCGCCGGCCGATCACCGGTATCCGCATATGGGGCAGCAGGCGTGAACCCGCTGCGGCCCGCCATCCTCGCCGCGGCCGGGTCGCCGCGGCTGAAGCGGCTGGTGACCGGCACGCCGGTGACCGCCGACATTGTGCGGCGATTCGTGGCCGGAGAGACCAGGGCCGAGCTGATCCCGGTGGCCAGGCAACTGCTGGCGAGCGGACGGGCGGTGAGCGTCGACTATCTCGGCGAGAACACCACCGATCGCGCGCAGGCCGACGCCGCGGTCGCGGAGTATCAGTCGCTGCTCAATGACCTGTCCGCGCTGGATGTTTCGCTCGGACCCGCGGGTGCGGCGCCGCTCGAGGTGTCGGTGAAGCTGTCGGCGCTCGGGCAGGCGCTGCCCGGTGACGGCCCCGCGATCGCCACCGAGAATCTTCGGACGCTGTGCACCAAGGCGGTGCAGTCGGGCATCTGGGTCACCGTCGATGCCGAGGACCACACCACCACCGACGCCACCCTCGCGACGGTGGCCGAGCTGCGCGAGGAGTTCCCGTGGCTGGGCACGGTATTGCAGGCGTATCTGCGTCGCACCGAGGCCGACTGCCGGGAGTTCGCCGGTCCCGGCAGCCGGATCCGGTTGTGCAAGGGCGCCTATCGGGAACCGGACGAGGTGGCCTATCAGCACCGCGACGAGGTCGACGCCTCCTATCGGCGCTGTCTGGAGGTGCTCATGCGCGGCGAGGGGTATCCGATGGTGGCCTCGCACGATCCGGAGATGATCGCCGCCGCGGACTGGCTGCTGGCCGACACCGGACGCGGCGCGGGCGATGTCGAATACCAGATGCTCTACGGCATCCGCGAGGACGAGCAGGCCAGGATCGCCGCCGCCGGAAACACCATGCGGGTGTATGTGCCCTATGGCGACCAGTGGTACGGCTATCTCATGCGCAGGCTGGCCGAGCGGCCGGCCAACCTCGGCTTCTTCCTGCGCGCCCTCACGGGACGCTGACCGGCCCGCACCCGCTCATACCAGCGGCAGGCCCTTGCGCATGCGACGGCGCAGATCCCACAGGTAGAAGTTCAGCGGGAACATCCTGGCGGGCGCGGGCAGCCGGGTGACGATCGCGCCGATGAGCCGCATCAGCCGATCGAAGCGCCGCTGGTCGCGCGCCGACCAGCGCATGCCCATCTCCCGGCGCAGATGCCACGGCAGCACGCCGGTGACGACGAACCGCTGGAACCGCGCGAACAGCACCTGCACCACGCGCGGCATCATCTTCAGATCGATCAGATCGTTGAAGTAGTCGCGGACCACCGGGTCGATCGCGGTAGCGGCCAGGTTGGTCTCCCAGTATTCGGCGAAGGCCGCTCGATCGGCGGGCCACATCTCCGGACGCATCTGGAGGGTGGCGCCCAGGCGCACGCTGTGCTGGTAGAAGGCGTCCGCCGCGTCGTCGTCGATGCCGCCGCGCAGCTTGTCGAGCATGTCGGCGAAGCCCCAGTACAGGCAGGCCGCCACCCACAGTTGCAGGTTCGGGTCGAAGGCGTTGTATTTCACCGGGCTCGACGGCTTGGACCGGATGCTGCGGTGTGAGCCGTTGACGGCCTCGCGGTAGGCGGCGCGTTCGGCCTCGCTGCCCATCATCGCCACCGCGAGATAGGTGAGGGTGGTGCGCAGGCGCTTGAGCGGATGCACCATCACCTTGCCGCTGTCGACATCGCTTTCCAGCACGCCGTAGGCGACCGGGCGCAGGCCCAGCTGCATGATGACGTTGGCGGTGCCGCCGAGGAAGGCGGAGACGCCGTCGATGTAGTCCTCGACGACGAAGTCTGCCGGTGGCGCGGGGACAGCTCCGCCGGTGGTTGCGGGCGCGACAGCGGTCATCGTTGACCTCACTTCCGATGAGAAGGTAACGCGGAAACCTTCTCATTCGCTCACTTCGTGTGTCAATCCGCGGTGAAACTGTGCAATGCTTGGTCAGTCATTGTTTCGCCGACTCTCGCGGAGGTGCCGATATGGCGGCGCTGGCCGATCTGCTGCCGCTGGTGCGTACCCAGCGCAAGGATCAGGATCAAACCGTGCTGTCCGCGGCGCTGCTGGCGTTCCTGGACTTCGGCATCAAACGCACCAGCATGGGCGAGGTGGCGCGGCGCGGTGGACTCTCGCTGGCGACGCTCTATCGGCGGTTCGCGGGCAAGACCGACCTTATCCAGGCTGTTGGGCTACAGCAGACGCGCGAGTTCATCGATGGCGTGGACGCCGCGGTGCAGCGCCAGATCGAACGCGACGCCGGCGCCGAGGATCAGATCGTCGAATTGTTCGTGGCCTTCCTGGCCGGTCTGCGCAGCAACAAGCTGCTGGATCGGCTGTTGCAGACCGAACCCGAGATCGTGCTGCCGTATCTGACGGTCAAGGGCGCGCCGGTGATCGAGCTCGGGCGTGATTACGTCGCGGAGTTCATCACCCGATTGCAGCGTGAGGGCAAATTGCCCGACTACGACCCGCTGCCACTGGCGGAGATGATCGCCAGGACCGCGCTGTCGCTGGCGCTGACGCCGCAGACGGTGATCCCCCTCGACGATGACGCGGCGGCGCGGGAATTCGCTCGCGATCACGTCGTCGTGTCGTTCCGCATCCCCTGAACGTCACGACCCGTGCGCGTCTAGACCAGCGGCCTGCCCATCCGGCGGCGCAGCCGCATATCGGCGAGAAAAGCATTGACCGGGAAGGTTTTCACCGCCACCGGTAGGCGGGCCTCGATCGCGCCGACCCCGCGCAGGAAACGGCTCAGCCTGCGCTCGTCCCGCTCGTTCCAGGGCATTCCCATCTGCTCGCGCAGATGCGGCGGCAGGAGTCCGGCGGTGACGAAGCGGTGGAAGCGCAGCACCGCGGGCAGGCGCATGGGCCGCGGGAACATCTTCAACTCGACGATGGCGTTCAGCATGTCGCGCACCGGCGGATCGATGAAGGTGCGCGCCAGGTTCTCGGTCCAATACCGCTCGAAGGCGGCGCGGTCGGCCGGCCACAGCTGTTCCGGCATCTGGAGAGTGGTGCCGAAACGGGCGGCGTGGCGGTAGAAGGCGTCGGCGTCGGCATCGTCCATCGGGCCGTGCAGGCGGTCGTGCAGATCGCGTCCGCCCCAGTACAGGCAGGCCGCCACCCACAGTTGCAGGCGCGGATCGAAGGCGTTGTACTGCACCGGACTCGACGCGGTCGAACGCACCGGGCGATGCGAGCCGTTGACGGCCGCGCGGTACGCGGCGCGTTCGTCCTCGGTGCCGAGCATCGCGACCGCAAGATAAGTGAGCGTGGTGCGGGTGCGTTTGATCGGATGCAGCAGGATCTTGCCGCTGTCCACCGGGCTCTCCAGTACGCCGTAGCCGACGGCCGGATGGCTCAGCTGCATGATGACGTTGGCGGCGGCGCCGAAGAGTGCGGCCGAACCGTCGATATGGCGGCGGATATCGAATTCGCCGGTGCGCGAGGCGGTGCTCGCGCGGGAAGTGCTGGTCATCGTGGACCCCATCTCACCGTTGAGAAGGTTGTACAACTACTTTCTCACCGCGTCATCGGGGGTGTCAACGGTCGCGGTCGCACTGTGCCCCCTCGGCAGCGCGGCCCGTGGTGCCGCCGCGCCGCCTCGATCCAGGCCCGTCGCGCGCGTCGCGGTAGCGTGAGCGAATGCCCTACGGTCCGCCGCTGCTGCTCCGCTCCCTGGATCCGCTCGCCGTCGCCGCCGGCGCCGATATCCCCGATGCCGTCACTATCGACGGAACGCGGTTCTCGCGTAGCGATCTGCTCGGCGCCGCGACCTCGGTGGCCGAGCGCATCGCCCGCGCCGACCGGGTGGCGGTGCTGGCGCGCCCGACCGCGACCACTGTGCTCGCCGTGGTCGGCTGCCTGATCGCCGGAGTGACGGCCGTGCCGGTGCCGCCGGATGCCGGGTCCGCCGAATCCGCCCATATCCTGGCCGATTCCGGGGCGCAGGCCTGGCTCGGCGAAGCGCCGGAGGGGACCGACCTGCCGGTGGTGCCCGTCCGATTGCATGCCAGGTCGTGGCACACCTATCCCGAACCGGACCCGGCGACAACGGCTTTCGTGCTCTACACCTCCGGCACCACCGGCCTGCCCAAGGGCGTGATGCTCAGTCGGGGCGCCATCGCCGACGGCCTCGACGCGCTCGCCGAGGCCTGGTCGTGGACCGCCGACGACGTGCTGGTGCACGGCCTTCCGCTGTTCCATGTGCACGGCCTGATCCTCGGTGTTCTCGGCGCGCTGCGCGTCGGCAGTCCGCTGATCCACACCGGCAAGCCCACCCCTGAGGCCTACGCCGCCGCGCCGGGCACCCTGTATTTCGGTGTGCCGACGGTATGGTCGCGTATCGCCGAAAACCCGGACGCCGCCAAGCAATTGGCCGACGCCCGCCTGCTCGTCTCCGGCAGCGCGCCCCTGCCCGTGCCGGTCTTCGAGCGTCTCGCCGAACTCACCGGCCACGCGCCCGTCGAGCGCTACGGCATGAGCGAAACCATGATCACCCTGTCCACCCGCGCGGACGGTGAACGCCGCCCCGGCTGGGTCGGCCTGCCCGTGCGCGGTGTGGAAACCAGGTTGTGCGACGAATCCGGAGCTCCGGTACCCCACGATGGCGAGAGTATCGGCGGGCTCCAGGTCCGCGGACCGATGCTGTTCGACGGGTACCTCAATCTGCCGGAGGCGACCTCCGACTGCTGGACCGAAGACGGATGGTTCCGCACCGGCGACGTTGCGGTCATCGACCAGGACGGTTTCCACCGCATCGTCGGCCGTGAATCGGTCGACCTCATCAAATCCGGCGGCTTCCGCGTCGGCGCCGGCGAAGTCGAAACGACCCTCCTCGGCCACCCCGCCGTCGCCGAAGCCGCCGTTGTCGGCCTACCCGACCCCGACCTGGGCCAACGCATCGTCGCCTACGTGGTCCCGCGCGCAGGTATGACAGCTCCCGCGGAGTCCGACCTGATCGACCATGTGGCCCGGGAACTCTCCGTCCACAAACGCCCCCGCGAGGTACGCGTCGTCGACACCCTGCCCCGCAATGCGATGGGCAAGGTGCAGAAGAAGCTGCTCGGCTGAGCTCACACTCGGTGACTGTGCCGGTCGACCACTACCGGTGCGTGTCCGGATTCGGCGGGGTCCCGCCTGCCCTGCCGCGAACGCGCGCAGCAGGGCAGGCGGGCAGCCTCGCCCCCAACAGTGATCAGTCGTTGGCGTGCAGGTCGGCGTTGAGTTCGATGCCCGTGCCCTTGCGGTGCACGACCTCGACGGCGCCGGTGACGGAGTTGCGCCGGAACAGCAGGTTGTTCTGGCCGCTGAGCTGGGCGGCCTTGACGGTGGTTCCGTCGGGGGTGGTGACCTTGGTGCCCGCGGTGAGGTAGAGGCCGGCTTCGAGGACGCAGTCGTCGCCGAGCGGGATGCCGAGGCCGGAGTTGGCGCCGAGCAGGGAGCGCTCACCGATGGAGATGACGGTGGTGCCGCCGCCGGAGAGGGTGCCCATGGTGGAGGCGCCGCCGCCGATATCGGAGCCGTCGCCCACCACGACGCCGGCGGAGATGCGGCCCTCGACCATCGACGCGCCGAGGGTGCCCGCGTTGAAGTTGACGAAGCCTTCGTGCATGACGGTGGTGCCCGAGGCCAGATGCGCGCCGAGGCGCACGCGGTCGGCGTCACCGATGCGCACACCGGAGGGCACCACGTAGTCGACCATGCGCGGGAACTTGTCGACGCTGTAGACGGTCACCGGGCCGCGGGCGCGCAGCTTGGCGCGGGTGGTCTCGAAACCCTCCACCGCGGCCGGGCCGTGGTTGGTCCACACCACGTTGCTGAGCAGGCCGAACTGGCCTTCCAGGCTCACCTCGTGCGGGCGGACCAGCCGGTGCGAGAGCAGGTGCAGCCGCAGGTAGACGTCGTGGGCGTCCACCGGCGCGGCGGACAGGTCGGCGATGGTTGTCTGCACCGCGATCACCTCGACGCCGCGCGCCTCGTCGGGACCGACCAGCGCGGCGAACTCCGCGGGCACCTCGTCGAGCCGCTTGGTCGCGGTTTCGGCGAATTCACCCAGCTGGGGATTCGGGAACCAGGTGTCGAGGACGGTGCCGTCCGCGGTCACATTGGCGATACCGACTGCAGTTGCTCCCTGAATGCTCACGTCAGCAGAGCCTACCGACCGTCCCGGTCGCGTGGTGCAGCCACGTCAGCGGCTGCCGCGCAGATCACGGCCGGTGGCCGAGGTCCCGGGCACCGAGTGGCGGCTGACTACGCTGAGCCGGGTGACCCTCGATCTGCGCGCCGACCCGATTGCCCTTACCGCCGCCCTCGTCGACATCCCGAGTGTGTCCAGGGACGAGCTTGCCGTCACCGACGCGGTCGAGGCCGCGTTGCGGACCCAGACCACCGGCTTCGAGATCGTGCGGGACGGCAACGTGGTGCTCGCGCGCACCGATCGCGGGCTGCCGACCCGGGTGGTGCTGGCCGGGCATCTGGACACCGTGCCGATCGCTGACAACGTGCCCAGCCGGATGGACATCGAGGACGGCGAGCCGGTGATGTACGGCTGCGGCACCGTCGATATGAAATCCGGCGATGCGGTGTTCCTGCATCTGGCCGCCACCATCGCCGAACCCGCGCACGACTTGACGCTGATCTTCTACGACTGCGAGGAAATCGCCGCAGAGTTCAACGGCCTGGCCCGGATCGAGCGCGAACGCCCGGAGTGGCTGGACGGCGATCTGGCCATCCTCGGCGAACCGTCCGGCGGCTGGGTCGAGGCCGGCTGTCAGGGCACATTGCGCGCCCGGCTCACCACCTCGGGCACCCGGGCGCATTCGGCGCGGGCCTGGCTGGGCGACAACGCCATTCATCGTTTGGCGCCGGTCTTGCAGCGGCTGTCGGAGTACCGGGCGCGTGAGGTCGATATCGACGGCTGTGTCTACCGCGAAGGGCTGTCGGCGGTGCGGGTGGCCGGCGGGGTCGCGGGCAATGTGGTGCCCGATGCCGCCGAGGTCGACGTCAATTTCCGCTTCGCGCCCGACCGCAGCGTCGCCCAGGCCACCGACCACGTCCGCGAGGTCTTCGCCGGTCTCGAACTCGACTTCCAGGTCACCGACGCGGCCCCCGGCGCCCTGCCCGGCCTGACCGCCCCCGCCGCCAAGGACCTGATCACCACGGTGCACGCGCACGGCGCGGCCGGGGTGCGCGCCAAATACGGCTGGACCGACGTCTCCCGTTTCGCCGCCCGCGGCGTCCCGGCGGTGAACTTCGGCCCCGGCGATCCGAACCTGGCGCACAAGCGCGACGAGCGGGTCCCGCTGACCCAGATCACCCAGGTCACCGCGATGCTGCGGAGCTATCTGACCGGCTCCGCGTAATCGCAGTCGCGCCGCCGGATAGCCTCCGACCAGCGACGGAAACAAAACACACGGTGGATCAACCCCCGTTTTCGAGCGAAGCGAGACCGAGCCCCCGAGTTCGCGGCCCGTCTCGTGTCTCCGCTGCCGCTGCGCACGCCGAAGGCAAGCAGCGGTAGCGGAGTACGAGACTCCCAGGGGCCGCGAACCGCGGTGCCGCAGGCGCCGCAATTAGACTCCGGCCATGTCCACTGACGCCGCCGAGCCCCCCAACAGCAAGCCGAAGTCGACAGCCAGATTCCGCGGGCCGATCATGTTTCGCCGGGATCGCAAGCCCGGGATCGGCACCGCCGACCGGAATCTGCTGGATCGGCGCGGTGACAGCGACTGGGTGCATACCGACCCGTGGCGGGTGCTGCGCATCCAGGCCGAATTCGTGGAGGGTTTCGGGGCGCTGGCCGAGGTGCCGCGCGCGGTGTCGGTGTTCGGTTCGGCGCGTACCCCGGTCGATCATCCCGAGTACGAGGCCGCCCGCGCCATCGGTTCGGCATTGGCGCACGCCGGGTTCGCGGTGATCACCGGAGGCGGGCCGGGCGCGATGGAGGCCGCCAACCGCGGCGCGTGTGAGGCCGGCGGCTATTCGATCGGGCTCGGCATCGAGTTGCCGTTCGAGCAGGGGCTCAACGAATGGGTCGATCTCGGCATCAATTTCCGCTACTTCTTCGTCCGCAAGACCATGTTCGTCAAGTACTCCCAGGCCTTCGTCTGCCTGCCGGGCGGTTTCGGCACCATGGACGAGCTGTTCGAGGCGCTGACGCTGGTGCAGACCCGCAAGATCACCCGGTTCCCGATCATCTTGTTCGGCACCAGGTTCTGGGGCGGGCTGGTGGACTGGATCCGCGATTCGCTGCTGGGGGCGGGCAAGATCTCACCGGGCGATGTCGATCTGCTCTACGTCACCGACAGCGTCGAGGACGTCGTGCGGATTCTCGAGCAGGCGACGGCCGAACGCGAGAACCTGGAAACCATGGGCACGGAGGACAAATGGTGAGCGCGGGCGAACGTGCCTATGCCGTCTGCGTCTACTGCTCGGCCAGCACCATCGACCAGGCGCAGCTGGCGCTGGCCGCGCAGGTGGGCACCGAGATCGCCCGGCGCGGTTGGCAATTGGTCTCCGGCGGCGGCCACGTGTCGATGATGGGGGCGGTGGCCACGGCCGCGCGCGCCGGCGGTGCGAACACCATCGGCGTCATCCCGAAGCACCTGGTGCATCGCGAGGTCGCCGATGTGGACGCCGACGAACTCGTCGTCACCGACACCATGCGCCAGCGCAAGCAGGTGATGGAAGACCGCGCCGATGCCTTCCTCACCCTGCCCGGCGGTATCGGCACCCTCGAGGAATTCTTCGAGACCTGGACCGGGGCCTATCTCGGCGTGCACGACAAACCGGTGGTCGTGCTGGACCCGGACGGACACTATCGCGGGCTGTTCGCCTGGGTGGACGAGCTGCACGCCCGCGGGTTCGTCCCACAGCCCGCACTGGACCGGGTGCGTGTGGTAGCCGACCTCGACGAGGCGTTCGAGGCGCTACACCCACGCATCCCACGTCGGGAGAACGGCGGGCCGGAGCCGGTGGGCAATCCCGCTGCCGCGCAGCAGCAGCCGATCGAGGAGCACTGATCCCGTGAGCGACGACGCCACCGTCAGCGTGTTCGACCTGGCCAAAAGCCTGCCCGGGATGGCGTTGGATGCCCCAGGCATGCTGCGCAATGCCCTCGGCATGCTGGTCGGCCCCGCTGACAAGGCGTCGGTCGGCCGGTATTTCCAGCGGGCGGCCCACCGTCATCCGCATCGGCCGTTCTTGCGCTTCGAGGGCGACGAATACACCTACGGCGCAGCCAATTCGCTGGTGAACCGCTACGCCAGCGTGCTGGCCGGGCGCGGGGTCGGCCGCGGCGACGTGGTCGGTGTGCTGATGACCAATCGCCCGGAGACGCTGTTCACGGTGCTGGCCACGGTCAAGCTCGGCGCCACCGTCGGCCTGCTCAATCACCATCAGCGCGATCAGGTGCTCGCGCACAGCTTCGGGCTGCTCGGCAGCGTGCTGAACGTGGTCGGCGCGGAATGCCGGGAGGCGCTCGACTCGCTGTCCGAACCACCCGGGAACGTGCTCTACGCCGAGGATCTGCACGCCGAGGCCCGGCTCGGTGATCCGTCCGATCCGCCCGCCTGCGCCGAGGTGACCGCGGGGGAGCGAGCGTTCCTGATCTTCACCTCGGGCACCACCGGGCTGCCCAAGGCCAGCGTCATGACGCATCTGCGCTGGACCAAGAGCATGGCCGGGCTCGGTGGGCTCGGCGTCCGGTTGCGCGGCGACGACACCATGTACTGCTGCCTGCCGCTGTATCACAACAACGCGCTCACGGTGGCGCTGTCGTCGGTGCTCGCGGCCGGTGCGACCTTCGCGCTGGGACGCCAGTTCTCCGCCTCGCGGTTCTGGGACGAGGCGATCCGGGAACGGGCCACTGCGTTCATCTACATCGGCGAGCTGTGCCGGTATCTGCTCAACCAGCCGGCCAAGCCCACCGACCGCGCGCATCGGGTGCGGCTGGCCGTCGGCAACGGGTTGCGGCCGGAACTGTGGGACGAGTTCAAACGCCGCTTCGGCATCGGGCGGATCGTGGAGTTCTACGGGGCCAGCGAATCCAATATCGCCTTCGTCAACGCCTTCGGGGTCGATCGCACCGCCGGATTCGGTCCGCTGCCCTACGCCATCGTCGAATACGACGACGCCACCGGAAAGCCCGCGCGCGGCCCGGGCGGCCGGTTGCGCCGGGTGCGCTCCGGCGGCGTCGGATTGTTGCTGGCCAAGGTCACCGGCCGCACGCCGTTCGACGGCTACACCGACGAGGCCGCCTCCGAGGCCAAACTCGTCCGTGACGGCTTCCGTACCGGCGATGTCTGGTTCGACACCGGTGACCTGGTCCGTGATCAGGGCTGGTTCCATATCGCCTTCGTCGACCGGCTCGGCGACACCTTCCGCTGGAAGGGCGAGAATGTGGCCACCAGCGAGGTCGAGGCGGCACTGAGCGCTTCGTCGTCGATCTCCCAGGCAGTGGTGTTCGGCGTGGACATTCCAGGGGCGGACGGTAAGGCCGGGATGGCGGCGGTGACGCTCGCGCCCGGCGCCGGATTCGACGGACACGAGCTGGCCCGGCTGGCGTATGAGCGGCTGCCCGGCTACGCGGTGCCGCTGTTCGTCCGGGTGGTCGATGAGCTCGAGACCACCTCCACGTTCAAGAGCCGCAAGGTAGAACTGCGCAAACAGGGGTATTCGCCCGACGATGACACCGACCTGTTCGTCCTCGCCGGCCGCACCGACGGCTATATCCCGGCCTATGCCGGATACGCCGCGGATGTGGCAGCCGGGCGTGCGCCCCGGGGCTGACCGGGGTCTGCGGCCCGCAGCGGCTATTACACGAGTCGGTACAGTCGACCCCATGTTCCGCCCCGACGCGCCGTCGCCGACCCTGTGCGGACGCCCGGTGGCGACGGATCGGGCGCTGGTCATGGCGATTGTGAACCGCACCCCCGACTCGTTCTACGACCGTGGCGCCACCTTCACCGATGCCGCTGCCATGGACGCCGTCGCCCGCGCCGTCGACGAGGGCGCCGACTTGGTCGACATCGGCGGCGTCAAAGCCGGGCCCGGCGAGGTGGTCGACGCCGCCGAGGAAATCCGCCGGGTGGTCCCGTTCGTGGCCGCCATCCGCGCCGCCTACCCGGATCTGCTGATCAGCGTCGACACCTGGCGTGCGGAGGTGGGGCGCAAGGCGATCGGGGAGGGCGCCGACCTGATCAACGACACCTGGGCGGGCGCCGACCCCGAGCTGGTCGCCGTCGCCGCCGAACTGGGCGCCGGGATCGTGTGCAGCCATACCGGCGGCGCGGTGCCGCGCACCCGGCCGCATCGGGTCCGCTACAGCGATGTGGTCGCCGAGGTCACCGCGACGGTGGTGCGGGCGGCGGAGGCGGCGGAGGCCGCCGGGGTGCGGCGCGACTCGATCCTGATCGACCCCACCCACGATTTCGGCAAGAACACCTACCACGGGCTCGAACTGTTGCGTAGAGCCGACGATCTTGTAAATACCGGATGGCCGGTCTTGATGGCGCTCTCCAACAAGGATTTCATCGGAGAGACTCTTGGTGTCGATCTCACCGAGCGGCTGGAGGGCACATTGGCAGCAACGGCATGGTCGGCAGCGGCAGGCGCTCGAGTCTTCCGCGTCCACGAAGTCGCCGCGACCCGGCGCGTGGTGGACATGATCGCCGCGATACAGGGTATCCGGCCCCCCGCACGAACCCTGCGAGGTCTGGTATGAACATCCAACACCGTGAGCCCGGCTGGGCAATGACGAATACCTGGGATACCCCCGACTGGTCGGTGGACGAACTCGTCGCCGCCAAGGCGGGCCGAACCGTGTCGGTGGTGTTGCCCGCGCTGAACGAACAGGACACCGTCGCCGCGGTGGTGGCCAGTATCCGGCCGCTGCTCGGCAGCCTGGTGGACGAACTCGTGGTACTCGATTCCGGATCCACCGACGCCACCGCCGAGCGGGCACGCGCGGCCGGCGCTCGGGTGGTCAGCCGGGAACAAGCCGTCCCCGAACTCGATCCGGTGCCGGGCAAGGGCGAGGTGCTGTGGCGTTCGCTGGCGGTGACCAGCGGCGACCTGGTCGCCTTCGTCGACTCGGATCTGATCGACCCCGACCCGGCCTTCGTGCCCAAACTGCTCGGCCCGCTGCTGACGGTGGACGATCTGCACCTGGTCAAGGCCTACTACCGCAGACCGCTGCGGCAGGGCGACGCGGTCGAGGCGCACGGCGGCGGCCGCGTCACCGAGCTGGTGGCCCGCCCGCTGCTCGCGGCCCTTCGCCCCGATCTGTCGGAGGTGCTGCAACCGCTCGGCGGCGAATACGCCGGTACCAGGGAACTGCTCACCTCGGTGCCGTTCGCCCCCGGCTACGGCGTGGAGATCGGGCTGCTGCTCGACACCTACGACCGGCTCGGCCTGGACGCGATCGGCCAGGTCAACCTGGGCGTGCGCACCCACCGCAACCGCCCGCTGGCCGACCTCGGCGTGATGAGCAGGCAGATCCTCGGCACCGTCCTGGGCCGCAGCGGTGTACGTGATTCCGGCGCGGCGCTGACCCAGTTCCCGCTGATCGGCGACGAGTTCACCGCACACAGCACGGAGGTGTGCCTGACGGATCGGCCGCCGATGAACACGGTGCGGCCGGAGAGCGTCGCGGCCTGAGGGTAGACCGGGCAGCCGGTCGGTGAGAGCGGCCGGGGTGGCCTCAGCCTGCGTCGGGCTTGTGGGTCGTGTCTTCGGCAGGTTGCGTCTCGGTCCGGCGGTCAGCGTCGGCTGACGGTTCTGTCGGTGCCTGCTCGGAGGTCGGCTTCTGGGCCGTTGCGGTATCGCCCAGCGCCTGTGGGCCCGTATCGGCCGGTGCCTGCTCGTCGGCGTGGGCTCGCGCTTGCTCGTCCGTGCCGGCGGTCTGCTCGTCGGTGCGGGCCGGTCCGATCGCGTCCGTGCTCGTCCGATCACGCACATCCGGCGCTGCCGGCTCGAAATCCGCTGCCGTCGCTCCGGACTCCGCTGCCGACTCCGGGCTCTCTGCGCGCGCGTGCTCCGGCCCGGACTCATCGGCGAGCCTGGCCTGGAGCTCGGCCACCGTGACGTGGGCGCGGCGGTGTTCGGCGGGCTTGCGGATGAAGATGGCGATGGTCACCAGCAATCCGATTGCGATCAGTGCTATCGCAATGATCGTCATCACATTCACCTGTGCCTCCGCGTCATGTGATTGCCGGAAAACCGGTACCGAGCAGGGTCGGTGCCGACGAATGGTTATTTCCTGGCTATCTAAGCATGTGGCGGTGACGTGTGAGCTCGAGGGTGAGCGTTCAAGCTGCGGTGTCGCCGGTGATTCAGTCGTCGGCGGGCTCACCGTCGTGCCGGGACCAGCGGCGCGACCGGTTCACCGCCGCACCGGTCAGCGGCGGGCCGGATTCAGCGACGGGTGCGAATGGCCGTCGGCCGCACCTCGGCCGGCTCATGGCGATACACCGGCGTGAGCAGCTCGGCTTCCAGTGGCTCACCGGTCGCGCGGTCGAAGCGCACCGCGATCAATACCGAGAACCGGCGGGTGCCCGCGCGTTCGTGCAGTCCGGCGAGCCGAGTCGCCAGCAGGCGGACCGCGCCGAGCGAGCCGGGCGGGTGCAGGCCGTCGATCACCAGAATCGAGCCCTGGCCGTCGGGGCGCGGCAGCCGGGCCAGATAGGCGATGTCGTGCGGGTCGGGACCGGAGGGCCGGTACACCCGCCGCGCAGCCCGATCCTCGATACCGCGACGTCCGTCACCGGCACGGGCCACCGAGCGGCGCAGCCGCGGATCGGCGGCGATGAGCTGACGCAGGCTCGGCGAGAGTTCGGGCCCGCCGAGCACGATCAGCCCGTCGCGATTGAGATCGAGGGGATGTCCCGGCGGGAACTGTTCGACGGTGACCGCGAATCCCAGTTCCCGCAGCAGATCCGCCAGGCGTGGGGCCGCGGCCGGATCGGGGGCGCCGATCAACCGACCGGTACGCACCCGGGGCGTGAGGACGGTGAGCGAGCCGTGCCCGAAGAACAAGCCTTCCGGCGCCGGGCCCTGCGTGCTCACCTGATGGATGCGCGCCCGGGAAAGCCCGGCTGCCGCACCGATTCTGGCGAACGTCCAGCCCTCGGCATGCAATTCACGAATAACCGCGCGACGAATTCGCGTGAGCTCGTTGATGGTCTGCTGCGCCGCCGCGACACCGTCAGTGGCTGCCTTGAGGCGCTCGACCTTGTCCTCGATCGCGAACACCCGCGCCACGTCATCGGCCGACATGTGCGAAGTGTAGACAGCGTAAGCCGGACGGGTGTCTAGTTCGCTTGACAGATCAGGTGGCGTCGGTGTCGATCGGCGGACGTTCGTTGCGCTCCAACGGTTTCTCCGGCTTCGGCGCTGGGTAACCCGGCATACCGCTATTGGTGCCGTAGAGGTCCTGCTTGTCCGGCATGGCCTTGCCGAGATCGCTGAACAGCGAATCGTCACCGTTCAGAAGGTGTTTGGTCACCATCGACTTCGGGGTCATGCCGCGCAGCTCGTTCAGGTCGGCGAGCGGCTTACGCAGGTCCTCGAATTCGGGCCCGAGCTCCTGCTTCAACTGCGCGGTCGCGCCACTGGCGTAATCGCGCACCTGGCGCAGGCTGCGCGTGGTCCAGCGCACGGCACCGGGCAAACGCTCCGGACCGAGGATGACGAGGGCGGCCACGAGCAGGATGACCATCTCGCTCCACCCGATGTTGCTGAACACCAGACCAGGCTACCGCGCGCCGGGGGCGCCGGATCAGTCGGATTCCAGGGTGACCGGAACGTCCACCTGCCGGCCTTCCCGGATCAACCGCACCGTCACGGTGTCGCCGATCTTGTTCGCCTGCACCGCGACGACCAGCTCTTCCGGCCCGGTCACCTCACGATCACCGACCTTGACGATGACGTCACCCTCCACGATCCCCGCCCGCGCGGCAGGCCCGCCCGGCGCCACATCGGCCACCTCGGCACCGCTCATCGCCTCGTTGGCCACGGCCTTCGTGCGAGCGCTCAGGCCGATCACCGGATGGTGTTTGACGCCATCGCGGATCAGCGTCTGCGCGACGTCGGTGACCACGTCCACCGGGACGGCGAAGCCGAGGCCGACCGAACCGCCGGTCTCGCTGCGGATGGCGGTATTGATGCCGACGACCCGGCCCTCCATGTCCACCAGCGCGCCACCGGAGTTACCGGGGTTGATGGAGGCGTCGGTCTGCACCGCGTCGATGACGGCCTTGGTGTCGCTGCCCTCACCCTCGAGCTTCACCGGGCGATGCAGTGCGCTGACGATCCCGGAGGTGACCGTTTTGCTCAGTCCCAGTGGGGAACCGATGGCGAGCACGGCGTCGCCGACGCGGACGTCCTCGGACTTACCGAGCTGCGCGACAGTGAGATTTTTCACATCGACCTTCAGTACCGCCAGGTCGGTTTTGGTGTCGCGGCCGACGATGTTCGCGGGCACCCGAGTGCCGTCGGAGAACATCACCTGGATCTTGGCGTTGCCGGAACCGTCCTGGGCGGCCATCGAGATGACGTGATTGTTGGTGGCGATGTAGCCGTTGCCGTCGATGACCACGCCCGAGCCGGTGGCACCGTTGTCGCCGACGGTGGTGCGGATCGAGACCACCGATGGCAGCACCGCGTCGGCGACCTGGGCGATCTGACCGTGCGGCTGCTCGGGATCTCCGGTCTGCTCGAGGGCAACCTTGCGTGAGGTCAGGGTGGAGGCGGTCTCCGCGGTCAACCGGCCGACGAGGCCGCCGATCAGGCCGATGACCAAGGCAATGGCGGCCAGCAGCGCCAGTGCGCGCGGCGCCACCCGGGAACCGAACAGCACCTCGCGCGCCGAGAGCTTGGTGGCTTCGGTGTGCGTCCGGGCCGCGGGGGTGGGCAGGGCGGGCGCACCGAGGCGGGCGCCGGATTCCGGGTCGCGCCACGGATCGGCGGGGCCTGCCACCTCGGGCTCGCCGGTGACGGCGTCGGGATCACGCTGGAGGAGTTCGTCGGAACCTTCCGGCCGGCCGAACGCCTCGGCCAGCACGGCGTCCGGCGGCCGGTTCTGCACCTGGTCGGGGCCCTGGGCGGCGGTGGCCGAGCCGGGCCGTGGTGCGAAGGATCCGGCCTGACCGTTGGGGCGGCGGAAGGCGCGAGCGGTGTGGGTATCCACGTGCGGGCGGTATACCGGGCGCGGCCCGAGTACGGGCGCGTCCGGCGGCCGCAGGTTCCCCCTGTTGGCCGCCGAATCCGAGGTGTCGGCCGATCCGGTGTTCGTCGATTCGGTGGTCACGCGCCAAACTCTACTTGCGCCACCACGTTGTCCACCGCCTACTGTCGAAGCTCGTCGCGAAAGACGCACCGAGGAAACCGGAAACGGCCTCGTCACGGGATTTGTGCGCCGCGGCGGCGGAACGATCGGTGCCGGGGAGTTCGCCGAGCGGAATGCGGGTCAGGCTGTCGTGCAGCCCGTGCGGGATGGAGATCTGGGCGGCCCTGCGCAGGGCGATGCGCGCCTGCTGCTGGGCTTCGACCTCGGCCGCGCATTCGGGGCAGACGGAAAGGTGCTGCGCGGCACGCAGATACGCGTTCATCCGCAGTTCGCCGTCCACATAGGCGGCGACAGCCTCGCTCGCCAGATGCTCGGTGGAACGGAAACGCGGTGAACGACCTGACGTACCGGAGTCGCCAACCATTCGGTGCTCATCCTTCCAACCGACTCGATCACGGCCGGGCGCGGCGCCACGGCCGGAGATCACCCGTTCTTGCTGGTTCAGGACTTGGTCGCCGCGTCGGCGAACCGGTCCTGGGTTCCATTATGCGCAAGGTGCTCGCGCAGTGCCTGACGGCCGCGATGGATCCGGCTGCGGACGGTGCCGAGTTTGACCCCGAGCGTTGCCCCGATCTCCTCGTAGGACAGCCCCTCGATATCGCACAGCACGACCGCGGCGCGGAATTCCGGCGCCAGCGCGTCCAGCGCCGATTGTAGGTCGGGATCGAGGCGGGCGTCGTGGTAGACCTGCTCGGGCCCTGGGCCCTGGGCCGGCACCCGGTCGTAGTCCTCGGGCAGCGCTTCCATCCGGATGCGGCTGCGGCGGCGGACCATGTCGAGGAACAGGTTGGTGGTGATGCGGTGCAGCCAGCCCTCGAAGGTGCCGGGCTGATAGTTCGACAGTGAGCGGAAGACCCGGATGAAGGTCTCCTGGGTGAGATCCTCGGCGTCCTGGGCGTCGCCGGAGAGACGGTAGGCCAGCCGGTAGACCCGGTCGGCATGTTCGCGGACCAGCTCGTCCCAGGTGGGCATGACCGAGCGATCGCCGGTGGCATCGAAGGCCGCGGTGCCGGTCAGTTCGTCTTCGGCCACCTCGGCCAGCTCCAGGGCGGTGACATCGCGCTGCGTCGGCAGCTCGGGCAGGGTGGCGTACTCGCGCGCCGCATCGACCATGTGGATGGGAAATACCTCCTACTCGGGACCGAGGCGTCGGAGTTCGAGCAGCGGTCCGGGTCCACGGACCGTCGCTGTCGGGTACAACCGAGAGAAGGTGTCCGGTTGTTCCCGACCCGGTGCTCTGGCTCTGAGCCCGCCGGTCGGCTGGTCTTGCGTGCTGCCTACTCTTTCCTGTCGCGATATGGCCTGTGTATGGAGATCCTGAGGGACACCTGAGAATGTTTCAGGCCGCTGGTCACGGTTTGGCATAGCCTCATGGGCGTGGCATCGAATCTGGAGCGAAATCTCGCCTACGTGGAGGAATCCGTCGTGGAGGACGAGATCCTCGTCAGCGCCCGCGAGCGGGCCACCGAGCTGGGCGCCGCCCCGGTGGCGCCGTCGGTGGGCGCGCTGCTGAGCATGTACGCCCAGATGCTCGGCGCGCGGGCCGTGGTCGAGGTGGGAACCGGCGCGGGAATCAGCGGCCTGTGGCTGCTCGACGGCATGCGCGAGGACGGCACGCTGACCACGATCGATTCCGAGCCGGAGCACCAGCGAGCGGCCAAGGAGGCCTTCCGCGCCGCCGATATCCCGCTCGCCCGCACCCGGTTGATCAACGGCCGCGCCCTCGATGTGCTGCCGCGCCTGGCCGACGGTGCCTACGACCTGGTGTTCATCGATGCCGCGCCGGTCGAGCACCCGCAGTACGTCGCCGAGGGGGTGCGGCTGTTACGCGACGGCGGGGCGATCCTGTTGCACAACGCACTGCTGGGCGGGCGGGTGCCCGATCCGGCGCAACGCGATGCGGCCACGCAGGCGGTGCGCGCGGCGACCAGGGCGATCGCGGAGGATCCGAATCTGACCAGCGTGCTGATCCCGGTCGGGGATGGGCTGCTCTGCGCTTCCCGCGGCTGACGTCGGCCAAATTCGCCGGCTGTCGCTCGCGTCTCCCGTGATCGACATCCGCGCCTCCCGTGCCTGATGTCCGCGCTGCACCGAAGGGCGTTCATGCCGTCCCGATGCCGTCATCTGCGCTGCTCGCGGCGGTGTCCAGACCGCTCGACGGAAGTTCTGCGCCCACCCATTGACGGCCGATTGAACGAGTGTTTAGTATATTGAACATGTGTTTAACCGACCAGCCGTATCGGAAGGATCCGCCCCGGATCTGAGTACTCGTGCGCGCATCCGCGACGCCGCCATCACCGTCTTCGGTGAGCAGGGGTTCAACGTCGGAGTGCGTGCCATCGCCACCGCCGCCGGTGTCTCGCCGGGACTCGTCAATCACCATTTCGGGTCGAAAGACGGGTTGCGCGAGGAATGTGACGACTACGTACGCAAGGTCATCCGCGATTCCAAGCTGGATTCGGTCGAGCATCCGTCGCCGTCCAACATCCTCGGCCAGCTCGCCGAGATCGAAAGCTTCGGGCCGGTCATCGCCTATATCGTGCGAAGTTTTCAGGCGGGCGGCGCCCTGGCCGGCACGTTGTTCGAGCACATGGTGTCCGACGTCGAGCAGTATCTGCGTGCGGGCATCGCGGCGGGCACGATCCGCGCCCCGCGCGATCTACACGCCACCGCCCGCTACCTGGCGCTCAACAACGGCGGCGGATTGATGCTGTTCCTACAGCTGTATGCCGCCGCGCACGACGGCCCCCTCGACTACGGCAAGGCCCTGCGCGCCTACGCCGACCAAATGCTTCTCCCCGGCGTCGAGCTGTTCACCAACGGCCTGCTGACCAGTCCGATGATGCTCGACGCTCTCCTCGATCAACCGAGTCCAGATACCTAGATCTCCGCAGAAGGAGTTCCCATGACATCGGCAATCCACGTCCGGGACCTGCACAAACACTTCGGTCAGGTCCG
Organism: Nocardia cyriacigeorgica NBRC 100375; assembly: GCF_000308555.1. GTDB lineage: Bacteria > Actinomycetota > Actinomycetes > Mycobacteriales > Mycobacteriaceae > Nocardia > Nocardia cyriacigeorgica. Next base: position 9,935 of record NZ_BAFY01000201.1, on the reverse strand, counting down.
CGCCCTCGACGGGCTGGACCTGGAAGTGAACCGGGGCGAGGTGCACGGCTTCCTCGGCCCCAACGGTGCCGGCAAATCCACCACCATCCGGATCCTGCTCGGCGTGCTGGCCCGCACCTCCGGCGACGTACGGCTGCTGCGCCACGACCCGTGGGTGGACGCGGTCGAGTTGCACCGCCGGATCGCTTATGTGCCAGGCGATGTCACGTTGTGGCCGTCGCTGTCCGGCGGTGAGACCATCGATCTGCTGGCCCGGATGCGCGGTGGCATCGATACCGCCCGGCGCGCCGAGTTGATCGAGCGGTTCGAACTCGATCCGCGCAAGAAGGCCCGCACCTATTCGAAGGGCAACCGGCAGAAAGTCGCGCTGGTATCGGCGTTTTCGTCGAATGCCGAACTGCTGCTGCTCGATGAGCCGACCTCGGGCCTCGATCCGTTGATGGAGCAGGTGTTCCGCGATTGTGTGGCCGAGGCCGCCGAACGCGGGGTCACGGTCCTGCTGTCGAGCCACATCCTGTCCGAAGTAGAGGTGCTGTGTGAGCGGGTGACCATCATCCGGTCCGGCCGCACCGTGGAAAGCGGAACGCTGGACTCGATGCGGCACCTGAGCCGCACCTCCATCACCGCCGAATTGACCGGCGACCCAGGCGATCTCAGTGCGCTGCCGGGTGTGGAAGATGTGCAGCTGGACGACCGCACGCTGCGCTGCCAGGTGGACAGCGAGCATCTGGGTGAACTGATCCGCATCCTCGGCGATACCGGGGTGCGCAGTCTGGTGAGCCAGCCGCCGACGCTGGAAGAGCTGTTCATGCGGCACTATTCGGTCAATGGCGAGGATGCGGCCGCATCCGAAGACGCCGCGTCCGGCTCCGAGCTGGTGCAGGTGCGCAAATGACCACCGCAACGCTTCCGAGGACAGGCGAGCATCGCGTCGCCACCCGCTACCGCACCGCGTCCGGTTTCGCCGGCACCGGCCGGATGCTGCTCCTGGCGCTGCGCCGCGACCGAATCGTGTTGCCCGCCTGGGTATTACTGCTGTCGGTGCCCTTGGGCAGCGTCTACGTCGCGAGTATCGAAACCGTCTATCCGACCGAGGCCGACCGCGCCTCCTTCGCCGACTCCATCCTGGCCAGCCCCTCGCAGCTGGCCATGTACGGGCCGATCTACAACACCAGCATCGGTGCGGTCGGCATCTGGAAAGCGGGGATGTTCTTCACCCTGGTCGCGGTGGCGACCATCCTCACCGTCATCCGGCACACCAGGGCCGAGGAAGAGACCGGGCGTACGGAGCTGGTCGCTTCCACCTCGGTGGGGCGCTTCGCCGGTCTCACCGCGGCGCTGGTGCTCGGGCTCGGCGGCGCGCTGGCCACCGGTGTGATCGGCGCGCTGAGCCTGATGGCCACCGACGTCCCGGCCGGCGGATCGCTGGCGTTCGGGGCGGCGCTGGCCGGCTCCGGCATGGTGTTCGCGGCGGTGGCCGCGGTGGCCGCGCAGCTGTCCACCAGCGCCCGGCTGGCGCGCGGCATCGCCTTCGGTGTGCTGGCGCTCGCCTACACGTTGCGGGCGGTGGGCGACGCCCAGGCCGGGAACGGGCCGGTGAGCCCGCTGACCTGGCTCTCGCCGCAGGGCTGGTCGTTGCAGGTGCGGGCCTTCGCCGGGGACCGCTGGTGGGTCCTGGCGCTGCATCTGGTGACCGTGCTGGTGTGTGTCGGCGCGGCCTATCTGCTGCTGATGCGCCGCGACGTGGGTGCGGGCCTGATCGCCGAACGACTCGGCCCGCCCGCGGCCGGTACGGGACTGGCCGGTCCACTCGGGCTGGCCTGGCGCCTGCAACGGGGCACCCTGCTGGCCTGGACGATCGGCTTGGGGCTCTACGGGTTGCTGATCGGCAGCGTGGTGCACGGCATCGGCGACGAACTCGGTTCGAATGAGACCATTCGAGATCTCATCACCCGGATGGGCGGCACCGAATCGCTGGAGGACTCGATGGTCACCTACGCGTTCACCATGCTCGGTGTCGCGGGCTCGGCCTACGCCATCTCGGCGACGCTGCGCATGTTCGGTGAGGAGACCAGCGGGCACGCCGAAACCGTCGTCACCGGCGCCGTCGGCCGGGTCCGGTGGGCGCTGTCGCATCTGCTGTTCGCGCTCGGTGGCCCGGTGCTGGCCATGCTGACCGCGGGCCTGCTCGGCGGGCTGGTGTACGGCCTGGCGGCCGACGATATCGGCGGCAAGTTGCCCGGTGTGCTGGCCGCCGCGCTGGTGCAGTTGCCGGCGATCTGGTTGTTCGTCGCGATCACCGTTGCCCTGTTCGGACTCGCGCCGCGCTGGACGCCGGTGGCGTGGGGTGTGCTGACGGCGGCGATCGCGGTCTTCCTGCTCGGTTCGGTCTCGGGTGCGCCGCAGTGGCTGCGCGATCTCGAACCGTTCAGCCATGCCCCGAAGGTGCCGGGATTGGAGTTCACCGCGACCCCGGTGCTGGTGGTGACCCTGGTGGCGGCGGCTCTGCTGGCCTTGGGTCTGGTCGGCTGGCGCGGGCGCGACCTGCGCTGAACCGACGCGGCGGTGCCCCTTGGCAACGATGCCAGGGGGCATCGTCAGATGTCAGACCCAGGTGCCCTTGCCGACGGTGACGACGCCGCCGTTGCTGATGGCGAAGCGGTCGCGGTCGCGGTCGAGATCGACGCCGATGATCTCGCCCTCGGAGACCACCACGTTCTTGTCCAGGATCGCGCGCCGCACCACCGCGCCCTTGCCGATGCGGACTCCCGGCATCAGCACGCTGCCCTCGACGGTGGCGCCGTCGTCGACCACCACATTGGCGCTGAGCACCGAATTGCGCACCGTCGCGGCGGACAGTATCGAGCCCGCGCCCACGATGGACTCCTGCGCCAGCCCGCCCTGGGCGAACTTGGCCGGCGGCAGGTTCTCCGCGGCACCGCGGATCGGCCAGTGCTTGTTGTAGAGGTTGAACACCGGATGCACCGAGACCAGATCCATATGCGCTTCGTAGAAGGCGTCGATGGTGCCGACATCGCGCCAGTAGCCGCGGTCGCGGTCGGTGGCGCCGGGGACGTCGTTGTCGGCGAAGTCGTAGACGGCGGCCTGACCGGCGGCGACCAGCTTCGGGATGATGTCGCCGCCCATATCGTGGTCGGAATCGGAGTTCTCGGCGTCGGCGCGGATCGAATCGACCAGCACCCTGGTGGTGAACACGTAATTGCCCATGGAAGCGAACGTCGAATTCGGGTCGTCCGGAGTGCCGGGCGGGTGCGCGGGTTTCTCCAGGAACTGGGTGATGCGCCCGGACTCGTCGGAGTCGATGCAGCCGAACGCGCTGGCCTGACTGCGCGGCACCCGGATACCGGCCACGGTGACACCGGCGCCGGACTCGATGTGATGGGCCACCATCTGCTCGGGGTCCATCCGGTAGACGTGGTCGGCGCCGAAGACCACGATGTAATCGGGGTCCTCGTCGTAGATCAGGTTCAGCGACTGCATGATCGCGTCGGCGCTGCCGGTGTACCAGCGCGGCCCGAGCCGCTGCTGCGCCGGTACCGGGGTGATGTATTCGCCCGCGAAACCCGACAGTCGCCAGGTCTGCGAGATATGCCGGTCCAGCGAATGCGATTTGTACTGGGTGAGCACACACAGCCGCAGGTATCCGGCGTTGACGAGGTTGCTGAGGACGAAGTCGATGAGGCGGTAGGCACCGCCGAACGGGACCGCCGGCTTGGCGCGGTCGGCGGTGAGTGGAAAGAGTCGCTTGCCCTCGCCACCGGCGAGCACGATTCCTAGTACGTGCGGCTGGCTCCTCACACTGTCAAACTACCGAACCTCACGCCAGGAGGTGGGGCGGCGTGCGAGTGGCCCGGGCCCGGCCGAGCGTCTACGTTGAATCCGTGAGTTTCGCGCACGCGGCGGCGATGACGGGGCCGGCCGATCGGCTGCGGGTCGCCATGCTGACCCGCGAATACCCGCCGGAGGTTTACGGCGGTGCGGGCGTGCACGTCACCGAGCTGGTGGCCGAGCTGCGCGCGCTCGCCGAGGTCACCGTGCACTGCATGGGCGCCCCGCGCGAGGATGCGGTGGTCCATCAGCCCGACACCCACCTCTACGCCGCCAATCCCGCGATCCAGATGATGTCGGCCCAGCTGCGGATGGCCGATGCCACCGGCGAGGTCGACGTGGTGCATTCGCACACCTGGTACACGGGCCTGGCCGGACATCTGTCGGCCACCCTCTACGGCATCCCGCATGTGCTGACCGCGCATTCGCTGGAACCGCGGCGGCCGTGGAAGGCCGAGCAGCTCGGCGGCGGCTATCGGCTGTCGTCCTGGTCGGAACGCAATGCCGTCGAACACGCCGACGCCATCATCGCGGTCAGCGCGGGGATGCGCCGCGACGTGCTCGACGCCTACCCGGCCGTTGATCCCGCGCGGGTGCACGTGGTGCACAACGGCATCGACGCCTCGGTGTGGCACCCCGGCGCACCCGAAACCGGCGGCGAGCCCTTCCTGTGGCAGCTGGGGGTACGCACGGACCGGCCGATCGCGGCCTTCGTCGGGCGGATCACCCGGCAGAAGGGCGTCGCGCATCTGCTGGCCGCCGCCCGTGATTTCGACCCGGAGATCCAGGTGGTGTTGTGCGCCGGCGCGGCCGACACGCCGGAGCTGGCCGCCGAGGTGGCCTCGGCGGTCGACGAATTGAGCCGTCGCCGCGGCAATGTGTTCTGGGTGCAGGACATGCTGCCCACCGAGCAGATCCGGCAGGTGCTCGCCGCCGCGACCGTCTTCGTCTGCCCGTCGGTGTACGAGCCGCTCGGCATCGTGAATCTCGAGGCCATGGCCTGCGGCACCGCCGTCGTCGCCTCGGATGTGGGCGGCATCCCCGAGGTGGTCGCCGACCGCAACACCGGACGGCTGGTGCATTACGACCCGGCCGCGCCGGGCGAATACGAGCGTGGCCTGGCCGAGGCGGTGAACGAGCTGGCCGCCGATCAGGTGCTCGCGGCCGAATACGGGGCCGCGGGCCGGGCCAGGGCGGTGGCCGAATTCGACTGGTCACGGATCGCCGCGCAGACTCTCGAGGTCTACGACCGGGTCCGCAAACCCTGAGGTTCAGACTCCGGCGAGTTCATAGGTACCCACCAGTACCGAAGCGGTGACCTCCATGGTGTCCGGCAGGGCCGCGAGCCGGGACTCGACGGCATCGGTGTGATGAGCCGACGGCCCCATGCCGACCACCTGGGCGACGTCGGTGCGCGCCAGCTTCATCGGGTACTCGACCGCATCGCGCCCGCGCAGCGCGAACTGCCCGGACATGGTGGCGGTCAGCCGATCCTGCTTGTCCGGGTCCACACTCACCATGCCGAGTGGTTCGATCAGCTCGGCCAAGTGCCGGTCGGTAGGGGTTACGACGACGAATCGGCCGTTCGGGGTCAGTACCCGCGCCACCTCGCCGGGATTGCGCGGGGCGAACACCGACAGGGCCACGTCGACGGTGCCGGCGCGCAGCGGCAGGCCACGCCAGGCATCGGCGACCACCGCCGCGGCCCGTGGATGGGCACGGGCGCCGCGTCGTCCGGCAGGTTTGGCCACGTCGAGTGCGATGCCGTTGGCATGCGACAGTGCGTCCAGGACCCGGGCCAGGTAGTAGCCGGTGCCCGCGCCGATCTCCAGCACGAGTGCGGACGCGCTTGGACCCGAGCCTGGGTACCCGGCGGACCCGTTCCCGGCGACGGCCGCGACGATGGCGTCGGCGATGGGCGCGAAATGCCCGCCGCCCTGGAAAGCCGCTCTGGCGTCGAGCATGGCCGCGGTATCGCCGGTCATCTTGGTCGAGGCACCGGTCAGCAGGGTCACGTACCCCTGCTTGGCGATATCGAAGCTGTGCCCCGCGCCGCAGCGCAACGACCGCTCCGACATCGCCAATCCGGCCTGGCATTCCGGGCAGGCCAGCGCACTCGTCACCAGCGTCAGTGCCGAGTGCGTCGTCGGGTGACTAGCTGGTGACACTCTTCAATTCGTCACCGAGCGCTGCGGCTTCATCCGGCGTGAGCTCTACGACCAGACGCCCGCCACCCTCGAGTGGAACCCGCATGACGATCCCACGCCCTTCCTTGGTTGCCTCGAGGGGACCGTCCCCGGTGCGGGGCTTCATGGCCGCCATCCTCTGCTCCCTCCAGATCTGCGCGGTGTGCTGCGCACTTGCTTGGAACTCCAGTTGTCGCCAACTGGGCAGCTCGCCGGCATTGTGGCGAGCTGCACTCGGTCTATTCTTCCTTATCGCCGGAGTGGACGGATACCTGAGTTCGAAATGTGACCGCTCGGTAGGTCTAGGGCGGGTCGCCGCCGACCCAGCAATCGGCCAGGTGGTCGTCGACGAGCCCGGTCGCCTGCATCAGCGCGTACGCCGTGGTCGGGCCCACGAATCTGAATCCGCGGCGCTTCAATTCCTTTGCCAGAGCGGTGGATTCGGGTGTGACGGCGGGCACGTCGGCCAGGGTGCGCGGACGGGGGCGCGGGGGCGGAGCGAACGACCAGATCAGCTCGTCCAGGCTGGTATCGAGGTCGCGGGCGACCTTGGCATTGGCGATGGCGGCGTCGATCTTGGCGCGGTTGCGCACGATGCCGGGGTCGGCGAGCAGGCGTTCACGGTCGGTGTCGTCGAAGCGGGCCACCTTCTCGATGGCGAACCCCGCGAAGGCGGCCCGGAACGCCGGGCGTTTGCGCAGGATGGTGATCCAGGCCAGGCCCGATTGGAAGGCCTCGAGGCACAGCCGTTCGAACATGGCGTCGTCACCGTGCAGCGGGCGGCCCCACTCGGTGTCGTGATAGTCGCGATAGAGCTGCGATTCCAGCGACCACGGGCAGCGGACCGGCTCGACGGCGGTCATCGCGGATCCGGGCCAACCGGCGGCTGAACCGGACCGGGCTGCGCGGCGGCGCCCACGTTCGCCCCGGCCTCGGCACGCGCCTGGGCCAGCTGGCCGTGCAGTTCGTCGATGCGCGCGGCGAGCCGAGCCAGCGCCCAGTCCACCTCACCGGCCTTGTAGCCGCGCAGCACCTGCTGGAACCGCAGCGAGCGCACATCGGCGCCGGAGATCCCCTCGACCGGAAGCACCGTCGCGGTGGTGCCCTCCGGTAGCGGTCCCAGCTCCTCCGACCGCCCGAAGACCGCCCCCGCGAGTAGGAACAGCACCGCGGCCAACAACCCGACGATCAGCACATACAACAGCAGCGTGAGCATGACGCTGTTCCGCCTCTCCGCGATTTTTGGCCGGACTCAGGCGCGGCACCAGCGGCGTCGGCGGCCGGCGGTCGCTGAGTGGCTGGGTTAGCCCGTACCCGGCGAGTTACCCATGTCGGTGCGAAATCAGTTGTCACTGTCGGATTCGATACCACGCCACGGCTGGTGTCCTATAGGTGGCGTGTGGTGTCGATCCCCAAGGACATACCCGCCAGTCCACGCCGGCGCACCGCGAGCTTGTCGGCGACCTCGCGCAACGCCACCGCGGCCGGGTTCTCCGGATCGCGCAGCACGATGGGGGTGCCCTCGTCGCCCGCCTCGCGCAGCGACTGCTCGATCGGGATCTGGCCGAGCAGCGGCACGTCGGCGCCGACAGCGCGGGTGAGGCGCTCGGCGACAGCCTGGCCGCCGCCGGAGCCGTAGAGGTCCATCCGGGTGCCGTCGGGCAGGTCCAGCCAGGACATGTTCTCCACCACGCCGGCGATCCGCTGACGGGTCTGCAAGGCGATGGCGCCCGCGCGCTCGGCTACCTCGGCGGCGGCCGGCTGCGGGGTGGTGACGACCAGGATCTCGGCGTTCGGGATCAGCTGGGCGATGGAAATCGCCACGTCGCCGGTGCCGGGCGGCAGGTCGAGCAGCAGCACATCCAGATCGCCCCAGAACACGTCGGCCAGGAACTGCTGCAGCGCGCGGTGCAGCATCGGGCCGCGCCACACCACCGGCGTGTTGCCCTGGGTGAACTGGGCGATGGAGATCATCTTCACGTCGTGCGCGATGGGCGGCATGATCATCCGCTCGACCTGGGTAGGCCGGGCGTCGGTGCCGAGCATCCGCGGGATGGAGTGGCCGTAGATGTCGGCGTCGAGCACGCCGACGGACAGTCCGCGCGCGGCCATGGCAGCGGCGAGATTGACGGTGACACTGGACTTTCCGACACCGCCCTTACCGGAGGCCACCGCGTACACCCGGGTCAGCGAGCCGGGCTGGGCGAAGGGGATGACCGGTTCGGCGGAGTCGCCACGCAACTGCTTGCGCAGTTCGGTGCGCTGCTCATCGTTCATCACGTCCAGGTCGACGGTGACCGCGCCGACGCCGGGGACGTCGGCGACCGCCTTGCTGACCCGCTGGGTGATCTCGGTGCGCAGCGGGCAGCCCGCCGTCGTCAGGTAGACCTCGATATGGACATCGCTGTCGGCGCCGATGCTGACGCTTTTCACCATGCCCAGTTCGGTGATCGGTTTGCGAATTTCCGGGTCGTCGACCTTTGCGAGGGCGCCCCGCACGTCCGCTTCCGTTACCACTGGCATGCCGCCGATTTTAGGCGTCTCAGATACGGGGCAGCTGTGCGGGCTGTGGTGCGATGCCGGTGCCGTAGGAATTGGCCCATGCCATGACGTTGGCGACGTAGGCCATGGAGTTGTTGTAGCGCAGGATCGCCTTGGACTGCTGGGCCAGATCGCGCATGTCCAGGCCGCCGTCGCAGAGGTATTTGCCCGCGGTCAGGGTGGCGTCGTAGTAGTTCTGCGGGTCGGCGATGCCGTCGCCGTTGCCGTCGGCCGCGTAATGCGACCACGTTTCGGGCAGGAACTGCATGGGGCCGACGGCGCGGTCGTAGCCGGACAGGCCGTCGAGGGCACCGCCATCGGAATCGTGGATGACATTGTTGCCTGCGAGGCTGCCGTCGAGCACCGGGCCGTAGACCGGGTCGAGGGCGTTGCCGTCGGCATCGGCCTTGCCGTTGTAGACGTGGGTCGATTCGACCCGGCCGATGCCCGCGAGCACCGTCCACGGCATATGGCAGGTGGGGTTCTCGACGGCGAGGGCCTGTTCGGCGGCGACGTAGGCGGCGTGCGCGATGCCCGGTATGCCCATCTGCGCGGCGGGCAGGTCGGCAGGCACCCGATCTTCGGGCAGCGCAACGGTTTTCACCGTCGGCGGGACCGCACGCGATTGCTTGGCCATCGCGTGGGTGAGGCTTTCCAGGTCGACGACGGTCTGTGCGTCGGCGGCGAAGCTCGCGGTGGTGTCGGCGCCCTCGTCGCCGGGCAGGTGCGCCTGGATCGAGGCCGCGGTGGGATCGGTGCCGACGGCCGATGCGGTGTTGACGGCGACCAATCCGGCGGGAACGAGCCCGGTCAATGCAAGTACGGAGCTTCGCCGAACGGTAGGCGGCGGTTGTTTGCGGTGACGCCCCACGGTGCTGTGACCCTCCATCGACTCAATGAGCCGAGCTCACGGCGGAGGGGCGCCGACTCCGTTACGAGCCGTTGTCTCAGCCGTGAGCCCTTCGTGACCTACGAAGGAAGGCTACAGCATCCGAGATCTTTTTGTTACTGCTTCGTGATCTGTGTTCCGGTTTGAAATCACTTTGGGGGAGCGGGAAGTGGGACCACGATGCCGAACGGCAGCGTCACCGCCGGCTGCGGTGTCGGCGTGGCGGTGGGCGCGGGCGGGGGACCCGGCTCCGGGGTCGTGGACGGTTCGGCGGGAGGCTGCGCGTTCGGGTCCGCGGGCGCGGGCTGAGCCGGATCGCCGGGCGCCTGCTGGGCGGGCGCGGGCTGACCGGGTTGGGCCGGGTCGGCCGGCGGTGCGGCAGGCGCCGGTTCGGCGGGCGCACCGGGCTTGGGCATCGGCGCGGGCACCACCTGGCCGGGGGCCGGCGGCGGAGGCGGCGGGCAGAAGAT
>NZ_BAFY01000202.1 GCF_000308555.1 Nocardia cyriacigeorgica NBRC 100375 | reverse complement strand
TGATCGAGCAGCCACCGCTTGGCCGGCAGCCCCCAGCGGAACCCGCCGAGCGTTCCGTCGGTGCGCAGGATGCGGTGGCAGGGGACGAACAGCGCGGCGGCGTTGCGGGCGCAGGCGTTGGCGGCGGCGCGAGTGGCGGCCGGGCGGCCGGAGCGGGCGGCGAAGGCGGTGTAGGTGAGCGGGGTGCCTGCGGGGACGGTGCGCAGGATCTGCCAGGCGTGCATGAGGAATTCGCCGGATTGCTGGCGGACGTCGATGGTGTCGATGACGGTGAGATCGCCGCGGTGGTAGGCGAGGACGGCGTCGGTGACGGCACCGAGTTCGGCGCGCTGCCGCAACGTGCTGGGCCGCAGACCGGAGTGGATCACCCCGCGCAGGTTCTCCGCATCGGCGGTCCAACCGGAGGCGAGCACGGCGCCGTCACTGTCGACCAGTGCGGTGAACGGGCCGATCGGCGTCTCGACGGTGGCGAAATCCGCAGTGCGGACGGTGGTTTCGACCGGCCCGGGGGTGAGGACGGCTGCGGTCATGATTCGGTACTCGCTTTCGTTCGGCCGGCGCGGGCCGCCGGTACGGTGCGGGCGGCCAGGGCGCTGTGCCACAACTGCATGGCCAGGTAGGAGCGCCACGGCGCGAACCGCGTGGTGTCGGTGAGGTCGATGGCGTGCAGGGCGGCGCCTTGCCGCACCACCAGGTCGGTGTCGAGCAGGATGTCGGGGTCGGCGAGCAGGCGCATGGTCACGTAGTCGGCCGTCCACGGGCCGACCCCTTCCAACGCCAGCAGTTCGCGCCGCAGATCGGCGGCGGTGCGGCCCTGGTGCAGCACCAGTTCGCCGGAGGCCAGCGCGGCCGCCGCGTTGACGATCGAGCGGATCCGCCGGGCCGGGCCGGTCAATACCTCGGTGCCGCGTTCGGCGATCACCGCGGGGTCGGGGAACAGCCGCGGTGTCGGCCCGTCGATGGGATCGCCGAGCGCGGAGACCAGGCGGGCGGTGTGCGTGGCCGCCGCCTGCACCGAGATCTGCTGACCGATCATGGTGCGCAGCAACAACTCCGCACCGTCCAGACAGCCGGGGACCCGGATGCCGGGGACGAATCGTGGCCGCCCCTCCGGGCGTTGCGCGTGCTCGGCCACCCCGAGTGCTTCATCGATCCCGATCGGATCGGCGTCCAGGTCGAGTAGATGCCGCAGGCGAGCCACGGTCGGCGCGAGGTCGCGCATATCGTGCAGGGCGAGTTCGGCGCGCACATGATCGCGCTGAAATCCCAGCCGGATCGAGGCGTGTCCGTGCGGGGTGCGCAGATTGCGCAGGTAGCTGCGGTCCTCCCAGAGTTCGAGGCCCGGTACGGCGTGCGCGGACAGGAACCATTCCAGCCAGCTGCGGTCCAGCGGTTCCCGGTAGGGCAACCGCAGGGTGAGCGTGCCGTTGGTGCTCGGCACCGCCCGCCCGTTGGCTCGCTGCGCTTCGGTGCGCATGGTGGTCGGGCTGACCGCGAACACCTCCCGCACGGTGTCGTTGAACTGCCGGATGCTGGCGAACCCGGCCGCGAACGCGATATCGGACATCGGCATGTTCGTGGTCTGGATCAGCAGCCGCGCGGTGTGCGCGCGGTGCGCCCTGGCCAGTGCGAGCGGGCCTGCCCCCAGTTCGGTGGTGAGGACGCGGGTGAGCTGGCGCTGCGAGTACCCGAGCGTCGCCGCCAGCGCGGGCACCCCGCCCCGCTCGATCACGCCGTCGCCGATCAGCCGCATGGCCCGGGCCGCGAGATCGGCGCGGGTGTTCCACAGCGGCGATCCGGGCGCCGCGTCGGGCAGGCAGCGACGGCACGCGCGATAGCCCGCCTGTTGTGCGGCGGCCGCCGTCGGCAGGAAGCTGACATTGGCGCGTTTCGGAGTGATCGCCGGACATGATGGGCGGCAATAGATTCCGGTGGTCCGCACGGCGGTGAAGAACTGCCCGTCGAAGCGGGAGTCCCGGGTGGAGACCGCTCGGTAACAGCGTTCGAAGTCCAGAGCCGTGATCGTCACGTCAACCACAATGACAGCTACCGGCGACCGCTGCTAGCGGAAATCGGTCATTACCCCGGTGGGCTGGTCCAGCGGTGCGCGACACGCCACGCGACTCGCCGAAGGGGCCGTCGTGCCAGCTCAGCAGCAGCGGTTGGCGGGATTGCGATCGGCCTCGGCATGCCGCTCCCGCCAGTACTCGCGTTCCGATGGAATCGGGCATCCAGGATGCTTGCGCCGCAGGTGCGCGACATAGCGCTGATAGTCCTGCCCGCCGAGCACCGAGTCGAACCACCAGAGCAGGCCGCGCACGGCTGCCCGCACCGCATGTGCCGGGCCGCGAGCAGGCCCGGCTCGACGCTGCGCTGGGCCGGCGCCGGATGGTCCGGCGCCGTCGACGGGCGAACCTGCACGACCGTCGGCCATCTCGCCGAGCGGTACCGACGGCGACTCGGCAGGGACGGTGCCCGGGCCAGCGTCCGGTGCGTCGACCCGCCCGGATGCCGCGCGGCCGAGCGGTGCCACCGCCGTCCCGGTCGCTGCCTGGGAACTCAGTGCGTTCTCGCGTGTGCCGCGCCCGGTTCCTTCACCTCGCCCTTCTCGATCAGTTCGTCCCATTCGCGCTGCACCTCCTTCTCGGCCGCGGTCGGGAAGAATCCGCTCGGAGCGAAGATGCGCGAGGGCTCCTCCGGCGATTCGGTGGTCTCGGCCGTTCCCGCCCGCCAGGCGCGGTAGCAGACGATGGCGCCGACCACCGTGACGATCAGCACCAGGACCGCGAAGACGATGGACAGCGTGCCCTGGATGAAGGTATTGCGCACCACCGCGTCCACGTCCTCGGGCGTCTTCGCGGTCAGGCACAGCTTGCCCGCCTGCTGCGCGTTCTGGCAGATCTCGTGCTGCTTCCAGTAGCCGACCTTCGGGTCGGCCGAGAAGATCTTCTGCCAGGAGGCGGTCATCGTGACGATGAGGTCCCAGACCAGCGGAATGCCGGGAATCCAGATCCATTTCGTCAGACCCTTCTTCACCAGGATGGTGAGCACCACCATCAGCGCGATCGCGGCAAGCAGCTGATTGGCGATGCCGAACAGCGGGAACAGCGCGTTGATGCCGCCGAGCGGATCGGTGACGCCCATCAGCAGAATCGAACCCCACGCCGCGACCACGATCGCCGAGCACAGCCAGGCGCCCACCCGCCAGGACGGATCCTTGAATTTGCGTGCGGGGCCGGCGAAATTGCCGAGCGCGTCGGAGAGCATGAAGCGCGCCACGCGGGTACCTGCGTCGATGGTGGTGAGGATGAACAGTGCCTCGAACATGATCGCGAAGTGGTACCAGAACGACTTCATGCTCGACCCGCCGAGGAACTGGTGGAACACCTCGGAGATGCCGACGGCCAGCGTCGGCGCGCCACCGGTACGGGAGATGATCGACTCCTCACCGACCTCGCTCGCGGCATTGCTGAACGTCTCGGGTGTGGCCGGGGGTCCGGACAGGCCGAGCGAGTTGGTGTACGCGGCCGCGGATTCGGGAGTGCCGCCGGTCGCGCCGAGCGGGGCGTTCATGCCGAAGTAGATGTGCTGGTCGATGATCGAGGCGGTGATGATCGCCATCACCGCGACGAACGACTCCATCAGCATGCCGCCGTAGCCGATCATCCGGCTGTGCGATTCCTTCTCCAGCAGTTTCGGTGTGGTGCCCGAGGACACCAGCGCATGGAAGCCGGACAGCGCACCGCAGGCGATGGTGATGAACAGGAACGGGAACAGGCTGCCCGCGAAGGCCGGTCCGGCGCCGGTGTGCGCGAACTCCGAGACCGCCGGTGCCTTCAGCGTCGGCAGGGTGATCAGGATGCCGAGCGCGAGCAGGCCGATGGTGCCGATCTTCATGAACGTCGACAGGTAGTCGCGCGGCGCCAGCAGCAACCACACCGGCAGCACCGAGGCGAAGAAGCCGTAGCCGATCAGCATCCAGGAGATGGTCACCGGATGGAAGGTGAACCAGCCGGCCCAGGTGTCGTTCTCCGACACCCAGCCGCCGGCGATGATCGCCAGGATGAGCAGCGCGAACCCGATCAGCGACACCTCGCCGACCGCACCCGGCCGCAGGAACCGCAGGTACACGCCCATGAACAGGGCGATCGGGATGGTCATGCTGATGGAGAACACACCCCACGGGCTGTGCGCGAGAGCGTTGACCACCACCAGCGCCAGCACCGCCAGCAGGATCATCATGATGACGAGAATCCCGACGATGGCCGCCCAGCCGCCGAACCAGCCCAGCTCGTCGCGGGCCATCTGCCCGAGGCTGCGTCCACGTCGTTTGGTCGACACCCACAGCACCAGGTAGTCCTGCACCGCGCCGGCGAACACCACGCCGACGATGATCCAGATGGTGCCGGGCAGATACCCCATCTGCGCCGCGAGCACCGGGCCGACCAGCGGACCGGCACCGGCGATGGCGGCGAAGTGGTGACCGAACAGCACCCGCCGGTCCATCGGCAGGTAGTCCTTGCCGTTTTCCAGGATCTCGGCGGGCGTGGCGACGTTGTCGCGCGGCTTGACGACCTTGTATTCGATCAGCCGCGCGTAGAAGCGGTAGGCGATGATGTAGGTGCTGACCGCCGCGATCACGATCCACACCGCGTTCACCGACTCGCCGCGGGCGATGGCCAGAATCGTCCAGGCAGCGGCGCCGAGTATGGCGATCCCCGCGAATATCGCCTTCTTCGCCGGAGTCATCGGGGACCGGTCGATCACGCCGACGGGCGGCAGATCGGGGTCGGTCCGCAGATATTCGATGGTCGCCATCTGCCTACTCTCCTGTGAAACGCGCAGGATGATGCTGAAACACGTGCCAAGGTAGCCGATCGATATGACCCGGCGCGGCGGTTCGGTCGCGTCGTGATCGCGGTCGATCGGATCGTTGTCGTGTGTCGGCGGTCACCCTCTTCAGTTGCCGCCAGTATGCTGCCATGCGGTCCGATCTGCTCCACATCCGCCCTGAGGAGGCCGGAGCTGGAATCCGCCCTGTCGAGTGGCACCGTGCGGCGACGAACGCTGCTCGGCTCCGCGCTGGCCGCCCCGTTGCTGGCCGGTGGGTGCGGTGCCGACGACGACGCGCTGACCTTCTTCTTCGGTGCCCGCCCGGAGGAGGCGCGGGTGCGGCGCCGGATCATCGACGAGTTCCGCAAGACCCATCCCGAGATCCGCATCGGCACGGTGGTCTCCGGGCCCGACGCCCTCCAGCAGATGCTCACCTACTGCGCCGGCGGCAAATGTCCCGACATCATGATGGCGTGGGAGCTGCTGTACGCCGGGCTGGCCGAGCGCGGGGTGCTGCTGGACCTGAACACCTTGCTCGATCGCGATCCGCAGTACGCGGGCACCTTGCGGCGTGACAGTTTTCCCGCGCTGTACGACACGTTCCGCTACGGCGGTGGCCAGTACGCGCTGCCCGAGCAATGGTCGGGGGTGTTCCTCTATTACAACCGGGAACTGTTCGCCGAGGCAGGCGTCCGGGCACCGAGGAACTGGGACGAGGCATGGAGCTTCGAGGAGTTCCTCGACGCGGCCCGCGCGGTGACCACACGGGAAGGCAAGGGCCGCTGGGGTTTCGCCGACGCCTGGGTGCCGTACTTCTCGGCCGCGTGCTTCGGGATGAACAACGGGGTCGACTGGTTCACGCCGTCGGTCGCGCCCACGCGCACCAACCTCGGTGATCCGCGATTCGCCGAGGGCTTCCAGTTCTATGCCGATCTCGCGGTGCGGCACAAGGTGGCGCCGCGCGTCGCCGATCAGCAATCGGTCTCGGCTCCCGACCTGTTCCGGCGCGGGCGGGCGGGCATGGTGATGGGTGGGCACTGGTTGTATTCGGAATTCGCCGGGCACGACGATCTCGATATCGACCTGACCGTCTTGCCGGTGGGGCCGCAGGGTGGACCGGGTGCCATCACCGATGTCGGCTGTACCGGACTGGCGATCGCCGCCGACAGTCCACGCATCGAACAGGCCTGGGAGTTCGTGAAATTCGCGACCGGGCCGGTGGGGCAGGCGATCATCGCCGAATCCGGGCTGTTCGTGCCGGTGCTGAAATCGGTGCTGGGTTCCGGCGAATTCGCTGCGGCGCATCGGGATATCACGAACTTGGACGTGCTCATCGACGGCCCGCGCCACTCCCGGGCGCTGCCGGTCACGCCCGCGTGGGGCAAGGTGCAGGCGTTGCTCGAGCGCGGCGCCAACCGGGTACTGCGGGGTGCCGCGCCGGCGGCCGCGCTGCATCCGGACCTCACCCGGACCGTTGATGCGCTGTTGCAGGACACGCGGTGACGGGGAGCGGCGGTGCGGGTGGTCGCCGGGCGCAGTCGCGATCACCGCACGCTCGCAGTGCCGAGGCGCGGGCGAGCGGCACGGAGGGTTCCGGTCCGGGACAGCGCGCCGCCGGGCAACTGGTGCGTCGGCGGGCCCGGGCGGGTCGGTGGTTCGTTGCGGCGAATGTGGCGGGCGTCGGTGTGTTCTTGGTCGGGCCGCTGGTCGTGTCGTTGTATTTGAGCTTCTTCTCCTGGGATCTGTTCAGTGCACCCAGGTTCGTCGGGCTATCGAACTACCGGAGGCTGTTCACGGCGGATCCGCTGTTCCTGATCGCCGTGCGCAATACGGCGGTCTTCACGCTGCTGACCCTGCTGCCGACGGTCGCCATCGGCCTGGTGATTGCCGCGCTGCTGAATCGCACGATGGCCGGCATCGGGTTCTTCCGCACGGCCGCGTTCCTGCCGCTGGTCGCCTCTACGGTGGCGATGGCGGTGGTGTGGCGGTTCATCTTCACCACCGACGACGGCCTGCTCAATCTGCTGCTCGGCTGGTTCGGCGTCGGTCCGCTGCCGTGGCTGATCGATCCGGATCTGGCGCTGGTCTCGCTGAGCATCGTCACGGTGTGGAAGAGCGTGCCGTTCGCCACCGTGATCCTGCTCGCCGCCATGCAGGGCGTCCCCGAGCAGCTGTACGAGGCCGCGCGGATCGACGGGGCCGGTGCGGTGCGACGGTTCTGGTCGATCACGATTCCGCTGATCCGTGGCCCGCTGTCGTTCGTCTTCGTCATCACCGTCATCAACTCGGTGCAGGCCTTCGACCAGGCGTATGCGTTGACCGGCGGCAACGGCGGCCCGGAGACGGGGACCTACCTGCTCGGAATCATGCTGTTCCAGCACGCTTTCGCGTTCTACGAGGTGGGGTACGCGTCGGCGCTGGCATGGGTGATGTTCGCGGGGTTGTTCGTGCTGACGGTTCTGCAACTCAGGTACTCGCGACGTGGGGAGGTCGAGGGATGAGGGCGAACGCGCGGGCGGGTGATCTGGATGGGGCAGGCGCCTCGAGTCCGGGTGTCGTGGCCGTGGGAGGTCATGGCGCGGGCTCCAATACACCAGGCACGGACGTGGGCGGTGTCGGGTGACGTCACGGATTGGGACCTCGGGGCGGTCGAAAGATGGGCGGTAGGGACGCGGGTGGTGGTGTGAGAGGTAAGAGGGTGGGCCAGGCGGCGGGCACGCGGGAGGCGCGGCCGTGCGGGCTGTGACTGCGGTGCGTTCCGATGTCGAGGTGGGCGCTGTGCGGTCTCGGCGTGACCACAGTGGGGTGCGGGTCGACCGTGCCATCGTTCGCAGGTTGCTATCAGGAGCGGGGGTGTACGCGGCACTCGTGGTCGTCGCGTGGGCTGCGTTGACGCCGATTCTGTGGGCACTGTCGGGGTCGCTGAAAAGCGAGGGCGCCGTCACCGATCCCGCACCGATCCCCGCCGATCCGCAGTGGTCCAACTACACCGAGGTATTCGATCTGCTCCCGCTCGGCCGGATGCTGCTCAACACCACCGTCTACGCGACGTGCGTGACGGCCGGGCAGGTGTTCTTCTGCTCACTGGCCGGTTACGCCTTCGCGCGCTTGCCCTTTCGTGGCCGCGACGCCCTGTTTCTCGCCTACCTGGCGACGCTCATGGTGCCGCTCACCGTCACGCTGATCCCGCAGTTTTTGCTCATGCGCGCCTTCGGCTGGGTGGACACCCCGTGGGCGATGATCGTGCCCGGTGTCTTCGGCAGCGCCTTCGGCACTTATCTGATGCGACAGTTCTTCCTGACCCTGCCCGCCGAACTCGAGGAAGCCGCCATCCTCGACGGCTGCACCACCTGGCAGATCTACTGGCGCGTCCTGCTGCCGCAGGTCCGGCCCGCGCTCATGGTGCTCGCGGTGCTCACCTGGATCACCGTCTGGAACGATTTCCTCTGGCCGCTGGTGATGATTCAGCGCGACGAGATCGCCACCGCCACACTGGGTTTGGTTCGCCTGCAAGGCCAGTATCACACCAAGTGGCCGATTCTGATGGCCACATCGATGCTGATCCTGCTGCCGCTGCTGTTGCTGTACGCAGTCGCCCAACGCGCCTTCATCCGCGGGATCGCCTTGTCGGGGCTGGGGGGACGTTGAGTTCGCGCGATCCTCACGCGGCGACCCCGGCGTCGGCCGGCTGCGATAGCCAGATCGTCCTGAATATGTCGCCGGCACGCGCCCGGGCCCACTGGGTCCGCCGTTCGCATCGCCTCGCCGGCGGCCATGCACGGTTACCGATCGGGCGCGGTGGCGCGGCTCCTCTCATGACAGACCGGTAGGCCCGCTCGACTGGTCGAGCGGGCCTACCCGTTCATATCGCGGCGCGGATCAGAGCGTCGTGATGACGTCCTTCGCCTCGAAGCGGGGGCTGCGCGGGAACCACGCGTCCGGGCCGGGCTTGCCGATATTGATGGCGACCAGGGCGTGGTGGCCGCCCTCGGGGAAGAACTCCTTCTCCACGGCGGCGTGGTCGAAGCCGTTCATCGGGCCGGCGGCCAGGCCGGCGGCGCGGACACCCACGATGAAGTAGGCGATCTGCAGGGCGGCGTTGAGCTTGGCCGAGTGCTCGCGGTAATCGTCGTCGGCGAAGAAGTCCTTGGCGCCTTCCATATGCGGGAACAGTGTGGGCAGGTGCTCGTGGAAGTTGTTGTCGGCGAACAGCACCACCGTCAGCGGGGCCTTGGTGGTCTTGTCCTTGTTGCCGTCGGCCATGTGCTGCACCAGCCGTGCGCGGGCCTCGGGCGAGCGCAGCACCACCGCGCGCAGCGGCTGCTGGTTCATCGAGGTGGGACCCCACTTGATCAGGTCGTAGATGGCCTGGATCTGTTCGTCGGCGACCGGCTCGTCGGTGAAGGTGTTGGCGGTGCGCGCCTCGCGGAAGAGCAGGTCCTGGGCGGCGGCGTCGAGCTCGAGCAGGTCGGTCGGCTGGGTGGTGGTCATCGAGTCTCCTGTGCGTTCGGAAGATCCTTGCGGAAGCGGAAAGGATCGCTCGCTTCGATGACCGAGGTTAGCCAGTCAAGCGGACTGTGGTCCACTTAATCTGGACGGGTGTGGGAACTCGCACACCGGGAATAAAGCGACCCGCGCGGCGGCGGGTCGCCCCGGGATCATTCGCCTGCGTAGGTGCCGAAACTCCAGAGGTTGCCCTCCGGGTCGGCCGCGCTGAATCCGCGCGAACCGTAGTCCTCATCGCGCATTTCGCGCACGATGCGCGCGCCCGCTTTCTCGGCGCGTGCGTAGAGCGCGTCCGGGTCGTCGCACACGAGATACAGCGAGGCCGCGCCCGCCGGCCGCTGCCCGAACTCGCTGTCGTTGCGGCCGGTGGAGCCGAACATGATGCCGCCGCCCGCGGGCCAGCGCATTTCGGCGTGCTCGACGACCGAGGGATCGTCCTCGCGGGCGTACAGCGCCGTCAGCTCGAAACCGAAAGCGTCGGTCAGGAACGTCGCCATCGCACGGGCATCGCGGAAGGCGAGGCAGGGCCAGACATGGGTGGTGGTGGAAGTTGGCGTAGTCATGGCTTCAGCCTCACTCGCCGAGCGGCTCCGGGTCTTGGACGGATGGAATCTCCTCGGCCAGCCAGGTCGTCGGGCTGCATCCGGCCAGCTCCGCGAAATCCCGGTTCAGGTGCGCCTGATCGTAATAACCGCAGGTCGCCGCGATCTGGGCGATGCTGACGAACGACGGGGTGCGCACCAGCATCGACTTGGCCCGATCGAACCGGGCGATGCGCGCGGCCAGTTTCGGGCTGAGTCCGAACTCGGCGCCGAACCGTCGCGTCAGGTGCTGTCTGCTCCAGCCGATCCGCTCGCCAGCGGGCCCACCGGAACCGTCCCGCCGGAACCGACCACCGCCCGCCACGCCCAGCTCAATTCCGGCGCCACTACCCGATTGGGGTGGGCGAGTTTCGTGAGCACTCGATCGCAGGCTTCGAACCGGCGCGGCCACTGCGCATGCAGATGCAACTCCTCGGCCAACTGCTGCGCCACCGGGCCCGTCACATCCGACAATTCCACCGAGAGGTTCCAGAGTTCGCCCGCGGGCATACCGAACAGCACCCGGCTGCCCAGCGGCGTCAGCTCGATCGCCACGCCTTCCTGGGTACCGTTGTGCGCGATCGCCGCCGGCCCCGGCTGCAACCCGCTCAGCACACACCGGTAGTCGGCCGGCGCCTGCTTCGCATCGGTCTGGGTGACGACGTCGATGGTCGGCCCGATCGCCACGATGAACGTCATATGCCGCGACGGCAGCCCACGATGCAGACCGGGCGGATACCCCGTCATCCGATAGCCGATATAGCGGTCGATGAACGCGGCCAGCCCCGGCGCAGGCCGCGCCATCACCACCTCCGAGATCGGAGCCATGGCACCGACGCTACGCCGCGCGACACGCCACGCAAGAGCTTTCGGACACGCCGACAGTCGCGTGACGTGCCTCTCTACCAGCGTGCATCGGGCGTGAGATGGCGCACTCAGGGGTAGTTGGGTATGTGAGGTGGAGCCGGTGTGTGGTTACCGTTACCGCTCCTGAACCAAGCCTGGAGGTGTGATGCGGCGGGTGCAATACCAGCACAGCGGGGGTCCCGAGGTGCTCGAGATCGTCTCGGTCGATGTGCCGACGCCCGGTCCGGGCGAACTGCTCGTCCGCGTCGAAGCCGTCGGCGTGACGCTGCCGGTGGTGCGGAAGGTACGTGAGCAGCGGGAGCCGATCCCGCTGGGCGGCGAGATCGCCGGTGAAGTGGTCGCCGTCGGCGAAGGGGTGGACAACTACGCGCCCGGATATCGCGTCACCGGCCTCGTCTTCGGGCACGGGTACGCCGATTACGCGCTGCTGTCGGTGGCGATGGCCTCGCCGATTCCCGACGGTGCGTCGGCGGTCGACGCCGTGGCGCTGGTGCGCAGTGGCCTGGTGGCGCTGGGTGCCCTCGATGCGGCGAACCCGGTCGAGGGTGAATCGGCGCTGGTCACCGCGGCCGCGTCCGGTGTCGGGCATCTGGCCGTGCAGCTGGCTCGGATCCGGGGTGCGGCCCGCGTCGTCGGCGCGGTTTCCGACCCGGCCAAGGCCGATTTCGTGCGCGAACTCGGTGCCGACGAGGTCGTCGCCTATGAGGACTCCTCATGGGGCACGCCCGTCGACTACGCCCTCGACGCCGTCGGCGGTGAGCTGCTCGCCCCCGCCCTCGCCGCGGTGCGCACCGGTGGTCGCATGGTGGCCTACAGCTCCGGTGGCGGCACTGTGGAAGCCTTCGACCTGCTTTCCGGCGCAAAATCGGTGACCGGTTTCCAGCTCGCCCGCATCGCCCGCGAGCAGCCCGATGTCTACGAACACTGGCGTCAGGAACTGTGGCAGTACTTCGCCTCCGGCCTGCTGCATCCGGCGGTGCACGAGGAGTTCGCGTTGGAAGACGCGGCCGCCGCGCACACCGTCATCGAGAAGCGCGCCAACCTCGGCAAGGTCGTGCTGATCCCCTGAACGGTCGGAGGGTGGGACCCGCGTAGACTCTCCTATCCGTGAGTCTCACCCTCGGAATCGTCGGCCTGCCCAACGTCGGAAAGTCGACGCTGTTCAACGCGCTGACCCGCAACGACGTGCTGGCCGCGAACTACCCGTTCGCGACCATCGAGCCGAACGTCGGGGTGGTCCCACTGCCCGACCCGCGCCTGGACAAGCTCGCCGAGATCTTCGGCTCCGAGCGCATCGTCCCCGCCACCGTCTCCTTCGTCGACATCGCCGGCATCGTGAAGGGCGCCTCCGAGGGCGCGGGCCTGGGCAACAAATTCCTCGCCAACATCCGCGAGGCCGACGCCATCTGCCAGGTCGTGCGCGTCTTCGCCGATGACGACGTGGTGCACGTCGACGGCCGCGTCGACCCCTCGGCCGATATCGAGGTCATCGAAACCGAGCTCATCCTCGCCGACCTGCAAACGCTGGAGAAGGCCGTCGTCCGCCTGGACAAGGAAGCCAAGGTCAAAAAGGACCGCAAGCCCGTCGCCGACGCCGCCAAGGCCGCCCAGGAAATCCTCAACAGCGGCACCACCCTGTTCGCCGCCGCCGACAAGGTCGACACCGAACTCCTCAAAGAACTCTCCCTGCTCACCACCAAGCCCTTCCTCTACGTCTTCAACGCCGACGAATCCGTCCTCACCGACGACGCCAAGATCGCCGAACTGAAGGCCTCCGTAGCCCCCGCCGACGCGGTCTTCCTCGACGCCAAGGTGGAAGCCGAACTCCTCGAACTCGACGCCGAATCCGCCGCCGAACTCCTCGAATCCATCGGCCAGCACGAACCGGGCCTGCACTCGCTGGCCCGCGCCGGCTTCCACACCCTCGGGCTACAGACCTATCTCACGGCCGGCCCGAAGGAAGCCCGCGCGTGGACCATCCACCAGGGCGATACCGCCCCCAAGGCCGCCGGCGTCATCCACACCGACTTCGAGCGCGGCTTCATCAAGGCCGAAGTCGTTGCCTACGACGATCTCGTCGACGCCGGGTCCATGGCGGCGGCCAAGGCCGCGGGCAAGGTGCGGATGGAAGGTAAGGACTACGTCATGGCGGACGGTGACGTCGTCGAGTTCCGCTTCAACGTGTGATCCGGCCCGAAGAACAGCCCGGCCCTAGCGTCGGGCGTCGACGCTCGGGCCGTCGAGGGCTACGACGATCTTCGCGGCTATCTCCTTCTGTGGCGAGCTGCCCAGGGGGCCGTTACTCACCTAGGTGGGATTCCGCTCACCCTCCGGGGGAGCGGGTTCAGCACTCGGGGCTCTGAAAACGGCGGCGGGATCGGCGCAGAGTAGACCACGTCACCGCACGTGGACCGGAGGCTCCGATGTCGATCACCAGCATGAATGCCCGCTCGGGAGAGCGTCGTGCCGTTGTCTCGACCGACGATGGGGTTGCGCTTGTGGTGCGTGAGTACGGGCGGCGGGAGGCGGAGCTGACGGTCGTTCTCGTTCACGGGCATTGCCTGCGCACTGAGTCGTGGACCGATGTTCGCGATGCGCTTCTGCGGGACAATCCCGGGGCCCGGGTCGTCTGCTACGACCATCGCGGGCATGGTGACTCGGCGGCGGCATCGAGCCGGACCTACAACCTCGAGCAGCTCGGCCGCGATCTGCGCACAGTGCTCGATGCGGTCGCCCCCACCGGGCCTGTCGTCCTGGTCGGGCATTCGATGGGTGGCATGACGGTGTTGACCTACGTCGGGCAGAACCCGCACGAGATCGGCACCCGCGTCGTGGGCGTCGGTCTCATCGCGACCGCCGCCAGCGGGCTGGCCGACGCGGGCTTCGGCCGGCTGCTCCGGCACCCGATCATCGCCGCTTTCCAAGCGGCCGTCCGCCGAGCGCCGCGTCTGATGCAGCGGGCCAAGCGGGTGGCCTGCAAGGTCTTCGCCCCCGTCATCCGCACCGCCGAGTTCGGCAACCGCAAGGTCAGCCCGCGCGTGCTGGCCCTGGCCTATGCGATGCACAACGAGACGCCGATCGTCACGATGGCAAGCTTCCTGAGCTCCTTCATGACCTACGACCGGACCGATGTGCTGCCTGCGCTGTCGGAGATCCCCACCATGATCCTGTGTGGCTCCGCTGACCTGATGACTCCGCCGTCGCACTCGGTCGCCATGGCCGCGGCCATCGACTACGCGGATTTCGTGATGGTCGACGGGGCAGGGCATTCGGTGATCCTGGAGCAGCCGGAGGACGTTGCCTACGCGATCGCCCGGCTGGTGCGCCGTGCGGGCGATGACCAGGGCGCAGAACTCGGCCGGTTCGAGCTCGCCGCCTGAACGATCGGGGCGAAGGCCCTAGGCGATGACCGATCAAGACTTTGGGACCAGCTTCACAGCTTGTTAGTGTGCTAGCATTCTAACTGTGGGTGACGAGGTCAAGCAGTTCAACGTGTACCTGCCGGTCGAGCTGATCAAGCGGGTCAAACACCATGCCATCGAAACCGAGCTGTCGTTGTCGGCCCTGGTCGCCGAAGCCTTGCGCGAATATCTCGACGCTCACGAGTAATGCTCAGCTGTTCTGGAAGGAGACCGACATGGCAACCGACGGAATCGAGGCCGTCTTCCTGACCACCCATAACTGGGGAAAAGCGGCGAAGTTCTTCCAATCACTCGGTTTCGCAATGGAATTCGAGACCGACCATGCGTCCGGCCAATTGCGCGGCCCGGACGGCCCCTATGTCTTCATCGCCGAGGTACCCGCTGACCAACCGACGCAGACTCGGCTGGTGCTGAAGGTTTCCGATGCGGAAGCGTTCCGTGCCGACCCGATCGTCGAGGTGGTCAGCCCGTTCGAGGAAACCCACTTCGGAACGAAGGAAATGACCGTACGGGATCCGGACGGCCGCCTGTGGAGTTTGCAAGCGCCGGGTGCTCAGCGGGACGGGGTCGCCGATCATGACGCCTGACCTGGTGGCTCCGGAACATACCGCCGAACGAGTCGCGCTGTGGCGAGCGCTGTACGCGCAGGTCGATCCGCCGCCGCATGTGCTCGAAGATCTGGTGGGGCTGGAACTGCTCGCCCCCGGGGATGATTGGCGCAGCCGCCCCGACATGGATCAGCAGTCGACGGGTGGTTTCCGGGCGGCCGTCGTGGCCCGCGCGCGATTCATCGAGGATCTGGTGATCGAGCAGGCCGCTCTCGGTGTCACGCAATACGTCATCCTGGGGGCTGGCCTGGATACCTTCGCCCAGCGCAGGCCGGATACCGCAGGGAGACTGAACGTCTTCGAAGTCGACCAACCGGGCCCACAAGCGTGGAAGCGTAGCCGCCTGATCGAGCTGGGCTTCGGCCTTCCGGACTGGCTGCATCTCGTACCGGTGGATTTCGAGTCGGGCCAGAGCTGGTGGGATAGGTTGTCCGCCGCCGGTTTCGATCCGAACCGACCCGCGGTTGTCGCTTCCACCGGCGTATCCCACTATCTGTCCGAGGACGCGACCCGGACGACGCTGCGTCAGGTCGCCGGTCTCGCCGACGGCTCGACACTGGCCATGACCTTCCTGCTGCCCGTCGAGCTGGTGGATGCCGACGACCGTGCCGGTCTGCGGACAAGCGCCGATGGCGCGAATGCGGCGGGGACACCGTTCGTCAGCTTCTATACCCCGGCGCAGATGGAAGCGCTCGCGCGCGACGCGGGTTTCAGGACCACGCGCCACGTCGCGGGCGCGACTCTGGCCGAGCGCTACTTCGGCAACCGAACCGATACACCCCGGCCGTCGAGCGGGGAGGATTTCCTGCTGGCGACCGTCTGAACACCTCGGCGTGCGTGGGCACGCCTCGGAGCGAGACCGAATCGGACTCGGCCATTCGCGTGCGATTCGATGAGTGCGAGCGCTTGGACGGCATATCTTTCCGAGTCGGGTGCGGCGCTCGGCGTGGGCGAGGGCAGGATGGCGACGGCCGGGTCGTCGGCGGCGGGCGGCGTCTGGAACACTCGTTCGCCGGAAAGGTTCGATGCTGATGCTCCGTCGTTTCACGACCAACGCGCCCGCCGCGGCGCCGCAGGTGGATGACTTGATGGCCGGTGCTTTGCCGGACCGCGTGCAGATCGCGCACGAGCGGTTGGCGCACCAGGATGATCCGGCTCTGCTGGAAGCGCTGTCGGAGCGTGAGCTCGCGGCGGCGCGCGAACTGGCCGAGCTGGTGCGGGATTACGAGCGCCATGAGCAGCGGGCGCGGATCCAGGCGGCGGCCGATGCGGCGGAGCGGGTCCGGCGGACGGCGGCCGAGCTGGCCGAGCGGGAGGCCGCGGATCTGCTGCGGGCGGCGCAAGCGATCGGGGAGCAGCGACACAGCAGCAGTCCGCATGCGAAGGTGGCTCGGTTGCATCAACGCAAACCTCGGGTGCTGGGGTTGCTCGCCGGCGTTGTCGCTTTCTCGATGCTGTTCTCCGCGGTGACGGTGCAGCAGAACATCGCGCCCACCGGTGGCGTCACCAACCCGATGTTCTGGCTGTCCTACGGGTTGGAAGCGCTGATCAGCGCGGTCCTCGTCGCGCTGATGCTCTCCACCGCCGATACCGCCGAGTGGGGTGTCATCGAACGGTTGTGGCAGGTCTACACCGTCGAGGGGGTACTGCTGACCGCGAGCATCGCGCTGAACACCTTCCCCTATTTCAAGGCAGGCGACCTCACCGGCATCGGCATCCACGCGATCGCGCCGATCATGATCGGCGTCGCGCTGGTGACGCACCGGTTGGTCGCCGAGAGATACGGGCGCGCGATCGAGCAAGCGACGGCCGCGGTGCCCGACAAGGAAGATCTCCAGGAGCGACTGGTCGCGCTCACCAAGGTCGGCGGAGCGGGGAACCAGATCCTGCCGAGCATCCTCGAGGTGGCGCCGACAGCGCGAGGTGAGCGGCCGGCCGACCGTGCGGAGCCTGCCGAGGCGGAGCCGGACGTCAACGGTGGGTCCGAGCAGCCTGCGACAACCTCGGCAGCTGAGGAAAACCCCGCACCAGACGCAAGTTCCGCACCGGCCCCTGGACCGAATGCTTCTACGGAGACGAAGCAGCTCACTGAGCAGACCGACGAATCCGCGGCCGACCCCACCCCGCCCGTGGCCGCCGCACCGTTCACCGAGCTATGGCTGGCTACCAGACCGCTGCTCGCCGAGCGGCCGGCGAACAAGCCGGGCCACGCACCGGCCGGCAGTACAGATCCGGGCGAGCCCGAGCTGGGCATCGCGCAGACCGACGGCACAGATCTGGCTGAGGCCGAGCTGGACGCTCGCCTCGCAGATGCGGTGCGAAAGACGCTGCAGCGGCTCAGAACCAGCGAGCAAAGCGACCCGGTGGCCGTAGCGCCATCGGCAGGATCGGCCCCGGTTGTGCCGGATGGGGAGAGCCCCGAGGATTCCGAAGGCATCGCGCACTCCGTTGTGCAGGCGGAGCCGACCGAACTTGTCATCGAGCAGCAGGGTCCGGTCCCGGCGCAGGCGGTGGACGCCCCAATGAACGAGGTCGACAAGGAACCGCCCCCTGGTCCGAGCCAGGAAGGGCCGAGCCCCTCCGGACCGGCAGCACACGACGCCGGCGACGTTTTCACTCGGACTTCTCAGCGCGAACCCGAGGAGCCTTTGCTCACCGCGAGGTAATACGGCGCACGCCGGGAAACGCACCCAGTGCCACTCGCCCGCGAGCCCGGCGCGTCCGGTAGGTATCGCACCGACCACGGTCGACGTGAGGCATCGGAAGCGCGGCCGAACTGCCGATGACGACGGCGGCTCCGCACTCCCGATATGGGCTCCGGGCTGCGCCGCTCCGGCCTCGACACGCCCATAGCGCGGGGTGGTTCGCGTGGAAAACCGCCGGTTGAGCGTACGGTCGGGACACGCGATGCCGATACTCGTTGATAAACCCAAACGGGCATGAATCAGTGTCTACCAGTACGAATATCGCTGTGGTCGGCCATAAAACGACGCTAAGCTCATGCGGTGCAGCTCCGATACCAGTACCGCCTGAACCCCACACCGGGGCAACAGGCGGCGCTGGCGCGCGCGTTCGGGTGCGCTCGGGTCGTGTTCAACGATGCGATCGCCGCACGCGAACAAGCGCGCCGCGACGGCCTGCCGTACCCGAAGGACGCTGAACTGTCCAAAGCCCTCACCGCGGCCAAGTCCACCCCCGAGCGCGTGTGGCTGAGCGAGGTGTCGGCGGCGATGTTGCAGCAGGCACTCGCCGACGCGAACACCGCCTACCGCAACTTCTTCGCCTCAGCCACCGGGAAACGGAAAGGCCGCAAGGTCGGGGCACCGCGATTTCGGTCTCGCCGCGACCACCGGCAGGCCATCCGATTCACTCGCAATGCTCGGTTCGCGGTCACGACGGGTGGGAAACTGCGCCTACCGAAGATCGGCGACGTTGCGGTCCGCTGGTCGCGCGACCTGCCGTCCGCACCGTCGTCGGTGACGGTCATCAAGGACTCTGCGGGCCGGTACTTCGCGTCGTTCGTTGTCGATCTCGACCCGCAACCACTGCCCGAGGTCGATGTCGAGATCGGTGTCGACTTGGGGTTGACCACGTTCGCGGTCCTGTCCAACGGCAAAACCGTCGCCTCCCCGAAATTCCTGCGCCGAGCCGAACGCCGACTCCGCAAAGCCCAACAGGACTTGTCCCGCAAGGACAAGGGCAGCAACAACCGGGCCAAGGCACGCCTGCGGGTCGCCAAAGCCCATGCCAAGGTCGCCGACGCCAGGCGCGACTTCGCGCACAAACAGTCCACGACACTGATCCGCGAGAACCAAGCGATCTATGTCGAGGACTTGTGCGTCACCGGTTTGGCGCGGACACGGTTGGCGAAGTCGGTCCACGACGCCGGGTGGGGCATGTTCACCCGTATGGTCCAGGAGAAAGCTGTCCGATATGGGCGGCACTTCGGCAAGGTCGATCGGTTGTTCCCGTCGTCGCAGACCTGCTCGACATGTGGGCGGGTCGATGGAAGGAAACCGCTGTCGGTGCGGGAATGGGGGTGCCCTTGCGGCGCGGTCCACGACCGGGATCTGAACGCTGCGATCAATATCCTCGCCGCCGGACGGGCGGAGAGGCGAAACGCCTGCGGAGGGGCTATTAGCCTTTCCGCCTAGCGGGAAGCGGGCCCCAGTGAAACAGGAACCCACCGAGAGCGTCCGGCAGGGCGCTGGTAGGAATCCTCAGCCTTCAGGCCGGGAGGACGTCAATACCAGGGGACTTCGGCCCCTGCCCCAGTCCGTCCGTCCGTCAGACGGACCTCCGGAATGCGACAACGGGTGTGGTCGCAGACCGGCTGACAGCGGCCCGGCCAACCGGCCGGTGGTGAGAAGCACCGCACTGTCGGTGGCGTCCGAGTGTGACAGGATCATCGTGTTCGATGATCGGTGCACAGGAGGGGCTTGTCGGTGGTTCTGCGGTTGGGAACCAGGAGTTCTCGCTGGGTCCGGGTCGCACTGGCCACGCTGGTCGTCGGAGTGGGTGTGCTCGCTCATGCGGTGCCCGCATCGGCGCGCGAGGCGCACGATCCCTATCTCGACCGCCTGGCGGAGGCCGCGCGGACGTCGGAGCTGCACTGGTCGGACTGTGCGGATGGGTTCGAATGCTCCTCGGCGCGAGTGCCATTGGACTACAACGCGCCGCACGGTGAACAGATCGACCTTGCGGTGATCAAGCTGCCGGCAACGGATCCCGGCCGGCGGATCGGGACGCTGTTCGTCAACTTCGGTGGGCCTGGCCCCTCCGGTGTGGAGCGGTTGCGCGAGCGTGCGCGGTGGCCGTGGCTGTTCTCGGAGGAACTGCGCGCCCGCTTCGATCTGGTGTCCTGGGATCCGCGTGGAGTCGGGCAGAGCGCGCCGGTGAACTGCTTCGCGGGGACCGACGAGCAATTGGCGTTTCTCGGTTCGATGCCGGAGATGCCGGTGACCACCACGGAGGAAGCGGCGTTCTTCGGCTGGTCGAAGGAGTTCGCGGACCGGTGCAGGCACCAGGCGGGTGCAATTCTCGATCATGTGACGACCGCGAACACCGCGCGTGATCTCGAGCTACTGCGCCGAGCGGTGGGCGATCCGAGACTGACCTATCACGGGATTTCCTATGGCACCCAGGTCGGTGCGGTGTACGCGAACATGTTCCCCGGCCGGGTGCGGGCGATGGCGTTCGACGGGTCGATGGATTTCGAGGGCAACGTCAATGGACATGGTGGACAAGGGAAAACACTGCCCTTGGACGCCCGGCAGAATGTCGCTCCCGCGATCGCCGCGACCTTCGATGCGTTCCTGCGGCAATGTTCGGAAGCCGGTCCGCGCTGCGCGTTCTCGGCCGGCGACCCGAAGTTGAAGTGGATCGCGCTGGTCGAACGAGCGCGGCTGGCCCCGATCAGGCTCGATGGCGCGGCCTGGACGTACCAGGCGGTGATCGGAGCGGCGGCGAGTCTGTCGCAATCGTCGAACTACCCGGACCTCGCGGTGCTGTTGCAGCGGTTGTTCGACGCGGGCACCACCGTCCCTGGGTTGTTGCCCGTCGCGCGTGACACCTCGTATCCGGGCAACCGGACCGAGGCCTTCCACGCGATCCAGTGCAGCGACAGCACGGTCCCGGCCGATCCCGCCGCCTACAGTCGCGCCGCCGTCGCGGAAGATCACCGGGTCCCGTACTTCGGGCGGGTCGCTGTATTCAGCAGCGTCGCCTGCGCGTACTGGCAGAGCCACGACGCCGACCGGTACACCGGCCCGTGGAACCGGCGCACCGCCGCTCCGATCCTGGTACTCAACACCAGATTCGACCCGGCGACACCCCTGGCCGGTGCGTTCGCCGGCGCTGCCCAACTCGCCGACGCGCAAGTGGTGGTGATCGAAGGCGCCGGGCACAGCAGCATGTATGTGCCGAGTAGCTGCGCCGAACGCGTCAAGCGGGACTACCTGTTCACCGGTCAGCTGCCACCGAAGAACACCGGGTGCTCGATCGACAAGTCGCCGTTCGACTGAGCGAGTCGAGCGCAGACGGAGCAGCGCGCCCACTGCCGGGCGATTGCCTCGGCCGGTACCACCCACCGGCGACTGTCAACCCAGCACAGCACTCAAATCCATAGTCCCGAGTCGCTCCCGGTCGGACAGGATGTCGATCGCGGTGATGCGGTCTCCGACGACGGTGAAGCTCATGATCGAGAAGGGCTCGCCGTCCATGGTGTTGACCAGGCCCGCGCCGCCGTTGACGACGGCAGGATGGGTGACGCACAGGGTGGCCATGCGGTGGAATGTCTCCGCTTGGGCGCCGACGAGGGTGCGGCCGCGGAGCACGCGCAGATCGCCGGCGTCGGCCCGCAGCACCACATCGGGATCGAGGATGCGCACCAACTCCTCGAACTCGCCGTCGCGGGCGGCGGCGAGGAAGGCGTCGACCACGCGGCGCTGCCGGGGCAGGTCGGTATCGGGTGCCGGAACCTCGCCCTGGATCCGCCGCCGCGCTTGACTGGCGAGCTTCTTGGCGGTCTGCGGCGTGCGATCGACGATCGGAGCGATCTGCTCGTAGGGCACGGCGAACATATCGTGCAGCACGAAGGCCAGCCGCTCGGCGGGGCTCAGTGATTCCAGCACGACGAGCAATGCCAACCCCACTGAATCGGCAAGGACCGCTTCCTGTTCCGGGCTCTGACCGGAAGGCGCCGTGACCACCGGATCGGGCAGATTCTCCAGCGGCTCTTCCTGACGGACCTTGCGCGAGCGCAGCATATCGAGGCACACCCGTCCGACGACCGTGGTCAACCAGCCGCCGAGATTGCCCACATCGGTGGTGTCGGTGCGGGCCAGGCGCAGCCACGCCTCCTGCACCGCGTCATCGGCGTCGGTAACCGAGCCCAGCATCCGGTAGGCGACCGAACGCAGGTGCGTGCGGTGCTCCTGGAACCGCTCGGCCAGGAATTGCTCTTCGTTCACGGGTCCTCCTCGTTCGGTTCCTTCATACCCATGACGAACCGCGGGCCGGAAAGGTGACCACACCTACTCGACCTGCGATTTCTTCGCGTCGGTCACCTTTTGCGGCGCCCGTACGTCAGTGCACCAGAAGACGATCCGCGGCGCCGCCGGAGCGGGAACCCCGCCGACCGGCCGCCACCGAAGGGAGATCACCATGAGCACAATCGAGATACACGGCACCGTTGCCGAAGGGTTCGAGGAGGTCCGCGAGGAGTTCCGCGCTGTCGTCGCGGCCGAGGACGGGCAGTCCGGTGCGCAGCTGGCGGCCTACCTGCGTGGTCGCAAGGTGGTCGATCTGTGGGCCGGACCGGAGGTCACCGATACCACGCTGACCGGTCTGCACTCCTCCAGTAAAGGTGCGGCGGGGCTGGTGGTGGCCCTGCTGATCCAAGACGGTGCTCTCGACATCGACCGGCCCGTCGCCCACTACTGGCCGCGCTTCGCCGCCGCCGGCAAGGAAGACATCACCGTCCGCGATGTGTTGGTGCACCGGTCGGGAGTGATCGGCGTCGGCGGTGGTTTCACCGTCGCCGAGCTCGCGGATGAAGGGGTCATCGCCGAACGGCTGGTCGGTCAGCGCCCCTACTTCGCGCCGCGGACCGCGCACGGATACGGCGGGTTCGTCATGTACGCGATTCTCGGCCGAGTGGTGCGGGCGGTCACCGGAAGCACCGTGCAGCAGTTGTTCGAACAGCGGATCCGGGCACCCTATGGACTGGACGTGTATCTCGGACTGCCCGCGGAACTGGACCACCGCTACCTGCCGATCCTGCCGTGGCGGGCGACCGCGGAGATGGAGGCCGCGTTCGCGGCGAATTCCCCCAACCCGCAAGGCATCGCCGGTATTTCCTACAACCTCAATGCCAAGGGATTCACGGCCGCCGATGTGATGGCCCTGCCCAACGATCCGCAGCTGCGCCGGCTCGGCCAGGCCTCGGCCGGTGGCGTCGGCAGCGCGCGCGGCTTGGCCCGCATGTACGCGGCGGCGGTCTCGGGTGTGGACGGCCGCTCGCCGCTGCTGTCGCTCGACACCATCGAGACCGTCTCCGAAATCCATTCCAGCGGTGCGGATCTGGTCCGCGGGCAAGCGCCCTACACCCTCGGCTTCGAGGCGAAAGGGCTGCTGTTGCCCTTCCTCGGCGTGCACGCGTTCGGGCATGCGGGCTCGGCCGGTTCGGACGGATTCGTCGATCCGCACAGCGGTCTCACCTACGGATACACCCGTCGCCGTGCCGCATTCGCTTTCAACGCCCCGGAGAACGCGCGGCTGGCGGCAGTCCTGCACCGCGTGGCGACCGGCTCCGGCCACGCCCGCGCGGCCTGACTTTCGACTCGACTCACAACCAAGGAGTGACACCATGACTACCCGCACCTCGAAGGCACTGAAGCTCGCCCGCTGGATTCCGGTGGCGGCGGTACTGACCGAAACCGCCGTCGGCTCGTATTGGGACCTGGCCCGGATCTCCTATGTCCGGGAAGCCTTCGACCACCTCGGCTATCCGATGTACTTCGCGACGGTGCTCGGTACCGCCAAGGCCGCCGCGCTCGCCGCGATCCTCACCCCCGGCCACCCGCGGACCAAGGAGTGGGCCTACGCGGGACTGGTCTTCGTCTACGGCGGAGCCGCCGCCTCGCACCTCGCGGTCGGCGACGGCCCCGACAAATGGGCTATGCCCGCCGTGTTCGCCGCCTGCACGCTGGCCGCCCGCGCCTGGCTGCCGCAGGGCGAGACCGCCGCGATCAACAAGCTCGGCGTCCTCGGACGTCGTCCCCAGTTCGTTTGATCAACCCCACTGAGAAAGGAAACAACAGTCATGCAAGAGAACTCGACGGCCACGCAGGAGCGCACCGGATCCCGGCTGCGCAATCCACAGCAGCTGGTTCCCGAACTGGCCGAAGTCGGTGCGGCGCTGTTCAAAGCCACCGGAAACGGGACCGTCCCCAGGACAACGATCGGTCTGGTCCAGTTGCGGATCGGTCAGATCGTCGGCAGCACCTACCTGGTCGTGCTGCATACGGGCAACCTGCGCACCGCGGGGGAGTCCGAGGAACGAATCGCGGCCGTGGCCACCTGGCAGGACGCCCCGTACTTCACCGAGGCCGAGCGCGCGGCACTCGCCCTCGCCGAAGCCGTCGCCCAGCCCTCGGCAGCAGGCGAACGGGTGACCGACGAGTTGTATGCCCGCGCGGCCGAGCACTACGACGAGCAGGCCATGGCCACCCTCGCGATGGCCATCGGTCAGGTGAATTTCTTCGTCGCGCTGGCCGTCATCGGCAAGCCACTGCCCGGGCGTCCGCCCGCCGAGCAGTGGACACCGGTGCGGGACCGGTAGACCGTTCGACGCCGCGGCCGCTGCCACAGTTCACCACTGCGGCCGCGGCCGCGGCGGTAATCTGGCGCGGTGACCGTCCCGGAATCGCGTGTGCTGCCGATCATCGCCGAGGATCAGCGATGACGACACGTGCACAGGTGCGTAAGGCCGCCCTCGCCCTTCCAGAGGTCGACGAAGGGACGCACTTCGGGTCGGTCGCGTATCGCGTTCGCGGCAAGAGCTTCGCCTCCATCAGCCGCGAGGGCGAGCTGCAGGTGCAGTTGTCCGACGACGAGATCGACGGCGTGCTCGCCGACCACCCCAGCGGTGCGGTGATCGAACGCGCCGGCAAGCGGATCGGCCTCCGGATCGCCTTGGCCGACATCAACGGACAGACCTCGAACCATCTGGTCCGGCGGGCATGGTTCGCACGGGCACCGAAACGACTCGCGGCCTCCCTCGCCGCCGCCGACAACGCTGGGCCAGGAGACGGCGACTTGCCGGCCTCGATCGGCAAGCCGGCCACCCGGGCGTTGCACGGCGCGGGCATCACCACCCTGGACGCACTCACCACGCGCACCCGCGCCGAACTGCTGTCCCTGCACGGTTTCGGCCCCAAAGCCGCGCGGGTTCTCGCCGACGCGCTCGAGGAGCGCGGGTTGACGTTCGCGGGGGAGTGACGATCGGTCCGGCTTCACGCCGGCAGTTCGAGCCCGCGTGCGATCACCGGCCAGGAATGAATCAAAGCATCACGCCAGTAACCCCAGGAATGCGTGCCGACCGGTGGGAAGTCCACGGTGGCGGGGATGTTCAACTCGTCGAGGCGGGCCGCGAGGTTGTGCGAGCAGTAGTTGGTTGCCGCTTCGATGACCCCGCCGATCACCACCTGGTTGGCCAGGCCGTACGCGCCGGGCAGCGCGTAGGGGCCGTTGAGGGTGTCGTAGGGGCCGGGCAGGCCGCTGCCGGAGGAGATGAACAATTCCAGGCCGCGCAGGCCTTCGGCATTGACGTACGGATCGTTCTGCACCCACAGCGGATCGTCCGGCGGGCCGTACATGTTCTCGACGTCGCCACCGCCCCACACCTCGACACTCAGTCGCACGGCCTCGCGACCGAACGGGTCGCTGGTCTGCGCGCAGCCGCTGTAGGCCGCGGCCGCCCGGTACAACCCGGGCGCGGCGATGGGGAGATTGAGCACCGACGTTCCCGAGGTGGACAGGCCGGCGATGGCGTTGCGGCCGTTGGTGCCGAAGGCCGCGTCGATCAACGGCGGGAGTTCCTGGGTGAGGAAGGTCTTCCACTTGTTGACCCCGAGCACGGGGTCGGGGGCGCGCCAGTCGGTGTAGTAGCTCCACGCGCCGCCGATCGGCTGCACAACATTAACGTCCTTCTCACCGAGGAACGCCAGCGCGTCCGGTGCCCGGCTCACCCAGTTGGCCGTGCCTTCCCCGCCGTCGGCGCCGTTGAGCAGGTAGAGCACCGGACGCGGCTGGGACGCATCGCGCGGGCGCTGCACCGAGACCGGGATATCGCGGCCCATGGCGGTGGAAAACACCTGCAACTTCACATTGCGTTCGTCGGCGATGCGGACGTCGGTGATCCGTGACCCGTTCGGGGCGACGGGACTGGCGAGCAGATTGCCCGAGGCGATGATCGGATCGTTGGACGGTGCGGCGTGTGCGCCGACCGGAGCGATGGCCGTCATGGCGGCCAGACAACCGGTGACGACGAGGGTGCGGATTCGTAGCTTCACTGATATCCCGCCTGTTCGTGGTCGGTGCATCCGTGGTGCTCGGTGGTTCCTGCAGGGCGACGTTACCCAACTCGGGCGCCCCGACGCAGCGAGATCGGCTCAGTTCGCGGCGACGGCGAAATACGCGGTGCGCACATCCACCATGGTGGGCGGCGGGAAATCGGGTGAGCCGGCGCCGAGCTCGCCCATCGCCACCTGCCAGGTATCCGACGACGTGTCGATCGCGCTGCGCGCGTCCGCGGCCTGGAGCACGACTTCGGAACCGCCGGTGCACGAATACGCGCCGACCATGCCATCGGCCCGCCCGCCCCAGGCTCCGCCCACGCGGATGCGGCACTGACGGCCGTCGGCGAGTTCGAGCGCCCACGGCTCGGGCGATTCCGGGGCGGCGACGGGTTCGAGCGGCGGAGCGACGGTATAGCGGCGAAGTTCCCGTTCCCAGGGGTCGTCGGCGCAGAGCAGCTCGGTGCGTGACGGCGTCGGCCAGCAGACATCGGCCGCGTCGGCGGATGCGCCGCAGTGATAGATGCCTGGGGTGGTCGCCGAATGGCTCGGGACGGCGTTTCGGCAGTCGAGAGTGCCGAAGGGGTCGGGGCTGATGACGGTGAATCCGTCGGTGGGCCTGCCCTCGGCGTCGACCGCGGTGAGCGAGATGACCTCGGTGGGCTCGGCCGCCGCCGAGGTCATGGTGGTCGGCGACGGGCTGGGGCTCGCGGGTGGGTCCTCGGCCGCCGGGCCCGCCTGGGTGGTGGTGGACAACTGGGCGGCGGGGGGCGAACCGCAGCCTGCCAGCGCCAGCGCTGCGCCGAACACCGATAGCGACCTCGCGAATGCCATGAGCTACCCCCTCGTCAGTGGATACCCGCGCCGCTCGAGTGTAGCCAGCGGAGTTCCTGGTCCCGGCGATTTCGCGACGCCCACGGACATCGGTTTCCGCGCGGCCGACGACCCCATCGGCGAGCTTCGACCGGCCGGTGGCCGTGTGGCGTGGGGCCACCGGGTGACCGGCGCGGGCTGGTGCGAGGTGGTGCGGCTGGGTGACTCTCGCCGGCTGGCGCAGACCGGTAACCCACGCGGTCCGGGCCGGCCGGTGACGGGGCGGACTGGTACTGCCCGGTGTGAAAATCGGTTGTCCGTCCCAGTGCGGTCCCCTAACGTCCCTTCGGTTTGTCCGTCATCGACCGAAGGGAGCACCCACCGTGCAACCCGTCACCGAACGCGACATCAGGTCGTCGTTCATCAACTGCTCCAAAGGAGACGCCAAGCGATTACCGGTCCCGCGCGACCTGGATCAGCGCCCGTGGGAGGATCTGGATTTCCTCGGCTGGAGCGACCCGTCGTTCCCCGGCCGCTGCTATCTCGTCACGCCGGGTG
>NZ_BAFY01000203.1 GCF_000308555.1 Nocardia cyriacigeorgica NBRC 100375 | reverse complement strand
ATGGAGGCGAGCACTGACGGCGTCAGGAACGCATGTGTCACACCCTCGCCGGCGATCAGGCTCGCCAACTCGTTGCCACCGAGGATCGACGGCGGCGCTATCACCATGGTGGCGCCCGACCCGACCGCGAGCATCAGTTCCAAGATCGACGCATCGAAGCTCGGCGACGCGAAATGCAGGGTGCGAGCGTCGGCTGTGACCGAGTACCGCTCGGTGAGCTGCGCGCATAGCTCCGCGAGGCCGGTGTGGGTGACCTCGACGCCCTTGGGCTGCCCGGTGGACCCGGAGGTGTAGATCACATAGGCGATGTTCGCCGCGCTCAGGCGGGTGGGACGGTCCTGGTAGGACACACCGACGGTGGATTCGGCGGCGATCTCGGCCATGTCCGCGGCGTCGTCGAGAACCAGCCACGCGATATCGGCCGACAGCCGGCCGAGCGACGACCGATCGGTGATTCCCAGTACCGCACCGCAGTCGCCGAGGAGATAGTCGATGCGGTGGGCGGGGTAGCCGGCGTCGATCGGCACGAAGGCGGCACCGGTTTTCGCCACGGCCCAGACCGCGACGATCGACTCGATCGAACGCGGCAAGACGATCGCCACGGCCGACTCCGGGCCGGCTCCTCGGGACAACAACGTTCGAGCCAGCCGAGTGGATTGCTCGTCCAGTTCGCGGTATCGAAGGGAGACGTTTCCGCTCACCACGGCGATGCCGTCGGGGTCTCGTTCGACCGCTGTGGTCAGCAGTGTGGCGAGGGTGTGCGACGACCGAGCCGACCGGCGGCGTGTTCGTGGCTGCGGGCGGGTCGGGCTGCTACTGCTCAATCTCATGTCCTGTCAAGCGCCGAAAGCTGGCTCATGCTAGGACGGTTGCTGTGGGTTCACCACGGATGGGAATTGAGCAGTAGCACCCGCTCGCGTCAGCTCTGGCCGAGCATCTGCTTCATCTGATCGATCTCGGCCTGCTGGGCGGCGACGATGCTGGTGGCCAGGGCCTTGGTGTCGGGATTGACGCCCTCGGCCAGCACCGTGTTGGCCATGTCGATGGCGCCGACGTGGTGCTCGATCATCATCTGCATCCACTGCCGGTCGAACTCGGGTGCGGTGGCGTTTTCCAGCGCGGTCATCTGCTCGGGCGTCATCATGCCCGGCATCGCGTGCCCACCGTGTCCGCCGTGCTCCTCGGCGCTCGGCGCGGGCTTGCCGAAGCTCTCGAGCAGCGTGGTG
Organism: Nocardia cyriacigeorgica NBRC 100375; assembly: GCF_000308555.1. Taxonomy (GTDB): domain Bacteria; phylum Actinomycetota; class Actinomycetes; order Mycobacteriales; family Mycobacteriaceae; genus Nocardia; species Nocardia cyriacigeorgica. The sequence continues at coordinate 81,012 of NZ_BAFY01000203.1, read as the reverse complement.
ATCTGCTGCATCTCCGGCGCCTGCGCCGCCTCGACCGCCGCCGCCAACGCCAGCAGCTGCGGGTTCTGGGTGCGGCTCGGCACCATCTTCGCCATGTCGACGGCCTGCGCGTGATGCGGGTACATCATCTGCAAGAAGGTGACGTCTGCCTCGTTGAAGTCGGTGCGCGTACTCGCGCTGGTGGTGGCCGCCGCGCTGGTCGTGGTCTCGGTGGCGGTGGTCGAATCGTCGCTACATCCGGCGACGGTGAGTGCGGCCGCGGCGACGGCGGCGATCAGGAAACGGGTACGGGTGATGAACATGTGTGTGCTCCTGGGGAATTGCGAAGTCATGCGGGCAGGCAGGATGCGCGCCTCGGCTCGGTGGCCGGGCGCGAGGAGCCCATCAGATTCGCAGAATCGACAATTCCGACAGCGTCGGCATGGTCCAGGGCGGTGGACGTTCGCGCCGCGCCGGACGGTGACGGCCGGGCGTTCCGTGGCCGTCCAATGGCTGAAATGCCAACCGGAACAACAGCACAAGCCCGATCACCAACCCGAGCATCGACAGGATGAACACGCAACCGTGCATCCCGCCGTGCACGCCACAGTCTCCGCAGTCCTGCTCGTGCCCGCCGACGGCGTCGACGGACACGAGCCGGGCGGCGAATGTCGCCGCGAGCAGGTCATCCGCGGACCGTGTATCGCCCGGGCCGGCAATCGATTGGGTGCTGTGCACGGGGCTTACGGACCCACCCGCCGGGAACCGATGTGACGCAAGCGCAGCGTCGGCGCCGTGGGTGACGGATGCGGTCGCGTGTGGGTCGCTGTCGGCCGGGTGTGCCGACCCGAGCCCAGCGCCGACCTCGTCGTGCGATCGGCCTCCATGCGAATGGCCCGGAGTGGCCGCCACCGCTGACGCGTTGTGCGCCGCACCCCACGCATGCCCGAAGTCGAACACCCCCACATGCATGCCGACGATCCCGCCGAGCAGCACGACCAGCGCGAACAGCCGGGGGAGCCCCGGCAGGTGCGGAGTCGGCTGCTGGTCGGTCACGGACTCCAGTCTAGAGGCCGCCGGACACATACCCCGGCGTGGTACTCACTCGTACTCTTCGCAGGCGTCGACGGCGGCGTCCTTGGTGAGGTTGAAGGTGTCGATGTGGTCGTTCATCTGGTCGGTCGGCGCGTTCGTCTTCAGCATGTCGGCCAGCTTCTTGCTGTCGTCGCGCCAGTCCCGCAACGCCTGGGCGACGCCGGCGGGGACAGTCTTGACCAGTTTGCGGTCGACGTCGTTCGCGCCGTCACGCAGCGCCGATTCGGCGTCGGCGGCCTTGGCTGCGGTGTCGGGCGCGTCGTTGTTGCTGGCGTCGATGTAGGCGTTGAACTTGCGCACGGCGTTGCCGTTGGCGTCGCTGAACGCATCGCAGGCGGTGGTCGCCGCGGATTTGGCGGCCGCCGACGACGACGCTGCCGCCATCGAGGTGTAGGTGGCCAGATCGGCCTGGTTGACCTGGGCGGTGCCGGAAACGCTGTTCGAACAGGCGCTCACCAGGACGAGTCCGCCGGCCAGCGCCACCGAGGCGGCGGCAAGGCTCACGCGTTCGTAGCGTCGCATCGGTCTTTCTCCCCTCGCGGATGCCGGCCGCCCCGTGTCTTCGCGGAGACAGACATTGCCAGCATCTGACCGTAAGTCTTCATGACCGTACTGGGTCGTTTACGCCGATGGCGAAGCGTGGCGCGAAAGTTGGCGAACTGATACCCCGGCTAGCCCTGCCGCGCGAGGGCCTGGCCGATCACCCGTGCACCGTCCGGGAAGGCGCCGGGATTCGGACCGGAGTAGTTGAGCCGCAGATACGGCCCGGTCGGCTCGGCGGGGAACCATTCATCGCCTGCCGCCACGATGACGCTCTCTGCCTCGCAGTCGCGGACCAGCCGGGCCAGGTCGGTGCCATCGGGCGACCGCACCCAAAGGTTCAGTCCGCCCTGTGGAACGGCCGTCACATGCGCGCTGGGCGCGTGCTCGCCCAGTGCGTCGACGAGCAGATCGCGGCGCGCGGCAAGCTGCTGGTGCAACGTTCTCAGATGGCGCCGCCAGGCCGGTTGCGTGACGACGTCGAGGGCGACCGACTGCAACAATCCGCTCACATACATCGATTCCGCCTGAGTATCGGCGAGGATCCGTTCACGCGCGGGCCCGCGCGCGATGATCGCGGCGACCCGCACCGCCGGGGACACGCTCTTGGTGAGCGAACGCAGATAGACCACGTGCCCGGCGTCGTCACGCGCGGCGACGGGCACCGACTCGGCGGTGATGCCGAAATCGTGCGCCCAGTCGTCTTCGATGAGGAACGCCCCGTGCCCGCGCACGATGTCGAGTACCCGGTCTGCGGCCTCCGACGTCCAGCGCGCACCAGTGGGATTGGCGAAGTTGGGCTGGGCGTAGAAGGCGCGGGCTCCGGTGTGCCGGAAGGCGCGGTCCAGTTCCTCGGGGTCGGGCCCGTCGCTGCCGCTGGGCACCGGCACCACCGGGATGCCGGCTTGGCGCGCGGCGAGGATGGCTCCCCAATAGGTGGGCGATTCGATCAGCAGCGGCCTCCCCGCGCCGACCAGCGCGCGGAAGGCGCTACTGAGACCGCTCTGGCTGCCCGGGGTGATGATGGCGTCCGTGGGCGCGGGCGGTGTGACGCCGACCGGTACGGCCGCGCCGAGTTCGGTAGCGAACCACGCTTGGAGTTCGGTAAGGCCGGCGACGGGCGGCCGCGACGTCGTCGCCGCGCCGCGCGCTGCTCGCGAGAACGCGGCCCGGATCAGCCGTTCGGGTAGCAGTTCCCGGTCCGGATAACCCGAATGCAGAGCGATCGCGTCGGTCGGTGCGGTGCGCAACGCGGCGGCGAGCTGTGGTGTGCGACTGATCGGCGCGCCGAGCGCGGCCGTCTGCCAGCCGTAGTCATTGGGGCGGGCCACCCGCACACCGTGGACGAAAGTGCCGATGCCGGGGCGTGTTTCGATCATGCCCTGGGCGGTCAAGGTGCGCAGCGCCTTCTGCACCGTCACCGGGCTCGCGCCGTACTGCGTCACCAGCGCCCGCGTCGACGGCAGCTTCGCGCCCGGTGCCGCCGTGGCGATCCATGCGCGAAGGTCGGCGACGATACGCGAGCTGCTATCGTTGAACATGAAGACACAGAGTAGCGCTATTGTCGGTTCGCGCGCACCGCTACCGGCCGTTTCCGGTGGCCTGCACTGGGGGCTGCTCGGCGTCGTCGCCTTCTCCTTCACCGTTCCTTTCACGCGAGTGGCCGTCGGTGACGGCGCGATGTCGCCGTTGTTCGTCGGCGCGGGCCGGGCCGTCATCGCCGCCGTCCTCGCCGCCCTCGCGCTGACCATCACCAATCAGCCCTTGCCCCGCCGACGTCAATGGGGTCGGATCGCGGTCGTGGCCGGCGGTGTGGTGATCGGCTTCCCGCTGCTGACCTCCTACGCGCTCACCACCGCACCCGCGGGCCACAGTGCGGTGGTGATCGCTGTACTGCCCGCCGCGACCGCGGTCACGGCCGTCCTGCGCGGTCACGAACGCCCACCGCTCGCCTTCTGGTACTCGGCGGCGCTCGGTGCCGTCGCGGCTCTCGGTTTCGCCGCCGTGCAAAGCGACGGATTCGGGGCCGTGCACTGGTCGGATCTGCTGCTCTTCGGCGCAGTCGCGGCCGCCGCGATCGGCTATGCCGAAGGCGGGCTGCTGGCCAGGGAACTCGGCGCGTGGCAGACGGTCTCCTGGGCCCTTGTGCTCGCCGCGCCGCTGATGATCGTGTTGACCGGACTGTCGATCGCACACGATCCACCGAGCGGCACGGTGACCGAATGGTCTGCCTTCGCCTATCTCGCGGTGGTGAGCATGTACCTCGGCTTCTTCGCCTGGTACCGCGGGCTCGCGATCGGCCCGATGCCACAGGTCAGTCAAATTCAGCTGGTACAGCCGGTGATGACGATCGGCTGGGCCGCGTTGCTGCTCGGTGAGCGACTCACGTGGCCGACGGTGCTCGGCGGGGCGGCCGTGATCGGCTGCGCCGCACTTGCCGTGCGGGCGCGGCTCGGACGGCCGGGCTAGGCGGTGGCGATATCGATGACCAGCCGGGTCGGATTGCTCAGCGCGCTCACCGAGAACGCGGGCCGCTCGCCGTTGACGCCGACGAACGACTGGGTGACGCCCTCGAAGACGATTGTCCGGTAGACCCCCGCGACGGCCGGTGCCGAGGGATCGACGACCGGGTCCGGCCCCGAGTACGGCTCAACCCCGCTGTCGAACGGGTAGACCGACCCGGTGATCCGCACTTCCAGCACCGATTGGCCGGCGACGTCGATGGCGGTACCGCTGCCGTCCTGCACCGCCCGGTCGACGTATTCGACCTCCCAGCCGGGCGTGCCGGTGCCGCCGAGCTCGTAGACGACCCGGTCGAACCCCTCGTGATGGCCGACGCTGATGTCGGTGACGGTCAGTGCGGCGTCGCCGGAGGCCTGGGCGCGTTTGGGCGCGGCATCGGCTGGGGCGGAGGGGGGTGCGGCCATGGTGGTGCTCGTCTCGGGCGAGGTGGCGGGGGCGTCGACGACGGTGGCGGGGGTCGGTTCGCTGTCGCCGCAGGCCGCCGCGAATCCGACGACGCCGAGGGCAACGATGCCGACCACCAGCTTGTTACGCATGTGGCAAATGTTACCCATCATTGCCCGCTCGCACGGGGTATTCGGCCGGGGTGTTCGGCTGCCGAAACCCGCCCGAATCGGGGCAGATGTGCTTGCCGGGCAACGATCTAGCACACTTGACGGGTGCTGAATGTGGAGGATCTGCTGGGGCGACTGCGCCGGTATCCGGATGTGGAGGCGCCGAACCTGTATGCCGTCGATGCCGCTGATCGGTTGATTCTCGATGTCGCGGCCGACGCGTTGGCCGCCGCGGATAGCGGGGAAGTTGCCATTATCGGCGACAGCTACGGCGCCCTCACCCTCGGCGCCGCCGCCGCACACGACCTGCGGGGTCTACGCGTGCACCAGGATCTGCTCACCGGTGAACTCGCCCTCGCCGCCAACGCCCGCACCCTCGGTCTCGCCGACCGCTACACCGCCCATGCCCTCGATGCCGGTCTGCTCAAAGGCGTGCGGGTGGTTCTGCTGCGGCTGCCACGCGTGCTGGCCGGGCTGAGCGAGATCGCCGACGCCATCGCCCGATTCGCCGAACCCGACGTCGAGGTCTTCGCCGGCGGCCGCGACAAGTACCTGACCACCACGATGAACGAGGTGCTCGGCGAATCCTTCACCGATGTGCGGGCCAGCCGTGGCCGCCAGAAGTCGCGCATGCTGCTGGTCAGCGGCCCCAAGCAGCTGGGTGAGCCGCCGTTTCCGGTGCGCGAGCGGCTCGGCGAACTCGATATCGACGTCGTCGCGCACGGTGCCGCCTTCTCCGGTGCCCGCCTCGATATCGGCACCCGCTTCCTGCTCCAGCACATGAAGGCGATGAAGCCCGACGCCCGCACCGCCATCGATCTCGGCTGCGGAACCGGAATCCTGGCCGTCGCGCTCGCCAAGGCCAGGCCCCGGCTGGAGGTGATCGGCACCGATCAGTCCGCCGCCGCGGTGGCCTCGGCGGTGGCAACGGCCGCCGCCAACGACGTCTCCGATCGGGTCACGGTGGTGCGCGACGACGCGATGTCGACCGCACCAGACAACAGCGCCGATCTGGTGCTGTGTAATCCGCCGTTCCACGTCGGCGCCGCGGTGCACACCGGGTCGGCGATCAAGATGTTCACCCAGACCGGGCGGGTGCTGCGTCCGGGCGGGGAACTGTGGACCGTCTACAACACCCATCTCAATTACCGGGGTGTGGTGGAGCGGATGGTCGGGCGCACCGACGTCATCGGGCGCAACCGCAAATTCACCGTCACCCGGTCGGTGTGTGGCCTGCACGATGTCCAATAACGGTAGAGTCCGATTTGTCGGTCTTTGTCGCAACGCCGAGTCGCCGTCCGGGAACTCGACGCCGGCGATGAACGTTGGACAGAACAAGTTGGAAATCGGGCGGTAGCTCGATTCCGGCGGCCACGCATCGACGTGGGCCACGACTCCAGAAAGGGATAAACGGTGCGCGCCACAAGCAATCCGGTATTCAAGAATTTGCCGAAACAGGAAGGTGGCGGTTACGCCAACTTCGGTTCGGGCGTGGCCGGTGCGGGGCAGCTGGGCCAGCAGTTCGGTAACCAGTACGGCCAGCCCCCGCAGTACCAGCCCTACCAGCAGGCCCCCGCCGCCCGGTCGATGACCATCGACGACGTGGTCACCAAGACAGGCATCACGCTGGGTGTGCTGGCGGTCTCGGCCCTGATCTCCTACATCCTGAGCAGCGCCAACAACGGCCTCGCGCCGCTGTTCGTCATCGGCGGCGGCCTGGTCGGTCTGGTGCTGGTGCTGGTCGCCAGCTTCGGCCGCAAGATGGACAACCCCGCCATCGTGCTGGGCTACGCGGTCGCCGAGGGCCTGTTCCTCGGTGCGCTGTCGCTGATGTTCACCGACATCTCCTTCGGCGGTGCCGGCGGTTCGGCGCTGATCGGCCAGGCGGTGCTTGGCACCTTCGGTGTGTTCGCGGGCATGCTGGTCGTCTACAAGACCGGCGCCATCCGCGTCACGCCGCGGTTCACCCGGATGATCGTCGGCGCGATGATCGGTGTGCTGGTGCTGATCGTGGGCAACCTGATCGCCAGCTTCTTCACCGACGGCGGCTTCGGCCTGCGTGACGGCGGCCCGATCGCCATCATCTTCAGCCTGGTCTGCATCGCGATCGCCGCGTTCAGCTTCCTGCTCGACTTCGACGCCGCCGACCAGCTGATCCGCGCCCAGGCGCCGGAGAAGGCCGCCTGGGGCGTCGCCCTCGGCCTGACCGTCACCTTGGTCTGGCTCTACGTCGAGATCCTGCGCCTGCTGAGCTACTTCCAGAACGATTAGCAGGCTCCGGCCGTAAAAGAATGGCTCCCTACCCGCTCGGGTAGGGAGCCATTCTGCTGTTCCGCCGCTGCTAGCTCAGGCGCTCGATGATCATGGCCATGCCCTGGCCGCCGCCGACGCACATGGTCTCCAGGCCGAACTGCTTGTCGTGGGTCTGGAGGTTGTTGATCAGCGTCGCGGTGATGCGGGCGCCGGTCATGCCGAACGGGTGGCCGAGGGCGATGGCGCCACCGGAGACGTTGAGCCGGTCCAGGTCCATGTTCAGCGCGCGGGCCGACCCGAGCACCTGCACCGCGAAGGCCTCGTTGATCTCGTAGAGGTCGATGTCGTCGATGGTCTTACCGGCGATCTTCAGCGCCTTGCGGACGGCCTCGATCGGGCCGAGGCCCATGATCTCCGGCGACAGGCCGGACACACCGGTGGAGACGATGCGGGCCAGCGGGGTCAGGCCCAGCTCCTTGGCCTTGGTGTCGCTCATGATCACCAGTGCGGCGGCGCCGTCGTTGAGCGGGCAGGCGTTGCCGGCGGTGACGGTGCCGTCCGGGCGGAAGACCGGCTTGAGCTGCGAGATCTTGTCGTAGGTGGTGCCGGGGCGGGGGCCGTCGTCGGTGGAGACCACGGTGCCGTCGGGCAGGGTGACCGGGGTGATCTCCCGCTCGAAGAACCCGGCCTTGATGGCTTCCTCGGCGCGGTTCTGCGAGCGCACGCCCCAGTGGTCCTGGTCTTCCCGCGAGATGCCGGTGTACTGGGCGACGTTCTCGGCGGTCTGGCCCATCGCGATGTAGACGTCGGGCAGCTCACCGCTCTCGCGCGGGTCGGTCCAGCCGTCGGAGCCGCCCTCAGCGCGCTTGACCGTGCGCGCTTCGGCCTCGGCGAACTTGTCGTTGTGGGTGTCGGGCCAGCCGTCGGCGGTGCCCTTCGGGAAGCGCGAGACGGTCTCCACACCGGCGGAGATGAACACATCGCCCTCACCGGCCTTGATGGCGTGCAGCGCCATGCGGGTGGTCTGTAGCGACGACGAACAATACCGGTTGAGCGTCACACCGGGCAGGAAGTCGTAGCCGAGCTGGGTGGCGACCACCTTGGCCATGTTGAAGCCGGCTTCGCCGCCGGGCTGGCCGCAGCCGAGCATCAGATCGTCGATCTGGGTGGGGTCGAGGGCGGGGACCTTGTCGAGGGCGGCGCGGACCATCTGGGTGGCGAGGTCGTCCGGCCGCATGCTCACCAGAGAACCCTTGCCTGCGCGGCCGATGGGGGAGCGGGCGTACGAAACGATGACGGCCTCAGGCATGAGGACTCCTTATGTCTCGGAGCGCGCACGGTGGTCGCCGACCAGGTCCGTGCGGCACTCGCGGGTACGGATCACCTCGAATCTACGTCGCGTGTGTCGAGGGGGAAACACCCGGTGCGACCAGATCCCGCTCACTGAGAGCACTGAGCAGAACCGGCAGTAGATGCTCGGCGGCGAGGGCGTATCCGGCGGCCGAGGGATGGAAGCCGTCGGCGGAGAACATCTGTTCCGGTGCGGCCTGGAAGTCTTTGCTGAGCAGATCGCCCATCGAGACCGGGTGGCCGCCGGCGGTCAGGGTGACGGCGGTCTGGGCGCGGGCCAGCCGCTGACTCCAGGTGTGCACCACGCTGCGCAGCGGCTGCGGGATGGCGGAGACGGTGCCCAGATCGGGGCAGGTGCCGACGACCACCACGCTGCCCGCCTCGCTCAGCCGCGCTACGGCCCGCTTCAGCCGCCCGGCCGAGCGGCCCACCGAATGCTTCTTGGTGATGTCGTTGCCGCCGATCAGGATGACCGCGGCGTCCGGCGGCGGCCCGGCTACGAACATGGCGTCGACCTGGCCGGACAGGCCTTTGGAGGTGGCGCCGGAGATGGCCTTGGTGCTGAGCCGGATGCTGCGGCCGGTGGCCTCGGCCAGGCCCCGGGCCAGCCGGACGCCGGGAACCTCGGTGGCATCGGTGCAGCCGACGCCGGCGGCGGTGGAGTCGCCGAAGATCATCAGGTGCAGGTCGGCGTGCCGGTCCAGCCGCCACGGTTCCGGCCGCACCGCACCGGGCAGGTAGATGCCGTCGGCTTCCGGCGGCTTGGAGGTGTCGCGCCCGATCACCCCGCGCGCCACCCCCGCCTGCGCCATCAGATACCGGTACGCCGCCCACGAGGCGGTACCCGCGCTCGACCCGGCGAGCACGGTCGCGGCGCCGGTCACCGCCGCGGTCCGCCATCGGATTCGAGGTTCGCCCACGGCCTCGAATTTTACGTGTTCGCGCCGCTCACGCGAGGCTCGCTCAGCCAGGGACGTGGAACGATCCGCGTGCCGGGATGCTCGCGTGGTTGGTGCTGATGGTGACCTCGACGTTGCCGGGCCCGGTGTCCTGGAACAGCGAGTACTGGATGCTGCCGTAGATCCCGGTGACGACGTTGTTCTCGTAGCTGCCGGTGGCACCCGTGGTGGTGTTGCGCCAGGCCACGGTGGTGCGCACCTCGCACAGCGGGGCCAGCGGGTACTGGCCGGGGCCGATGCCGCCGACCGGTGCCGCGCGCACATTGACCACCGCGCGGCCCGGCCAGTCGGGGCTGGTGTCGGCCCAGGTGTGGATGCTGGTCCAGCACAGCCCGCCATAGGCCATGGTGGGGACGTCCGGGAACGCGACGGTGGTCGTCGCGGCGGCGGGCGCACCGGAGGCGACGACCAGCGCGACCGTCGATCCGGCCAGCACCGCGGCGACCCGGGCAGTGTTCGGCAGCCTCATAGCCGCAGATATTAGGCGGCGGAACCACTTTCCGCAGGAGAGCGCGCCGCGGTCCGGCGCGGCCGGTGTGGTGTGCGCTACCGGCCCGCACCTACCGGCAACGGTTCTGCAACGATGGAGTCATGCGCATCGCGGATCATGTCGTGGACCTCATCGGCAACACCCCGCTGGTCCGGCTGAACTCGGTCGTGGGGCCGAACGCCGGTGTGGTGGCCGCCAAGATCGAATACCTGAACCCGGGCGGCAGCTCCAAGGACCGGATCGCGGTGAAGATGATCGAGGCCGCCGAAGCATCCGGGCAGCTACGCCCGGGCGGCACGATTGTCGAGCCGACCTCGGGTAACACCGGTGTGGGCCTGGCGCTGGTCGCGCAGCAGCGCGGCTACAAGTGCGTGTTCGTCTGCCCCGACAAGGTGAGCGAGGACAAGCGCAACGTGCTGCGCGCCTACGGCGCCGAGGTCGTGGTCTGCCCGACCGCCGTCCCGCCGGATCACCCGGACAGCTACTACAGCGTCTCCGACCGCCTCGTCCGCGAGATCGACGGCGCCTGGAAGCCGGACCAGTACTCCAACCCCGGCGGCCCCGACAGCCACTACGAAACCACCGGTCCGGAGATTTGGCGCGACACCGACGGCAAGGTCACCCACTTCGTCGCCGGCGTCGGCACCGGCGGCACCATCACCGGCACCGGCCGCTACCTCAAGGAGGTCTCCGGCGGGAAGGTCAAGATCATCGGCGCCGACCCCGAGGGCTCGGTGTACTCCGGCGGCACCGGCCGGCCGTATCTGGTCGAGGGCGTGGGCGAGGACTTCTGGCCCTCGGCCTATGACCCGAGCGTGCCCGACGAGATCATCGCCGTCTCCGACGCCGACTCCTTCGACATGACCCGCCGCCTCGCCCGCGAGGAAGGCCTGCTGGTGGGCGGCTCCTGTGGGATGGCCGTGGTCGCCGCCATCGAGGTGGCGCGCCGCGATCCCGACGCGCTGGTCGTGGTGTTGCTGCCCGACGGTGGCCGGGGCTACATGTCCAAGATCTTCAACGACGAGTGGATGAGCTCCTACGGCTTCCTGCGCACCCGTCTCGACGGCAGCACCGCCGAACCGCTCGTCGGCGACGTGCTGCGCGGCAAGTCCGGCGCCCTGCCCGACCTGGTGCACACCCACCCGTCGGAAACTCTGCGCGACGCCATCGAGATCCTGCGCGAATACGGCGTCTCCCAGATGCCCGTCGTCGGCGCCGAACCGCCGGTCATGGCGGGAGAGGTCGCGGGCAGCGTCTCCGAACGCGATCTGCTCTCGGCCGTCTTCGAGGGCCGCGCGCACCTCACCGATTCGGTGGCCCAGCACATGTCGCCGTCGTTCCCGCTGATCGGTTCCGGTGAGCCGATCTCCGCGGCTACCAAGGCGCTGTCGGATTCGGACGCGCTGATGGTGGTCGAGGACGGCAAACCGGTCGGCGTGATCACCCGCCATGATCTGCTGGGGTTCCTGAGCACCGGCGCCATCGGAAAGTAGGCCTGCCTGAACCTTTCGCTCGCCGAAGATTCGCAAATTTTTGGCAACTTCGCGGTTCTCCGATATTCCGCTGGGTAATTCCGGCATGGACGGGCCGCGGCAGCCGCCACGGCGCATCGGCGAGCGAAGGGAAAGGTTGTGCAAACTACAAGTTTGGCCATCGACTTTCAGCAGGGGCTATCCGATGCCTGGAGCTCGGTCGCGACGTTCGTGCCCAAGCTCGTCGGCTTCCTGGTCATCCTGCTGATCGGCTGGCTGATCGCGAAGACTGTCGCGACCATCGTGAACAAGGTGCTCGAGCGGGTGGGCTTCGACCGGCTCGTCGAGCGCGGTGGCATCAATCAGATGCTGGCCCGCAGCAAATACGACGCCTCCGACCTGCTGGCGAAGCTCGCGTACTACGCGATTCTGCTGATCGCTCTGCAACTGGGCTTCGGTGTCTTCGGGCCGAACCCGGTCAGCGACATGCTCAACGGGATCGTCGCCTGGCTGCCGAAGGCCGCCGTCGCGATCCTGATCGTGGTCGTCGCCGCGGCCATCGCGCGGGCGGTGCGCGACATCGTCACCAATGTGCTCTCGGGCCTGAGCTTCGGCTCGATGCTCGGCCGGCTCGCCGCGATCTTCATCTGGGGTGTCGGCATCATCGCCGCACTGAACCAGATCGGTGTGGCGACCTCGGTGACCACGCCCATCCTGATCACGGTGCTGGCCACGATCGGCGGCATCATGGTCGTCGGCGTCGGTGGCGGTCTGGTGCGGCCCATGCAGCAGCGCTGGGAAGGCTGGTTGAGCAACCTGGAGGACGAGATCCCGGCGGCCAAGGGACGGGCCGAGGCCTATCAGCGGGGCCGGGAGGACGCCTCTCGGCAGCAGCAGACCGCGGGCCGGCCGGCGGAAACGGCGCAGCAGCCGCAGTGGGCGAACCAGCCCGCGGGCGGTGGCTCGCAGGAATGGACGAACCAGCCGGGAACGCAGGGCCAGGCGGGCTGGGGTAACCAGCCGGGCGCCGGCGGGCAGCAGTGGGAGCAGCCCACCGATCCCGGTCGGCAGTGGCCGCAGGAGCCGCGCGGCGGTTACGGCGATTACGGCGAGGGCCGCCACATGCGGTAGCCATCCATCACTCGGGACGAATCCCCTGCCGATCGAGGATCGGCGGGGGATTCTGTTATGCCGTCGCGTCGGCGCGTCAGGTGAGGTGCGGGGCGGCGCTCACGCAGACCGCCGCCAGCCGCAGCACCATCCAGTCCGCCTCCGACCAGCCCGCGGTGTCGACCGGGACGCCCGGTGGGCCGGGCGGGCTGTCCTCGGGGCCGAGCGGCGCGGGTGCGGTCTCGCGCGCCTGGTCGAGGAGGCCGCGGGCGTAGGCGGTCAGCAGCACCACAGGTGGGGTTCCGTGGTCGGGGTCGACGCCGAACTCCAGGATGTCGCGTACCGCGGCCGCATGCTGGTCGAGTGCCGCCGAGAGCGCGGGCAGCTCTGCCGCTGCCGCGAGCGCCGGGGCCCCGTACATCTTGTGCAGGCGTTTGATACTGCGACGCGCCGACTGTTCGATCAATACGGGGCCGAGCAAAAACACCTGGTCATGCTAGCAATCGGGTTGTTCGCGGGCCGACGCCGGCCGGCCCGGCGCACGATGGTCGGCATGCCTGGGTGGTTCGAGTGTGTGCTCGGTTACTTCGGGTCGGCACACGCACATCGCCCGTCGGCAGCGCCGAAGGGCTCGGTCCGGTGCGGCCGCGGGCACGCATCCGAGCGCGATCTACGACCGCGGTACCCCGCGCGATTACGAGCCGCAGGTCATCGCTTCGAAGGCCGTGGTCAGTTCGTCGCGGCTGGTGGCTTCGTAGAAATCTCCGCCGCCGAGCCGGGCGATTTCCCCGAGCGATTCGGGGTCGCTCGGCACCCGGACGCGCTGGGCTCCGGCGCCCGACGCGTCGGGTACCTCGACATAGCCCTGCTGAGTGCCCAGTGAAATCGACGAGATGCGCACATTCTTTCGCTGCGCGTCCCGAGCTGCCGTATAGGCGCCGCGTGGCTCGTCCAAACTCAGCGGCACGGTCTGCTTCCCGTCGGAGAGCAGGACGATCCGGTGCGGGCCTTCGCTTTCCGCGCGCGGCGAAGGCCGACAGCCCCGCGTAGATGCCCTCACCCGTCGCGGTGCGCTCGCTCAACGTCACCGTTTCGAGGGCGCTGGTGAATGCGCCGCGATCGGTGGTCGGCGAGGTCAGCACGCTCGCGGTGCCCGCGAACGTCACCAAGCCCAACGGGGTGCGCTGCGGCAGACCTGCGGCGAAATCACGCGCGGCCTGTTGCGCGGCCAGCAGCCGGGACGGGGCGACATCGGTGGCCTCCATCGACAGCGACACATCGAGAACGAGGACCACCGCCGCATCACAGGAGACGGCGTCCTCGGCAGCAGGCCGGGCCTCGCCGGAAACGTCCTCCCCGCAGGCCGACAGCGCCGCGGCGCCGATCACCAACAGCCCGGACACAGCGGGACGCAGCCGCGCGATAGATGGCACGTCGTCATGCTAGTCGGGCCGCGGGACCGAGGCGCCGCGGCGAATTCGCCGGTCCGCCTGGGCTATAGATCCGCGAAGCAGATGACGAACTTGCGTTCGGAGTAGACGAAGCCGCGGTCGGCGTCGGGGCAGGTGTCCACCTCGGTGGTGTTCTGCTTCACCGCAACCACTTTCACACCGTCTGGGGAGGTGCACGGGATGCGGGCGGGGGCGGGCTTCAAGGTCATGCAGGAGCCGATGGTCCAGTCGATGTCGAGGCAGAGGGTGGTCTTGTCGACGGAGTGGGAGTGGTCGGCGTCGGAGGGGCAGCTGCCGCCTTCTCCGGTCTTGTCGACAACCCGGTAGGTGGAATCCGGGCTGCCGCAGGCGGTGGTGCCGACCTTCTTCGGATCCGGGTCGAGGACCACGCAGTCGCCGACGTCCACCGTCAGCGCCACCGCTTCCTTCGCGGTCTTGTTCGCCGCGATGGGCGTGGCGGAGGTGGTGGTCGTCGATGTGGTGGTGACCGGCGGCGCCAGGCCCGGCTGCGTCGCCGGAGCCGGTTTCGCCGACGAGGGTGCCGTCGTGGTGGTCGCGCTGGTGGAGGTGGCGCCTTGTTTGGCCTCGGCGACGGTGGATTCGAACGAGGAGGCCAGCACCGAGACGCCGACGATCAGGATGCCCGCGGTGACGAACGCGCCGATCGCGACGATCAACGCGGTATTCGTCATCCGCCGCCTGCTGCGGCTCGGGGTGGGGTTGTCGTTGCCGGACATGGGCTCGGTCACGGCTGGCCGTTGAGGACGGCCATGATGGCATCGACGAACGGCTGCCCGCCCATGATCGCGCCACCGGCGAGCGCGCCGACGACAGCGCCGATCGGGCCGGTGAGCAGGGTGAAGAAGCCCATGCCGATCACCGCGCCGATCAGGCCGCCGATCACCGCGCCCGCGACCACGCCGACGACGTTCTTCTCCAGCTCGGCCACCAGCCGCGACATGGAGCTGATCGGCCGCATCTCGCCGATCTCCTTGGCCGACGGCTTGGTGGTGAGGGTGAGTTCGCGGCCGTTGTCGGCGATTTCGTGGGCGACCGACACCCGCGCGCCCGAGATCTCGTAGGCCAGCGGGATCTCGGCGACCACCGCACCGTCCTCGGATTTCAGCACCGCGCGATCGGCCTTGTCGGCTTCGCCTTCGACGACCTCGAAGGTGCCGTCCTCGACCTTGGTGGTGATGGTGCGGCCCGACGGGTCGGAGGTGGTGGTGTAGTCGATGCCCTGCTCGACACCCTGGGCGCGCAGTTCCTCGGTGACCGTCGGTGGTTTCGAATGCGCGGTGCCCGCGGAGATGCCGAGGGCGGCGACGGCGACGACGGTGGTGGCGGCGAAGGTGCCGAACTTCATTCCTGGAATCCCTTACTCACGCGAAACGCCCGGCGTATTGCCGGACGGCGCGGAGTTTACGGCGGACCCTTCCGTCCGTCCCAAGAATGGAAAGGGCTCTCTGCCAGCGGATTTTGTGAAAATCCATCATTCAAATTCATTTTCGGACGGTATTGCCGACCCGCTATCACTCGCTACCTGCGGCTATCTGATCGTGCTTGTGATCAGGACAAGCGCCCATGCGTAATGGAGATCACAGTAACGCCGCGCTGTGGTGGCGGTCATCGTGACGTCCTCGTGACCACCACAGAACTTTTCGCCCGCACTCATTCCGGTATCGCATCGCCGGGCGCTACATGATTCGCGCATCGACCGAGAAGGCCTTCTGCTCATGTAGCGCCCGGCGGGGATGCGGTTACGCGCTGGGCGGGAACCCTTCGTGCTGGAGGGTGGAGGTGAAACTGTCCCAGGCAGTTGGGGTGAAGATGAGTGCCGGGCCGGTGGGGTTCTTGGAGTCCCGGACGGCTACGCGATTGTGGTTCAGGTGGGCGACCTCAACGCACTCCGACTCACCGGAGCTTCGGCTGCTCTTGAACCAGTTCGCTCCGGATAGGTCAGTAGTCATGGATTGAACTCCTTTGCCAGCTGCCGGAACAAGTTTCGACTGGAAACGGCGTCCAACGCATTGCGCTGGATCTTGGCCGACGCGAAGCGGTACTTCTCGACGTCGTGCTCCCCTTCAAGGTACAGGTCGCCTGTGTAGTTCTCGATGTAAACGACAGTCGGATCCGCTTCTCCACCAGGCTTTGTGGGGAAGTCCAGAATCACGTATGGCCCGACCGGTCCGCCAAGCGGAAACCCGACTTTGTACGGCAATACTCGGATCGAAACGTTCGGGCGAGTGCTGACGTCCGCGAGATGCCTTAGCTGTGCAGCCATGACTGCTGGCCTGCCGACGATGGTGCGCAGCGCCGACTCATGCAGGACCACCTCGACGTCGACTGGTTTGACCTTGCGCGTATAGATCCGCTGACGCTTCATCCGAAGTTCGATACGCCGTGATTGTCCATCAGCAGCATCGGGCGGGAAGAAGTCTCGATCCAGAACGCGTGCGTAGTCGGCTGTTTGCAGCAGCCCGGGGATGATGTCAGGCCGGAACATGGTGAGCTGGCGGGCTGAACTCTCCATGTTCACATAGACGTTGAGATTCTCTGGGATCAGATCGTCGAACGTATGCCACCAACTTTGGACGGCTGCTTGTTGGGCGAGCCCGATCATCACTGCGGTCTGGTTGTCCTCGAATTCGAGCAACTCGCACAGCGCCGCGATGTCCCGAGTCGTCAACTTCCCCGGCTGCCCGCGCTCCAATCGGCTCAGCTTGCTCGGACTCCACTCCATCAACGCCGCCACCTGGTCCAGAGTGAGGTGGGCGTCGCTGCGGGCGCGGCGGAAGTAGTTTCCCAGTTGGCGGAGTGGGAGTGACGGGCCGGTGCCGTCCTCTGTGTTCATGACGTGTCCCCTTGGCTGTCTGTCGGTCCGGCAGCACATCGCTGTCGGAATTCTCCGGACGGCGCTGTCATCGCGACAGCAAACCGCTATCAAGCTGCCCCTGGTCCTGGTGATTCCCCGCGATTCGCGGACATCGCTCGATCGGCTGGATTCGGCCGGATCGGCGGTGCTCAACTGTGTTCGCGCTCGGTGGGAGTTGCTCCGGAAACGCCCCTCCCTCAATTCCCGATCCGGTGTCCGTCATCACACCGGGCCGAGCGCACCCGAGTCTACCCGCGACCCAAAGGTGCTGCGATGGAGAATGTTCCGTTCGGCGACACACCGCGTTCCCGCTGCCAGTTCTATCGGCGTGTCTGCGATTTGCCCGCCTGGATCGACCCACCGGAGATCGGCCGCATCGTCATGCGCGCCGATCACGTGTGGGGATTGATGATGCCCTCGGCGCTCGGCCTGGCCGTGCACGGCGATCTGCGCCGCGCTCGCGACCACGACTCCGGTTCCGGAGTAGGTCCGATCATCTCCCACATGCGCTCGGGCCGCTGGACCTTCCTGATCCGTCCCGACCTGCCTGACGACACCGCCCTGTTCGCCGAGATGTTCCGCCTCGACGTCTCCGTCGTCCGCACCGGCGCAACCATCGCCCTGCCCTCACCGACCGACCAGGGCGAACGCTTCCGCCGCTGGATCCAGCCACCCCGCAGCCCCTTCCGCCCCTCCGGCCTCACGGTGATCGATTCGATCCGCACCTGCGCCGGCCGCGGCGGCTGGCTGCGTACCCCGACCGCGGGATATCCCCGATGAACAGAACCCCACGCCCCCACAACCCCGACCTCCCGCCGACCGGCACGCCCAGCACGACGAATCCTGGCGCCGTGGGCCTGCCGCCCTGGCTCGATGAGTCCGACCCAGAGCTCACCGGTCGCCCCTGGCATGACAAGCCGGGTATCGCCTCGAGCAGTCGTGTCGGCCTCGAGGGTCCCGGTGCGCAGCCCGATTCGTCCTGGCGTGAGGAGACCGGCACCGGGCCGAGTGGCGGTCCTCGGCGTGACGGGCCGGGTGGTGCGTCGAGTAGCGCTGCCTGCCAAGAAGTTTTCGGCGCGCACCCGGACGCGGAGGCGAACGATTCACCGCGCCCGAACGAACCCGACGTGCACCTCAGCGTCTTCCTGCACGGCCTGCGTTTCGATTTCGCCATCTGCCCCAGCGCCGCAACACGATTCATCACCGAGTGGCGCACCCGCCACCACCCGGGCGCCGCCGCCATCCTCCCCACCGACCCGCGCGGCCTGCCCCGGCTCCCGACCGAACGCCTCTATCTGTTGTAACGCTCCGGCCTTTCGGTGACCGCGTGGTGGCGGTGGTCGGTCGAGTCGGCCCGTGCGGCGGTGGCGATCGCTGGCGGTAGTCAGATGATTCCGTCGGCCTTGTCGCGCAGGTAGCGCTGCTCGACCTGGTTGTCGGTGAGTTCGGCGGCGTGGCGGAAGAGTTCGGCAGCGGTGCTGCTGTCGCCGACCTGCTGTAAGAGGTGGGCGCGGACGGCGTGTTCGCGTTGCCGGGTCAACGGGTTGCTGTCGAGGTGGTGGCGCTGGTTGAGGTCGTCGAGCAGGGCCAGACCCCGTTCGGGGCCGTGGGCGTGTGCGACGGCGACCACGCGAGCCAGCTGGACCGGCGGTGTCGGCGTCAGGCGCTCGAGCCACAGGTACAGCATCGCGATCTGAGCCCAGTCGGTGTGGCCGGGCTCGGCGGCGGCGTGCACGGCGGCGATCGCGGCCTGGATCTGGTACGGACCGGCCGGAGCACGGTTCCAGACGCTGTCGATGAGAGCCGTTCCCTCCGTGATCATGTCGCGATTCCACTGCGTGGGATCCTGCTGATCGAGGGGTACCAGTTCACCGGCCTCGGTCCGCGCCGCGCGGCGCGATTCGGTGAGCAGCATCAGCGCGAGCAGACCCGTCACCTCGGCATCGCCGGGGAGGGTGGCGTGCAGCATCCGGGTGAGCCGGATGGCCTCGGCGGTGAGGTCGACGCGGGTGAGGTCGGCGCCGGCGGTGGCGGTGTAGCCCTCATTGAAGATGAGGTACAGCACCTGGAGGACCGCGGCCATCCGGCTGTCGCGGTCGTCGCCGGTGGGGAGGGCGAAACGGGCGCCCGCCTTGGCGAGTTGTTGTTTCGCGCGGCTGATCCGGGTGCCCATGGTGGCCTCGCTCGCGCCGTAGGCGTGCGCGATCTCGGCGGTGGTGAGGCCGCCGACCGCACGCAAAGTGAGCGCAACCTGCGAGGTGTGGCCGAGTGCGGGATGGCAGCACAGCAGCAGCAGGGTGAGGCTGTCGTCGGTGCCGCCGACCTGCCCGGCCCGTGCGGGTTCGGCCATGGCCAGCTCGGCCGCGCCGGCTTCCAGCTCACGACGCTTGCGGGCCTGATCGGAGCGCAGCAGATCCACCATGCGCCGGTAGGCGACGCGGATCAGCCAACTGCGCGGGCCTTCCGGGACACCCTCGACCGGCCACGACTGGGCCGCGGCCAGCAATGCTTCCTGCACGGCGTCCTCGGCGATGTCGAAGCGCCCGAACCGGCGGACCAGCGCACCGAGGACCTGCGGCGCCTCGGCGCGCAACAGGTCCTCGATCTCCGGGGTCACGCGCCGAATTCCTCGCCCATGATCGGGCGGATCTCGATCGGCTCGCCGAGCGCTTCGACGATACGCGCGGTGATCTCCACCGCCCGTTCGTGTCCGGCGACGTCGATCACGGCGAAGCTGGCCAGTACTTCCTTCAACTCCGCGAACGGCCCGTCGGTGGCGACCACGCCATCGTCGGTCTTGCGCACGGTGGTACTCACGGCCGGATGCCCGAGCCCCTCCGTGCTGACCAACTCGCCGGAGGCGAACAGTTCCTTTTCCAGCTGCTGGTAGGTGGCGAACGCGGCCAGCGCCTCCTCGGACGGGGTGTCGGCGGTCGCGGCGTCCCATGCGGCGGCGGGGGTGTAGCCGAGCAGCAGATATTTCACAGGTCCTCCGATGTGGTGGTGGGTTCTCCCTTGCTACCTCGGAGCCGCCTGGCAGATCCCGACACTGCTCGGAAGTGATTCAGCTCACAGTCGAGGGATGTCGAAGACCCCGTGATCGCTCCGAGGTACCAGCGAACGACCCACACAGAAGGAGTAAGACGATGAACGACAGCCAGCAGCAGCCCACCCCCGAGCTCCAGGCCCTGGACCGCCTCGTCGGCACCTGGAAAGTCAGCGGCGGCGCCGAAGGCACCGTGCGCTACGAATGGATGCCCGGCCGGTTCTTCCTGCTCCAGCACGTCGACCTCACCCAGTACGGCGAGCCTGTCACCGGCTTGGAAGTGATCGGCAACCTGCACCCGTTTGGTGAACCGACCGGCCCCGACGTGGTCTCCCGGTACTACGACTCGGTCGGCAACACCTTCGACTACGTCTACGAACTCGACGGTGACACCCTCACCATCTGGGGCGGAGCCAAAGGCAGCCCGGCCTACTACAAGGGCACCTTCGACGCCGAAGGCACCACGGTCAGCGGCGAATGGGTGTACCCGGGCGGCGGCGGATACGCCTCGACCATGACCCGGATCTGAAAGCCGCCGGCCCGAGCCGGTGACTACCGGCTCGGGCATAACGGCGTGCGGCTTCCGGTGCGGCCGGCCGCGCCGGCCTCCGGCGTACCGTCGCCGGGGACCGGTTACCCGCGTGGTCTCGGGCCTGCCGCCGACGGATTGGCCCTACCTGGCAGGAAGGCGATCACCGCCGTGCCCGCATCCCGGCGTCGGTGCCCGTTACGAGGGCTGCTGGCAGTCCAACCACTTACCGTCTTCCTTGACGTAGGCGTTGGGTTCGGTCTTGGTTTCCGACTCCGCGCCTTCGTTCTTCCAGGTGGTGGTGAGGTCGGCGGTGGCGGTATCCCCGGTCACCTCGATGTTGTCGACCTTGTCGACGGTGACCGTGGTGGTTTCGCGCATGATGGCCAGATTCGCCGCCTTGTAGGCCGGTTCGTCGTAGCGGATGAACGCGTCGACCAGGTTGTTGATGCTCTCGTCGGAGGCGGCTGGGTATTCGGCCTTCAGCGCGGCGGCCAGCTGATCGGCCGGCTTGGCGGCGAACTCCTCGGCCGTTCCCGCCGAGCTGAGCGGCGGGAACATGGTGTCCGGCAGGTTCTTGACCTGGTCGCGGTACTTGGTGCAGGTGAGTTCGGCCATCCGGTCGAAGTCGAAGGTCGCCATCGCGGGCTCCTGCTGCGCGATGAGGTCGCGGATCTGCTGCGCGTCGCCGCCCTCGGTGTCGGCCGCGGCCGATACGGACGAGGTATCCGCGGTCGTGGACTCTTCCGAGCCGCAGCCCACCGCCGCTACCGCGACGAAAGCCAGCCCAATTGCAAAAATGCGCTTCACCAAAGGTCTCTCTGTCAATCGATGACGGCAGCCGGACACACCTGTCGAAGGAACAGACTGTTCGGTCGCTGTCTGTGGGGACAGCGAACAGTACCGCGGGTCGAGGTACCCGAGCGCGGCTCAGAGCGCCCCCAAAACTGGGGGGCGAGATACTCGTCGGCGAACGGACTCACCAGCCGCCGCCCGCAGTGGGCGATCGTGTGGCCCCCGCTCTGGCCGCTCGGTCGGATCGACCTCGCCGGGGGTCTCAACCGGCATCGTCGGGACCGGTCGCCCGCATTACCAGGCAGCTTCCTCGGCTTCCTCGCGGATGCGGCGGCGGGCCCGTTCGATCCAGTGCGCGAACTGCTCGGTCAGGGTGGCGCCGGTCGCGGGGCGAACGGTGAGCTGGTCGCGGATGCGGTGTTCCTGGTAGCGGCCGTCCCCGGTGATGTCGTACCACTGGGTGGCGTACCAGGGGTCGGGGCGGCTGTGGAGCGGTCCGGTGAACAGGCAGGCATTGCCGCCGCCGTCGGCCGGGCGCAGGGCCAGGCGCTGATATTCCTCGCGCGGGCTGCGGTGCGCGAAGCTCGAATGATGCGGCGTGCGAGCGGGATCGAGGTCGGCCAGGTGGAAGGTCGCGGCAGGCTGCTTGCCGGGTGCGCAGGAGGGCATGGCCGCGGTCAACCGGCCGGCTAGATGCTCGGGGCGGAACAGCCGGCAGGTGATCGGCCCGTCGACGCCGTCGTAGGCCGCTTGCGACAGCACGACCGCCTGATACGCCGTACTCGCCCCGACGACGCGGTACTCGCCTTCCCTGCCGCGCTTGGTTTTCGTTGTCCCGCCGAGTATTTCGATGCGGAAATCGGATGCGGCGAGGGTGTGGAATGCGAGCTGGATACGTTCGAGTTCGTCGCGGTCGTAGCCCGCGCGCACCTTCTCGCGGTGCGCCGCCGCTTCGCCGAGGAAAGCGAAGCGGCTGACATACCGCAGCGGGCGCGGGAATCGGTCGTGGGCGTCGCTGTACCAGAGGGCCGCGAAATCATCGGGGTCCCAGTTCCATTCGGTCAACGGCTGCCCTCCCCGTCTTGCTCGCGCACCGGTGCTGCCGAGGGCACATCACCGCCGATCACGCCACCCGCGACCGTCTTGGGAACTTCACCGAGCAGCTCATCGGTGTTCTCGGCGGTGACCAGATAATCCGGCGTCTTGTGCTCGTTCTCCTCGGCATTGCCGCCCCGCCCCGCGCCAGGAGCCATCCCGCCCATCGGCATACCCATCATGCCGCGCCCGGTCGCGGCAGCCCTCGCGGCGGCAGCCGCACCCGCGCCGGTCTGAGCGGCGAGGCCGCCCGGACCGCCGGGAAGGCTGCGCCCGGCACCCGGCTTCTCGCTGCCGGAACCCGAGCCACCGGAACCGGGTCCGGCACCCGCGCCGCCTCCGCGCCCCATGCCGCCCGTGCCTGTCGATCCACCCGTCCGACCGCCCGGCACACCGGTCGGGGAGTACCCGGCGGAGTTCACGCCCGCCGGTGTGGTGGAGGTGAGTGACGGGTCCGTCAGGCGGGACGTGGTGCTCGCCGGCGTACTCGGCGGGGTGGTGGTATTCGCCGCCGTGGTCGTCGGATCCTGCTGCTCCTCGGTGGTTTCGCCGCCGGTTTCCTCGGTGCCGGTGTTCTCCTCGGTTTCTCCTTCGGTACCGCCCTGGTCGCCACCGCCGCCCTGATCGCCGCCGCCGGAGCCGTCACCGCCGCCATCTCCGCCGCCGGTATCGCCGCCCCCGCCTTCCCACTCGCGGCCTTCGGTCGGCGGTTTCACCGGCGGAACCAGCGGTTGGGTGGGGTCATCCGGCTTCGGCAGCACCGGAATCTCGCTGTCGGCCTTGACGAACGGTTTCACGTAATGCGTGCCCATCACCTCGCGTGCGGTGGCCTCGGCGTCATCGCGCACCGCGCGGGCGATGGCGCTGGGCCCCGGCATGAGCGTCGGAGTCCACGTCTTGCCCTTCTCGACCACCTCCGGAAGTTCACGCTTGGTCGAATTGATCGAATCGACCGCGCCGTAGACGCGGTTGCCCAGCGCCTGCAACACCGGAGACAGATCCTGGGCCCGAGTCGTGTAATTGGACAGCGCCGAACGGGCCGCTTCTGCCGCCGGACCATCCCAGGCGGCCGAGCTGGAGCGCTGAATCCGCGCCGCGAACACCCGAACCCCATCGGTCCACTTGTTCTCGATCTCGGTGAACTTGTTCGCCGCCGCGAACGCTTCGGTCGTATTCAACGGCGTGAACGCGGCATTGATCTGAGCGTGCGCCAGATGGTCGGGGTTCTCGCCGTCCTTGATTCGCGGCAGTTCATTCTGAATCTCGGACATCGCCGCCTACTTCGCTACGGGGACGACGCCGGGCTGGGTACGCGTCGGGGCAATCGGCCCCGGCGGCGGTAGTTCCGCCGTGAGCTGGTTGTAGCGGGCGGCGAACGTCTCATCGGTGTCGATGTAGCGCTGAGCGATCGCTTTGTGGAGTTGCTGGATCTCGTCGACGATCTTGTAGTGCTCTTCGAGGATGGAGTAAACGCTGTTGTCGGAGCCCTTGGCTTTCTCTCGGAACCGGCTGACGAGAATGCTCGCAGATGAGAGTGGGTCCTGATCCTCGCCCAACCCCCATTTTTCTTGGTCCGAGATTTCAGTTGCCGTTCGTTGGAGCTCCATGATGAGGTCCTTGAACGCGGTGCAGTCGCGGTCGATGTAGACGAACTCTTCTGCATTGACCCTGACGTCACCGCTGATCTGGACGGAAAGCCGACCTTCGGTGGCATCGGTGATCAGCCCCGCAAGAGCTTGCTGTGGTGTGTCGTCGCTCATGTAAGAATTCCCCCGTTGTAGGTCGATCGCGGAAAGCAGTGTCGTGCTATGCGCCGGGCGGGATCAGCGGTACAACTTTTTCGGCAAGAGTTCGCGCGAGCTGGCAGGTGTCGAGGTGGCCGGTCTTCTTGCGAGACGACGGGTTGTCCAAGAGGAACTCGAGGCTGCCATCGTTCATGGCGACATGGAGGGTGCACACAGAGCGCGGGTCCTTTTCATCGTCAGGATTCGACGCGATCGCGTCGCGGCCGTCGATGGTGTACTCGTCACGGATTACGCGCCCGCTGTTGTCACGAACCATGTCGACAGTGATATTCGTGACTCGGATCGACGGCGCGTAACCGTCGGTCTGGACCCAACCGCACCCCTGCCACTTGGTGCCGTTCGGGCCAATCGCATCCGAATTCGACTCGTTGCGCAGGCCTTCCGAGTCCAGCACCTCCTGCGGGATATCCGCACACGGATCGAACCCGCTCGGCACGTTCTCCGGAATCGACCCCTCAGTCGTACTCGTGCTCCCCGCCCCATTCGTACTTCCCGTCGACCCCACCGGCTGCGCGTCCCCCTCCGTCGACCCCCCACACCCCGCCGCAACCAACACCACAGCCCCGATAGCGAGCAGGTACCGCCCCTTCACCAGCTTCATCACCGGCTCCTCCCGACCCTGGTCACGTGAATACGGGACCGGATTCGGATTTCCGCCCCCTCGGCTGGCTGTGACCTTATCGAAACCCGATTTGCCCGGGCAAGGGTCGCGGCGGCGGTGCCGGGAAACACGCGTGACGACTCGCCGTCTACGGCGTCGCGCCGGTCTCGTATCGCCGCTTCGTTCGTCCTTGTTCGGGCGCGCTGGTGATCAGGTCGGTCCAGGTGTCGGCCAGCAGGGCCAGCCGGTACCACGCGGCATGCACGCGGTCGTCGGAGACGCGTTCGGCGGTGTGCAGCAGGTGGCTGGCGTGGACGTGGGCGGCGGCCATGCGGTCGACGGTGGCGCCGAGGGAGGCGGCGCGTAGTTGCCGGGTGGCGTAGCGGCCGGGGATGCGGGTGCGCACCCAGTTGTCGATGCGGGCGACGAGTTCGTGGCGCCGGCAATCGATTCCGGCTGTGGCGAGCGGGTTGCGTTGCCGGGCGCGGTGCAGATCGGCCAGTTCCTGCGCCCAGTCCAGCAGCGGATGTTCCTCGCGGCGGCCCGCGAAGGCCGCGACCAGGTCGCGCTGATCGGGTAGCGGGCGGGCGTCGACCGGGTCGGCGAGCGTTCCACGTTCACGCGCTCGGTAACTCTGGCGATAGTCGGTGACCGTGGCGTGGACGGCGGTCCCGGACGACAGCGAGTTCATTGCGCACCTCCGCATTTCGGTGTCAGCGCACCCGCCGATTCCCCTGCGTCGAACCCGTCTTCGGGTGCGGTTATAGCGTGCGCGATCGCCTGGGCCGATGGGTGACATCCAGATGGCCCTCGAATGACGAGCGGTAACAATGTTCTCCGCGCGCGCTCCGGCGCCGAGTGAGGTGCGGCGCCGGACGCGCCGGCGCCGCCGCGAATTACCGCCTACCGGAACGCTTTGGCTCCGGTGAGCGCATTTCCGAGCACCAGCTGATGAACCTCGGCGGTGCCCTCGTAGGTGAGCACCGATTCGAGATTGTTGGCGTGGCGCAGCACTGGGTAGTCCAGCGTGATTCCGTTGGCGCCCAGAATCGTCCGGCATTCGCGCGCGATCGCGATGGCCTCGCGGGTGCTGTTGAGCTTGCCGGCGCTGATCTGTTCCGGCGCGATCTCGCCGCGATCCTTCAACCGGCCCAGATGCAGTGCCAGCAGCTGTCCTTTACCGAACTCCAGCGCCATATCGGCGATCTTGGCCTGGGTGAGCTGATAGGCGGCCAGCGGTTTGTCGAAAACCTCGCGGGTGCGGGCGTATTCGATGGTGGCGGTGAGGCAGTCGCGGGCCGCGCCGAGCGCGCCGAAGATGATGCCGAACCGGGCCTCGCTCAGGCAGGCCAGCGGCGCGGACAGTCCACGCGCCTCGGGCAGCTGCGCGTCCGCGGGCAGCCGCACCTCGTCGAAATCGAGTTCGGCGGTCACCGAGGCGCGCAGCGAGAGCTTGCGATGCATTTCCCGCGCGGTGAAACCGGGGGTGCCCGCGGGCACCAGGAAGCCGTGCACGACCTGTTTACCGTCGACGTCGACCTGCGCCCACACCACCGCGACATCGGCCACCGAGCCGTTGGTGATCCACATCTTCGAGCCGTTGAGCACCCAGTCGTCGCCGTCGCGACGCGCCCGGGTGCGCATACCGCCGGGGTTGGAGCCGAAGTCGGGTTCGGTCAGCCCGAAACAGCCGAGCGCACGGCCGGCCGCCATCTCCGGCAGCCACTGCTGCTTCTGCTCCTCGGAACCGAACTTGTGGATCGCGGTCATCGCCAGCGAACCCTGCACCGACACCATCGAGCGCACACCGGAGTCGACGGCCTCCAACTCCTGACAGGCCAGTCCGTAGGTGGTGGCCGACATGCCAGCGCAGCCGTAACCCTCCAGGTGCATGCCGAGCAGACCCAGTTTGCCCAGTTCGGGGGCTATATCGCGGGCCGGGAAGGTGCCCGCCTCGAACCAATCGGCGATATGCGGGCGCAGCCGTTCGGCCGCGAACGCCGCGACGGTGTCGCGGATCTCGCGTTCGGTGTCGGTCAGCAGCGCATCGATCGCGAACAGTTCTTCGACGGTCACCATGGGGACAGCGTAAACGGGCGTCGCGGGAGCCGACACGCCCAACGGGAGAACCGGCCGTCGGCGCGGAAAACGCTGCCTTTAGGCTGAGGCACATGAGTGAGCTGGGATTCTCCACCAGGGCCGTGCACGCCGGTTTCGATCCCGATCCCCAGACCGGCGCGGTGAACGTGCCCATCTACGCGAGCTCCACCTTCGCCCAGGACGGCGTCGGCGGCCTGCGGGACGGCTACGAATACGCCCGCACCGGCAACCCCACCCGCACCGCCCTGGAAGCCAACCTCGCCGCGCTGGAAGACGGCCGCTACGGCCGCGCCTTCGCCTCGGGCATGGCCGCCACCGACTGCGCCCTGCGCGCCACCCTGCGTCCCGGTGACCACATCGTCATCCCCGACGACGCCTACGGCGGCACCTTCCGGCTCATCGACAAGGTGTTCAGCCAGTGGGGCATCGAGCATTCGCCCGCGCACGTGTTCAACGTCGACGAGATGCGCGCCGCGATCCGTCCCAACACCAAGCTGGTGTGGATCGAGACCCCCACCAACCCGCTGCTCAGCATCGGTGACATCCCCGCCCTCGCCGACGTCGCGCACGCGGCCGGCGCCAAGCTGGTGGTCGACAACACCTTCGCCACCCCGTACCTGCAGCAGCCGCTGCTGCTGGGCGCCGACATCGTGGTGCACTCGACCACCAAGTACCTGGGCGGTCACTCCGACGTCATCGGTGGCGCGCTGATCACCAACGATGCCGAGCTCGACGCCGCGTTCGCGTTCTTGCAGAACGGCGCGGGCGCTGTCCCCGGCCCGTTCGATGCCTTCCTCACCATGCGCGGCACCAAGACCCTGGCCCTGCGGATGGACCGGCACTGCGACAACGCCGAGACCCTCGCCGAGTTCCTGACCCGGCACCCGAAGATCTCCCACGTCATCTACCCCGGCCTGAACGAGCACCCGGGCCATGCGGTGGCCGACAAGCAGATGCGCCGCTTCGGCGGCATGATCTCGGTGCGGCTGCACGACGGCCCCGACGCGGCCCGCGATTTCTGCTCTCGGACCAAGATCTTCACCCTGGCCGAATCGCTGGGTGGGGTGGAATCGCTGATCGAACATCCGTCGGCCATGACCCACGCCTCCACCGCGGGCTCGATGCTCGAGGTGCCCGCGGATCTGGTGCGGCTGTCGGTGGGTATCGAAGACGTCAGCGACCTGCTCGCCGACCTCGAGCAGGCGCTGAGCTGAGAGCGAGCAGATGACGAAACGGCCGCATCCGGAGAACCGGATGCGGCCGTTCGCGTCTGTGGGCCCGGCCGGGCGACGCCGGCCGCGGGCCGGATCAGCTGTGGTAGGGCTCCGCGCTGATCAACGTCACCTTCATGGTGTTGCCGTTGGGCAGGGTGTATTCGCGGGTCTCGCCGACCTTCGCGTCGATGAGCGCACCGCCCAGCGGCGAATTGGGGGAGTAGGTCTCCAGTTTGGAGTCGCTGAGGCCCTCTTCGCGGGTCGCGATGAGGAAGGTCTCGGTGTCGGATTCGTCGCCGTCGTAGTAGACCTTGACCACAGAACCCGGCAGCGCGACGCCGGACTTGGTGGGCGCGACGCCCACCTTGGCGTTGTTCAGCAGCTCCTGCAGCTGGCGGATGCGAGCTTCCTGCTGACCCTGCTCCTCGCGCGCGGCGTGGTATCCGCCGTTCTCCTTGAGGTCGCCCTCTTCACGGCGTTCGTTGATCTCGGCGGCGATGACCGGACGGTTGGCGATGAGCGCGTCGAGTTCGCTCTTGAGCCTGTCGTGCGACTCCGGGGTCAGCCAGGTCACTTGCGTCTCAGTCATCTCGATCACTCCCTAGTAGTTGTTCCCGGCGAGCCAGGATTCCCTGATACTGCGTGTACCCACCCGCACGCGGGCATGCACAAGCAGACGGCTGGAGCGTTCCTGGGAAGTTCTTCGAACCTTCACAGACCTGATCCCGGATAATCTCGCCGATCCGGAACCGCGCCGGCCGCCAATGCAGCAAACACGGCTCCGTGCCCCGGAACCGTGCGTGAAGCCATTTTAGCATGGTTCATAAATGCGCAGGTCGGAGTTTATTTTCTGAACAGTTCGCGCCGTAACGGCGTTATTTCAGCCCGCGCGCAGGTACTGCGGCACCTTGTCGGTGCATCCGTAGACACTGGCCGAGGACGGCCGCTCGGAGGACCGGACATGGGTGGTGAGTTCGATGGTGCCGTAGTCCTCGGTGGCGTTCGGGTCGGCCCCGACGATCAGCACCTCACGGCGGCCGACCTCGGCGTTGTCCCTCGACATCGCCCGCACGAAGCAGACCACGGGCTCGGTGGGATCGTCGCGGGTGACCTTGATCCGCACCTCGATGGTCGAGTCGTCGATGACGGTGTAGCCGAGCTGTTCGGCCTGGATGTCGTCCGGGCCGTACTTCGACCAGCCGAGATAGGCCACCACGACCCCGGCCACCAGCACCACCAGGCCGAGGCCGAGCGCGATCAGCTTGCGCCTGGTCCGCTGGCCGGACGGGCGGGCGCCGTAGCGGTCGGCATTGCGGGCCGCGACGTCGGCGGCGCGGCTTGGGTCCGGCTCGGTCATGCGGTGCCACCTTTCGCATGCCCGCGAGCCCCTGCGTGGTTACGCAAGCATGCGGTTGCGAGCATCGAGGCGGTCATGCGCGTCCTTCGGGCCCCGCTGCGGGCGTGTGACGGCGCTCGCGGGGGGTAGGTCGGAACAGAATCGGTCGGAATGGAACTATAGAGAACGAAGACCTGACGGGAATCTCCCGACCCACCCGCGATGCGAGAGCGACGGTGAACGTGAAGTGAGTGGCCTTCGCCTCATGGCGGTGCACGCCCACCCCGACGACGAATCGAGCAAGGGCGCCGCGACCACCGCAAGGTATGCCGATGAAGGCAACGATGTCCTCGTCGTCACGCTGACCGGCGGCGAACGCGGCAGCATCCTGAACCCGGCGATGGATACCCCCGGTGTGCTGGACCGGATCGACGAGATCCGCCGCGAGGAGATGGCGGCGGCGGCCGCCGCGCTCGGCGTCAAGCAGACCTGGCTGGGATTCGTCGACTCCGGCCTTCCCGAGGGCGACCCGCTGCCACCGCTGCCCGAGGGCTGTTTCGCGCTGGTCCCGCTGGAAGAGGCCACCGAGGCGCTGGTGCGGGTGGTGCGCGAGTTCAAACCGCACGTCATGACCACCTACGACGAGACCGGCGGCTACCCGCATCCGGACCACATCCGCTGCCACGAGGTGTCGGTGGCCGCGTTCGAGGCGGCGGGCGATCCGGAGAAGTTCCCGGACGCGGGCGAGCCGTGGACACCGCTCAAGCTGTACTACGACCACGGGTTCAGCATCCGCCGGCTGGAGGTGTTCGCCGAGGAGTACGAGCGTATGGGCGAGCCGTTCCCGATGCGGGAGTGGCTGGACCGGATGCGCAAGTACGCCGTCGAGCGCGGCGATGTGATGACCAGGGTCACCACCCAGGTCGAGTGCGCCAAGTACTTCCCGCAGCGTGACGACGCCCTGCGCGCGCATGCCACCCAGATCGACCCCAACGGCGCGTTCTTCGCGGTCCCGCTGGAGATCCAGCAGCGGCTGTGGCCGACCGAGGAGTTCGAACTGGCCCGCACCCGCGTGCGCACCGCCCTGCCCGAGAACGACCTGTTCGCCGGTATCGAGGACGAGCACCGGTGATGCTCGCTCTACTCGCCCAAACCCCGGGCACACCCACCGGCCCCGAATTCGGCAAGGCCTCGCCGTTCGGTCTGATCATCGTGCTGATCCTGTTGGTCGGCACGTTCCTGCTGGTGCGCTCGATGAACAAGCATCTGAAGAATCTGCCCGAGCAGTTCGAGCCCGAGCATCCGGAGCCGGACCAGGCAGCCGATGAGGGGACCGAGCCGGGGATCGCATTGCGCGCGGACGCGGAGGAGGACGCCGGGAAGCGTGCCGATTCCGATGGACGCGCCGACGCCGGCGGACGTGCTGAAACCGGCTGAGTGTTGAAGTTCGCATCGGGCCCGAGACCACACCACGGTCTCGGGCCCGATGTCGTTGAGGGCATCGGATCGCCGCCGTGCCGTATGCGGCGCGACACTCCGGCCCGTGCCGCCGTGCCGCCGTGCCGCCGTGCCGCCGTGCCGCCGTGCCGCCGTGTCGCCGTGTCGCCGAGTCGGATGCGACACTGCTCGACGCGCTTGCACGCTGGGGTGACGACAGAGTGAGACGGGGTCGAGCCTGTCGGCTGGCGAGGCGTGTAGGGCCCGCACGTTGTGCGGCGGCGGTCGTCGCGTCTTGATCGGCAGGTTTCGTACGTAGGTGCGCGAGGTCGGTGCGAGGCACACTCGCTCGTATGGTTTGCCGTAGACCGTGTTTCGCGGCGGGAAGTTTGGACGCCCGGGATGAGTTCGGTGATGGCGCATCGCTTCACCCTGATGAGCCGAGGTGGCTCGGGTGGGGGCGCCGCTGCGCTCGTTCCGGGCGCACTGTGCAGTCTACCGGGCGAGTTTTCCCACCGCACTGGGTTTTTCGGTTGCTACGGGTTTGTTGTGCGGCCGAGATCGAACGGCGATCATGGTTGCGCGGCGGATGAGGTGCCGGGAAACGAAGTGGTAGTGGGCTTTACGCGAAGGCCGGGTGTGTAGGCGTCGGGTGCTGAAAGCTGACGTTCAGCACCCGCTTTCACCAGTCGATGAGACCGAGCTCGTGCAGGTGCCGGAACACCATCATCGAACCGGGCGCCACGTGATCCATGGCCGCGTATTCGCTGACGGTGAAGTAGCGCAGTTCGGCGATTTCGCTGGTGGGTGTCGGGACGCCGGTCAGATCGGCGGTGAAGCAGTTCATCTGCAACGGGGTGCCCGGCGCGTGCCCGTAGGCCTCGGCGTGGAAGACACCCAGCTCGCTGACATCCCGGACCCCCACGCCGAGTTCCTCGCGGATCTCACGATGCAGCGCCTCGACCGGGGTCTCACCCGGGTCGATCTTGCCGCCCGCCATGTAGAAGACCTCTTTCCCCACCGAACGCGTCTGGATGAGGCGGCGGTCACGGATGTGGGCGAGGGCGGCGGTACGGATCACGCACTCCACTGTAGGAAGCCGATCAAATGGGTTTTTGTGGACCCGGTGCCATCGGGGTGAGCCCGAGGTCGCCGATCGCGGCGGCGCCCCGGTCGTCGCCGGCCAGTATTCGGGACCGTGCCGCTTGGTAGCCGCAGCCCGCGGCGTCGAATGTGGCGGCCGTCGCGAGCGTTCGCTGCGGGTCCCCGGCGAACAAGGCTTCGGCACGCTCCACGAGCGCTTCGGCAATAGGGTTGCCCGCCACGATGTTTCGGGCCTCGGCGATGCGGTCGCTCGCCTCGGGGCTCCCGGCGAGGACCGCGGCCTCGGCGCGCAGCGCGACGTACCAGTGCAGCCAGATCCAGGTGACCCAGCGCCACACCTCGTCGGGGGCGGCGGCCATGCGTTGCGATGCCTGGGCCGGCTGTCCGTGGTGGAGCATGGCGAGTGCGTCGAAGACGGCGCCGTAGCCGTGGGTTCGCACGGGCGTGGCGTCTGCTCGGCGGGCGTACTCGGCCCATTCGGCGTGTGCGTCCTGGTCGTCGCGCAGGTCGTGGATCATCGCCACACCGGCCATCGCCGGACCGAGTAGCGAACGGGCGGGGCTGCCCGCGCGCTGCCAGGAGTCGAGGAAGCGGACGCTGTGGATGCGGACCTGCTCGACGTCACCCGCCAGCGCGTCGGTCACCAGCAGCCAGCTCGTGGCGCGGTGCCCGACCTCGGCCAGCAACGGATGATCGGCCAGTTGGCGTGCCCAGCGGCGGGCACCGGGCAGGTCACCCGCGCCGAGGCTCGCCTCGGTGGCCTCGCCGAGTGCCTCGATCAGCTCATGAGTGGCGGCCGGGGTTCGCGGAGCGGTGTCCAGGACCGCCATCCGACGCAGGGTGGTGGCGGCGGCACCGAAGGTGTCACCGGCCCAGCTCTGCACGCCGGCCAGCGTGTCGAGTGCTGCCGAGAAGGCGAGCGGATCGCCGGTGCGCTGGGCGAGGTCGACGGCGTGTTCGGCACGGGCGAGGATTTCCGGCACCACCTCGCCGTGCGGGTGCTGCCCGGTGAGATTCTCGGTGAGCATGCGCCCGGCCTCGGCCAAGGCGATGGCCGCCTGCGCCCGCGGGTCGTCGCCGGCGAGTTCCCGGGCCTCGGCGATGAGGGTCAGCGATTCCGCAGGCGGGAGCACGCGGACGAATTTGCCCGCGAACCGGTAGGAGTCGGCGGCCGCGGTCGCGAGATCGCAGGCCGCGCCCGCGGAGTCGCCGCAACGGCGGGCGGCCTCGGCGGCTTCGCGGTGCAGACGGTCCATGTCCTCGCCGCGCAGCTGGCAACCGGCCGCGCCCGCCGCCTGCCGCAGCATCGACGCGGCCACAGCCGCGTCGTCGGCGAGTGCGGCGGCCTGCTCGTAGCGCATCTGGGATTCGCCGATCAGGTTGCGAGTGAAGCACAGTCGCGCCATCCGCTCGGCGAGTTCGCGGGTATCGGTGCGTTGCTCCGGCCGATCGGCGGCCCAGGCCATGGCGGCCCGGAAATCGTCGGCCACCCGGTCGAATCGGGAGCGCCAATCGGGGCCGATCACGTCGAGTGCCTCGGCTTCGGCCAGGCACCAGCGCAGATGGCGGGACCGCGTGTCGATGAGTTCGCCTGCCTGGGTGAGGCGTTCCATGCCGTACTGCCGAATGGTTTCCAGCGCACGGTATTCGGTCCCGTTCGCGGTGGCCGCCACCACCAGCAGGCTCTGCTCGGCCAGCCGGGCCAACCCGTCGGCGGCGACA
Organism: Nocardia cyriacigeorgica NBRC 100375; assembly: GCF_000308555.1. Lineage (GTDB taxonomy): Bacteria > Actinomycetota > Actinomycetes > Mycobacteriales > Mycobacteriaceae > Nocardia > Nocardia cyriacigeorgica. The sequence goes on along the minus strand of NZ_BAFY01000203.1, from coordinate 47,577 downwards.
CCCAGATCCAGCCCACCGACCCGCGCCGCCGCCTGCACGGTGAACGACTTCATGAACACCGAGATCCGCCGCAGCAGCAACCGGTCGTCGGGATCGAGCAGGTCGTGGCTCCAGTCCAGGGCGGCGCGCACCGAGCGGTGCCGGTCTTCGGCGCGGGAGCCGCCCGAGAGCATGCGCAGCTGATCGGAGAGCCCGGCCTCGAGACCGTCCAGGCCGAGGGTGGTCCAGCGGGCGGCGGCCAGTTCGATGGCCAATGCCACACCGTCCAGCCGTTCGCAGAATGCGCACACCTGGTCGCGCAGTGCGTTGTTCGGCGGCCAGCCGCTGGCGGCGGCGCGATCCATGAACAGTTCGACCGCATCCGAAGTACCGGCGCCGGCCAGCGACATCGGCGCCACCGGATATACGCGCTCGAACGGCACCATCAGCCGGGCGCGGCTGGTGGCCAGCACCGTCATCCGGGGACAGGCGGCGAGCAGGCGTTCGATGAACGGCGCCACCCCGTCGAGCACGTGCTCGCAATTGTCGAGGATCAGCAGCGCCTGCCGATCGGCGAGTGCGGCGAGCACCGACTCGTCCATGCCACGGCCGGGCTGCTCGCCCAGACCGAGCGCGAACGCGACCGTCCCGGCGACCACACAGATATCGGGGCTGGTGATCGGCACCAGATCGACGAACCACACACCGTCGGGGAAAGCAGCGGCCGCGTCGGCGGCGACGGCCAGCGCGAGCCGGGTCTTTCCCACGCCGCCGGGGCCGACCGCGCTCACCTGGCGCTGCTCGGTGATCAGCCGGCTCAACTCGGCACGTTCGCGGGCCCGGCCGATGAACGAGGTCAGCGGCTTGGGCAGAGCCGGGGCGGGCTGCGGGTGCGCATCGGCCTGCGGCTGGGCGGCGCGCTGGGCCAGCGCCCGGCGATCCGGCACCTCCAGCTTGCGCAGCAGCGAGGACACATGGCTTTCCACCGTGCGCACCGAGATGAACAAGCGCGCACCGATCTCGGCGTTGCTCAGATGCTGCCCCACCAGCGAGAGCACCTCGGCTTCGCGCGCCGAGATCTCCACCGTCGCCGCCATGACTCCCATCCTGCTCGTGGTCGCGTGATCATACTTCGCGGTCGGATACGGATCGGTACGCAGACGTCCGGTGCCGGCACGGACGCACTGCGTGCGTGTGATCCGTGGTCGATTCCGTGGTCGCCACGGATGTGGCGGGTGGCCCTCCGGCGCGAAGCTGTGAACACAGCCGGATCAGCGCGACAGGCACACCGGCCCCCGACATCAGGAGTGATCATGACCAGCACCGCTTCCATCCAGTCCGTCATCCTCGAGGCCACCGACCCCGCCGCTACCGAAGCCTTCTACGACGCCGCGTTCGGTCTCGGCGAGAAGCTGCGTGTGCGCGGCTCGCAGGCCCCGACCAGCGGGTTCCGTGGCTACGTGTTGTCGCTGGTGGTCTCGCAGCCGAACACGGTGGACAGCCTTATCGGCTCGGCCGTCGACGCCGGCGCGACCATCGTCAAGGCGGCCAAGAAGAGCTTCTGGGGTTACGGCGGCGTCATCGCGGCGCCGGACGGCTCGATCTGGAAGATCGCGACCTCGGCGAAGAAGAACACCGGACCGGTCACCAGGGAGATCGACGAATTCGTTGTCCTGCTCGGCGTGGACAACGTCAAGGCGACCAAACAGTTCTACGTCGAGCACGGGCTGACCGTCGGCAAGAGCTTCGGCAGCAAGTACGTCGAGTTCGAGGCGCCGGCGTCGTCGGTGAAGCTCGCCCTCTACGGCCGCAAGGCCGCCGCCAAGGACGCGGGTGTGCCTGCCGAGGGCAGCGGTTCGCACCGGATCGCGTTCGCCGCCGATATCGCACCGTGCACCGACCCGGACGGGTTCGTCTGGGAGGCGGCCGCCAGCCTCAGCCCCTCCGCCTGACCCGACCAGCGCTTTTCTCGAGGAGAGATCATGACGACCACCCAGGGAATCAAGACCGTCCTGCACCCGGTGACGGACCTGGAAGCCGCCAAGCAGCTGTACACCGCCCTGCTCGGCGTCGCGCCGCAGACCGACTCGCCCTACTACGTCGGCTTCGAGGCCGAGGGGCAGCACATCGGGCTGGTGCCCGACGGCGGGCCGCAGCAGATGACCTCACCGGTGGCGTACTGGCATGTGGGCGATATCGAGGCCAAGCTCGCCGAGCTCGTGGCGGCGGGGGCGTCGGTACAGGAACCGGCGCGCGAGGTGGGGGGCGGGCGGGTGGTCGCCACCGTCACCGATGCCGACGGCAATGTGCTCGGGCTCATCCAGGATCGCTGAACCCCGTGCGCACCGCCGGACGACGAGGGGTTCGTCCGGCGGTGCGGACATTTACCGCGGTCGAGGGTGATGAACGCAACGTTCGGAGGCCATCACATTGTGCCGGTGCGCCTCGTCCATCCTGCGACAACAGCCGCACCCCGCGGGAGGAATGATGTTCATCGCAACGGCCACCACCCTGATCGTCACCGCGCTCGCCACCCTCGTGGCGGCCGCCTCCGACCTCGCGAGAAACCGGTGGACGCTCGACAACATGACCAAGTACGGAGTTCCCCACACGTGGATCATTCCGCTGGGCCTGGTGAAACTCGCCGGAGCGCTCGGGTTGCTCGCGGGTGTGGCTGTTCCGGCTCTGGGCGCTGCCGCAGCGGCCGGCCTGGTGCTGTACTTCATCGGCGCGGTAGCCACGCTCGCCCGCGCCCGCGGCTACTCCGATCTGATGTATCCGGGGTTCTATTTGGTGCTTGCCGCCGCGTCGCTGGTGTTGACGATCGCCGCGACCGGCCGATAGCGCCCATGCGTCTGCGGCCACCAGCAGGTCAGGGCGTGACCTCGGAGTTATCCGGTCGCACCATCGTCACCAGCAGGTCGTGCAACGCCTTGGCCTGCCTGCCCGCGCCGCGGTCGTGCAACACGACGTCGGTGAATGCGTCCACCAGGGCCTGAGCCGGGTTCAGCGGGCTGAATGCGAGATCCGGTCCGCCGCGCAGGGATTCGGTGACCAATAGTCGCTGAGCTTGCTGACGGGCACGGAAGTTACCCGCCGCGTCGAGGGCGCAGCCGTAGGCCCGGACCACCGCCGTGTACACCGCGCGATCGGCAATACGACGCCCGCGCAGCCACTTCCGGGAACGTGGGGCCGCCGGCTGCCGGGGCACCAGCGCGGTGCTGTCGAGGATCAACCACAGCGGCGCGGGGTCCGCTCGAGGCAGCGCGGCCGCGCCGAGCGTGCGCGGCGGCGCGGCACCGGCAGGAGAGCGAATCTCGATGCCCTGCAACGTGATCGGATATCTGGTGAGCATGTCGCCGACCGCTTCGGCGAACTCACGTGCGTTGGAAGCATCGAGTGGTGCATCGTCGAAGCCGACCAACGTCAGCCCGTGCCGCTCCGCCAGCTCGGCCAGCAGAGGGTGCCCATCGGAGCGGGGCGACTGATCGAGCTGTGCGGTGGTGAGTCGTTGGCCGGCCGTTCGGCGAGCGGCCGGCCGTTGTGTGGCAGGGGGTTCGGCGGCGAGTGGTTGGTCGGGAGCAGGCGGTTGGCTGGCAGCGGGCTCGGCGGCTGCTGGTTGGGCGAAAGCCGGTCGAGTGGCGGCTGGGTCCGCGGCAGCCGGTTGCGCACTCGGCGGTTGCGTGGGAGCCTGCCGCGCGGCTGACGGTGCAGCACTCGCCGGGTGATATTCGGCCCCGGGCGAGCCCGGTCCCGCTCCTGGTGCCCGGCCGGCCCCACCCTGCGGACGGCCGACCGTTGGCACGCGAAGGGATCGCAGCGCTTCCGGCAAGCCGTCCAGCGCGGACGGGCCGGACGCTGCACTCTCAGTGCCGGGGGACTCGTTCGGGTTGTTCGGTGTCCGAGTGCCGCCGGAATTCTGGCCCGCCGCGGACAGGCCGGGTCCGAGAGGCGATATCGATGGCGGCGGCGCAGGGCGGCGAGCGCGGTCGGGTGCTGTGTCGCCGGAGCCGGTGGCGGGGTCTGTGGTGTCGGGCCTCGGTCGCTCGAGTGCGGTGGCTGGTGGTGAGGCGACAACGTCAGTGGGTTGGGGCCGGGTCGTGCGGGTGCCGGGATGTCGACTCGCGGTGCTTGGTGATGCGGGGTCGGCGGTGGCAGGGCGCGGTGCGACCGGGCGGGGGCGGTCGGGCGTGGAGAGGCCGGGCTCGGCGGCCTTGCGGAGATCGCCGGGCCGGGAGTGGAGCGGCGCTGCGGCGACAGTGGTCTGCGGAGGGGGTGTGGTCGCGCGGTGGCCGCCGGGACGTATGTCCGCGGCACTCGCGGCTGCGGTATCGCGGGTCGCCGGTTGCGGTTTTGCCGCACGGGCGCCGCTGGTCGTCGTGTTGCGCGCACGGGACGCGGCGGTTGCCGGCACGGTCGGATGAGCGGCGTGTCCCGCTGCTGTCGCGGCGGGTCTTCGCTTGGACCAGGGGGTCGGGCGCGGCGGACGATCGGGTGCGGGGGTGGCGGCGTCCACGAGCGGGTTCGCCGCAGGGGCAGCGGTGACGCTCGCCGGTGAGGCTTCGGCGGCGGCGATGGCCGCTTTCAGTTCGGCGACGGTGTCGGTGGCTTCGGCGATCACGCGTTCCAGGCGGGCCACCATGGCGCGCATTTCGGCGAGGTCGAGGGGTGACGGCCGGCTCATCGCGCTGTCCTGCTCGCCATGACCGCCTATCGGGTGAGGCCGGTGTGCTGACCGGTAACCACATCCGATCGCCGCGGGCGCGGCGACGGACTATGACGTATCCAGTTTCCCATTCGGGGCGCGCGATTTCCCGCAGATGGGGAGTGCGCACTTGCGTACGGCGGGGGCGGATCGCTGGGTATGCCGACGCGCCGGCACAGGTAGCGGTGCGGGGTCTCCTGCGCTGGTGCGATGTGATGGTTCGGGGTTGCTGACCTGTTGACGCAGGTGCATTGCCGACCGGCTGCGTTGACGGGCAATGTGGCTGGGCTGGACGTCGATTGCCGCCGCAGTTCTAACGCGGTGCGATCCAGGTCAAGCCGGCGGCTTCGGCGGCCTCGCCCAGGCGCTTGTCATATGCGACCAGGCCGGTGAGGTCTGTGGCCAGTTCGAGAGCTGTGGCGAGATGTATCGCGTCCAGACTGCGCACGTTTGCCGGTGAAATCGCGGCTGCGTTCGCTCGGACGATGCCATCGATTTCCACCATGTCGAGTCGTGCGAGAACGGCGGGGATGTGAATGAGGTCCGCTGGTTCGGCCATCCGCACGGCACGGACCAGTTCGACCTCGACGAGAGCGGACGCCACCCAGGGCAGGTCGGGTCGTTCCTCGAGCCAGCGCAAGAGTGCGTCGGTCTCGGCTTCCGGGTGGACCAGTTTGACCAGTGCGCTGGTGTCCAGGTAGAGCATCAGTACCGCTCGCCGTCGCGCAGTTGCTGCAATGCCGCGCTGACGCCGGTCGGGTCGTCGGCGGCTGCCGGATCGGCTCGGCGGCGAATATCGGCGAGTAGATCTGCGCGGCCCCTGGATGCGGGGCGCATTCGCCCTTCGGCCGTCAGGCGAGCCCGTGCGTCACGCGTCGGATCGACCGGCACAATTCGGCCGATGATCGTTCCGCGCTCGGTGATGTCGACTGTCTCACCCGCCTTGACCAGTGCCAACGTCCGTGCGGTGTGATGCGACAGTTCGCGAATCGGAATGGCGGTCATGCTCTGATTGTGTCACAAAAATGTATCACACACGCTGCAATCCTGCGCTCCGGTGCGGGGAGTGGACCGTGTTTTGCAGGGTCCAGGTGTGGAAGGCTGGCACTGTGAATCGATTGGCCACCGCGACCTCGCCGTATCTGCGTCAGCACGCCGACAATCCGGTGCACTGGCGGGAATGGGATGCCGATGCGCTGGCGGAGGCGGCGGCTCGGGATGTGCCGATCCTGCTGTCCATCGGGTACGCCTCCTGCCACTGGTGCCATGTGATGGCGCACGAGTCGTTCGCCGACCCGGAGACGGCGGCATTGATGAACGACAACTACGTCTGCGTCAAGGTCGATCGCGAGGAGCGGCCCGACCTGGACGCGGTGTACATGAACGCCACGGTCGCGATGACGGGCCAGGGCGGCTGGCCGATGACCTGCTTCCTCACCCCGGCCGGTGAACCGTTCTACTGCGGCACCTACTACCCGAAGGTGCCGCGCGGCGGGATGCCGTCGTTCCAGCAGTTGCTGACCGCGGTCGCCGACACCTGGCGCAACCGCCGCGATGAGGTGAATCTGGCGTCGTCGCAGGTGGTGGAGGCCCTGCGTGGGCAGGCCAGCGGGCTGCCCGACAGCGAACTGACCATTACGTCCGAACTGCTCGATCACGCGGTCGCGGCGGTGCTGCGCGACGTGGACGACGAGCACGGCGGATTCGGCGGCGCACCGAAATTCCCGCCGTCGGCGCTGATGGAAGGGCTGCTGCGCAGCTGGGAGCGCACCGGCGACGACACGATCCTGGACGTGGTCCGGCGCACCGGCGCGGCGATGGCGCACGGCGGCATCTATGACCAGATTCGCGGCGGATTCGCCCGGTACTCGGTCGACGCGGCCTGGGTCGTACCGCATTTCGAGAAGATGCTCTACGACAACGCCCAGCTGCTGCGCGCCTACGCACACCTGGCGCGACGGGTGCCCGACGACGATCTGCCGCGCCGCGTCACCGGTGAGATCGTGGAATTCCTGTGCGACGACCTGGGCACCGAGCACGGCGGTTTCGCCTCCGCCCTCGACGCCGACACCCACATCGAGCCCGGACAGCCGGGTATCGAGGGCGCGACGTATGTCTGGTCGCCGGCTGAGCTGGTCGCCGCGCTCGGTCCCATCGACGGCGCGTGGGCGGCCGAGGTCTTCGGCGTCACCACCGCGGGCAACTTCGAACAGGGCACCTCGGTGCCGACCCGCTACACCGACCCGGACGACACCGCCCGTTTCGAGCGGATCCGTTCGGCGCTGCGGACCGAGCGCGCCCGCAGGCCGCAACCGGACCGCGACGACAAGGTGGTCACCGCCTGGAACGGCATGGCGATCACGGCACTGGTGGAAGCGGCCACCACACAGCACCGCGACGATTGGCTGCAAGCGGCGGTGCGCTGCGCGAGGTTCCTGCTGGCCGAACACGTTGTCGGCGATCGGGTGCTGCGTGCCTCGCTCGGCGGCAAGGCCGGAACCGCCCCCGGAGTGCTCGAGGACTACGCCTGGCTGGCGACCGGCCTGCTCGCCCTTCACCAGGCCACCGGCGAACTCGAATGGCTGGAGCACGCGCAGCGATTGCTCGACGCCGCCATCGAGCATTTCGCCGATCCCGAAGCGCCCGGCAGCTGGTTCGACACCGCCGACGACGCCGAAACGCTCGTCGCCCGTCCCCGTGACCCGATCGACGGCGCGACCCCAGCAGGCGCATCCTCGCTCGCGGAAGCACTGCTGACCGCCTCGGCCTGTACCACCACCGACCGGGCCGTCCGCTACCGCGAACTAGCCGACCGCACCCTCGAACGCGGGACCGTGGTCCTGGCCAAGGCCCCACGCTCGGCCGGGCAGTGGCTGACCGTCGCCGAGGCGGCGCTGCACGGCCCCCTCGCGATCGCCATCGCGACCGACGACCGAGCATCCGCCGCCGGCCTCCTGACCGAAGCCCGGGCGGAAGCACCGGGCGGCGCGATCATCGTTGCCGCCGAACCGGATTCGATTCCACTGCTCGCCGACCGCCCTCCCGTCGACGACGCGGCCGCGGCCTACGTCTGCCGGGGATCGATCTGCGACCTGCCGGTCACTACGGCCGACGCGCTTCGGGAGTCGTTGCGCCGCCGATGATCCGGCTGCCCATCGACATTGCTTTCGGCGCGCCGGCGCGGCTGCGGAACGGCTGCGTGCCGTTCGCTCCCGGAGCCGAGGCACCGGTCAGTGGACCGCCCTCCGCGGCGGATGCGCACACGCGATGATCCGCCCGCACGGGGCGGATGTCGTCCCCGCAGCGGTTGCCGCCCCTCAGCGCGCCTGCGACTTCCGCGCTTGCTCCCGTGCCCGGTGATCGGCCGTCCACAACGGTTGCAGCATGTGCCAGTCGGCCGGGTGGGCGGCGATGGCGGTGGCGAAGGCGTCGGCCAGGGCTTGGGTGGTGGACTGCACACCGCCGGTGGTGTCGATCGGGGCGCCGACGCTGAATCCCCAGCCGTCAGGGGTGAACCAGCAGTGCACGGGGAGCAGCGGCGCACCGGTGTCGATCGCCAGACGCGCCGGGCCCGCAGGCATGTGGGCCGGTTCGCCGAAGAAGGTGACCGGCACACCCTTGCCGGACAGGTCACGCTCACCGAGCAGGCACACCACGCGCCCCTGCCGGATCCGCTCGGTCAGCTGCGTGAACGGCGGGGTCGTACCGCCGGTGAGCGGGATGATCTCGAAACCTAGCCCCTCGCGGAAGCGCACGAACCGACGGAACAGCGATTCCGGCTTCAGCCGCTCGGCGACCACGGTCGGCGCACCGATCCGCTGCACCACCCATAGTCCCGCCAGATCCCAGTTGCCGCTGTGCGGCAGCGCCAGCACCGCGCCGCTACCGCTGTCGACCGCGGCGCGCACGTGCTCGAGCCCGGTGGCGGAGGATTCGATGATGTCGGCTACCGCGACCGGATCCATCGACGGCAGCCGGAACGCCTCGCACCAATAGCGGGCGTAGGAGCGCATGCTCGCGCGCATCAGCTCGTCGGGCACCTGGTCCGGCGTGGTGCCGAGGACCCGAGCCAGGTTGCGCCGCAACTGATCCGGGCTCCCGTCACGGACCGACCGAGCGGCCGCGCGGTCGAACAGGGCAAACGCCCACCGCTGCGGTAGCGCCCGCACCAGCCCCCAGCCCGCCGCGTACCCGAGGTCCACGGCCGTGGCTTTCAGGTTCATCGATCACCGCCGGCGGGGGCGCCGGCTTCATCGGTCGGCGCGGAGCCGGTGCCCGCGCTGCTGAACACCGGTGCGACGGCGGCGCCGTCCTCGGCCGAGGCGGCGGTAGGGGTGGTTTCATCGAGGTGACTGAACAAACTCGCGGGTGGTGATTGACGATTCATCCCTGAAGTCTCCTCTCACAACATGAACCGTGGGCGTCCGGCTACCGTTTCGTGCGTGCCGGCTCCCGGTTCAGGCAGGTCCGGCGGCCGGGTCGCGAGTGGGGGCGGGCGCCGGGCGCGGAGGTTCGACGATGGTGGTGCCCTCGTCGGCCACCTGATCCGGCGGTGTCGACTCATCCTGCGGCAGATCGGTCCACGACGGTGTCGGGTCGCTCATCCCGCGCAGCGGCAGCTCCCCATAGGGCTCCCATGTGGCGCGTTCGTGCGGTGCGGCGGCCTCGATGACCGATTCGCTCACCAGGATCCGGCGATGCACGGCCTTGGCCGCGGTGGTGAGCCGGGCGGCCTCGTTGACGGCGTCGCCGATGACGGTGAACTCCAGCCGGGTGTCGGTGCCGACGTCACCGGCGAACACCTGCCCGCGCGCGACCCCGATGCCGATGTCGAGCTCACCGGTGGCCAGCACCTCGTCCCGGATCCGGCGGGCGGCCCGCAGGGCGGGGGTGGCGTTGTCGCGCAAGGCGATCGGCGCTCCGAAGATGCACAGCGCGGCATCGCCTTCGAACTTGTTGACCAGCCCGTTGTTGTCCTCGGTCGCGGCGACCACGATCGAGAGCAGCCGATTGAGCTTGGCCACGAACTCCTGCGGCGGCAGGCCGGTGGAGATCTCCACCGAACCGGTCACGTCGACGAACAACGCCGACACCACGCGCACATCGCCGGTCAGGTCAACCCCGCCGGCCAGCGCCCGCTCGGCCACCTCGTCACCGACGTGCCTGCCGAACACATCGCGCATCCTGGTCCGCTCGCGCAGCGCGGCCGCCAGTTGATTGACCGAATGCTCGAGCCGGCCGATTTCGCTGGCGCTGTTCACCGACACCCGCACCTCGAGGTCGCCGTGGGTGATCCGGTCCAGCGCGAAGCGGAGTTTCCGCATCGGGGCGGCCACCGCGCGAGCCAGGGTCGCGGTGGCGAGCGCGCCGACGACGATGCCCAGCGCGGCCACATAGATTCCGGTGCGGATGCGATCGGAGGGCCCCGACACCGGATCGGCCAGCACCACGATCAACATCGACAGCGGCATCGCCCCCGACACCGCCCAGGTGAGCACCACCCGGACGAACACCGTCGAGCTCCAGTGCATGGTCGCACCGAGCACCCCGGCCACGATCGGGATGGTCGGGCGGATCAGCCGGTCCACGATCAGGAAGGTGAGCCCGGCCGACTCCAGGCCGCCGATGACGAACATCGACGCCATCACCGCCAAGTCGTCCTGCTCGGTCACTTCGGCGAGCACGATCGAGGCGATGATCACGCCGGGCAACCACAGCGCCAGTGCGCGGGTGGTGATCGCGATCGGCAGCCGCAGTAACCGCCTGGCCTCGTCGGGCGTGGGTTTGCGGGTCTGGTCGAGCCAGGCGAAATAGACGGTGCGGTCGCGGATGGCCAAGCCGATGCCGACACCGAAACCGATGGCGGGGTAGACCGCGACGACGGCGAGCGCGCGCAGGATGTCGGGGCCGAGCCGGTCGAAGAACCCGCCGAGCCACAGCTGGGTGACGATGACGGCCAGACCGCTGAGATTGCAGGTGATCACGACCGCGGCCAGACCCCAGCGCGCCCGGAGCGCCCAGACCACCAGACGGGTGATCATGGCGTGCGCTCGGGCTGCGCGGTGCTCATTGCGGCAGCGACTGACACGAACGAGCAGCATAGAACGCCGGAGGCGGTCAGCGCAGCAGCACCAGCCAAACCGCAACGTAGTGCGCCAGCGCCGCGAGCACCGTCGCGGCGTGGAAGAACTCGTGGTGACCGAACACTTCCGGCCACGGATTCGGCCATTTGGTGGCGTAGAGGATGGCGCCACCGCTGTAGATGAGGCCACCGACCAGCAGCAGGATGAGCGGAGCCAGGCCCACATTGTCGTAGAGCTCACCCGCCACCGGCACGATCGCCCAGCCGAGCAGCAGATACAGCGGCACGCCGACCCAGCGCGGTGCGGTCGGCCACAGCAGTTTCAACGCGACACCGGCCAGCGCACCTGCCCACACCACGATCAGCAGCGTGCGTCCGGTGGAGCCGGGCAGGCCGAGCAGCGCGAAGGGGGTGTAGCTGCCCGCGATGAACAAGAAGATCATCGAATGGTCCGCGCGTTTCATGCGGATGCGGGCGCGCACCGTCTGCCAGGTGACGCGGTGATAGACGGCGCTGACGCCGAACAGCAGACAGACGGTGAGGCCGTAGACGAGCGTCGACCACACGGCGGTGGTCGACACCGTGGCCGCGGCGACGACCAGCGCGATGACCCCGATCGCCGCGATTCCGACGGCCCAGGTGTGGATCCAGCCGCGCATGCTCGGTTTGACCAGCGCGGCGAGCGCGTCGGCTGGGTTGATCGCTTCGTCGGCCGCGTCCTCGGCCGCGGTGGTGGTGTCGACCGGATCGGTCACCAACTACCTCCTGAGTTAACTCGCGAGTAACCTACGGAACCGTAGGTTGCCGGTCCGATCGTCACTGTACCGGGAAACGCGGCCGATGCCGCGGACAACGTGACGAGGCGTACTGTTGGACGCCGTGGAGTTTCCGAGTCGGGTGCGTGGCTTTCCGTATCGCGTCTACGAGGCCCGGCTGGCCAAGCAGCTGGCAGGCAAGCAGCATCCCCGCCACGTTGCGGTGATGTGCGACGGCAATCGGCGCTGGGCCAGGGAGAACGGCTTCACCGACGTCAGCCATGGGCACCGGGTGGGTGCGCTGAAAATCGCCGAACTGGTGGGCTGGTGCGAGGCCGCCGGCATCGAGATGGTCACCGTCTACCTGCTGTCCACCGAGAACCTGCGCCGCGATCCGGAAGAGCTGGAGACGCTGTTCGAGGTGATCACCGACGTCGTCGAGGAACTGTCGGCGCCGGACCAGAACTGGAGTGTGCGGCTGGTCGGCTCGCTCGACGGATTCCCCGAGCTGATCGCCAAACGGTTGCGCACCGCCGCCGAACGCACCAGTGGACGCAACGGCGTGCACGTCAACGTGGCCGTCGGCTACGGCGGCAGGCAGGAGATCACCGACGCGGTGCGCTCGCTGGTGCGCCAGGAGATCGCGGCCGGGGAGACCGGTGAGGACCTGGTGCAGTCGATCACCGTCAACGCCATCGGCCAGCACCTCTACACCTCCGGCCAGCCCGATCCCGACCTCGTCATCCGCACCTCCGGTGAGCAGCGGCTGTCGGGTTTCCTGCTGTGGCAGAGCGCGTATTCGGAGATCTGGTTCACCGAGGCGTACTGGCCGGAGTTCCGGCGGGTGGATTTCCTGCGCGCCCTGCGCGATTTCGCTGCGCGACACCGGCGATTCGGAGTTTGAGCACCGGCGATTCCGCGGCACGGCAGAGCCGGTTCGGCGCCGCGGCAGAGCCGGTTCGGCGCCGCGGTAGCGCTGGTTCGGTGAGTGCGCACCGCCGGTTCAGCGGCTGAGCAGCGCGGCTCGGTACATGAGCGGATCGCGCCGGCTCACAATTTCCGCAACCGCAGCCGATTGATGGTGTGGTCGGAGTCTTTGCGCAGCACCAGCGTCGCGCGCGGACGGGTGGGCAGGATGTTCTCCACCAGATTCGGGCGGTTGGTCGAGTTCCAGATGTCCTTGGCGGCCGCCGTCGCCTCCTCGTCGGTGAAGCGAGCGTAATGGTGGAAATGCGCCTTCGGATCGGCGAATCCGGTCTTGCGCAGGCTGAGAAACCTTTGCACATACCAGTTCTCGATGTCCTCGATGCGGGCATCGACATAGATGGAGAAGTCGAACAGATCCGACACCATCAACCGCGGACCGGTCTGTAAGACATTGAGGCCCTCGACGATGAGGATGTCGGGCTGTCGCACGCAATGGAACTCGCCGGGCACGATGTCATAGGAGATATGCGAATACACCGGCGCACACACTTCCGGCGCACCGGATTTCACCTCGGTGACGAAACGCAGCAGTTTGCGGCGGTCGTAGCTCTCCGGGAATCCCTTGCGATGCATGATGCCGCGGCGGGTGAGTTCGGCGGTGGGGTAGAGGAACCCGTCGGTTGTGACCAAATCCACTCGCGGATGGTGATCCCAGCGTGCCAGTAGCGCTTGCAGCACGCGCGCAGTGGTGGATTTACCCACCGCGACACTGCCGGCGACACCGATCACGAATGGCACCTGCTGGTCCGGATGCTTTTCCCCGAGGAAGGTCGCGGTGGCCGCGAACAGCCGCTGACGTGCGGCGACCTGCAAATGAATGAGCCGGGCGAGCGGAAGATAGACCTCGGCGACCTCTTCCAGATCGATCTGCTCACCCAGACCGCGCAGGCCGCGCAGTTCTTCCTCGGTGAGCACCAGTGGAGTCGATTTCCGCAGTGTGCGCCACTGTTTCCGATCGAATTCCACATACGGGCTCGGCTCGCTCATCCGTGCCACTTACCCGACGCTCCATTCCGGCAAACACGCACACATATCGCACCGGCGCTGTGAGATTCGGACTAACTGTGGCCGCATGGCTGAATTCTGCGCCTAGCCGCCGCACACCGGGAAAAGGGGGTCGCCTACCGGCCGGTAACTCCCGGCGCCGTGCTGGTGGAACCGCTATCGTCGGCTGCCATGGAAGCGCATCCGCTCGTCACCGATTACCTGCGGCTCGGCCTGGCCTTCGACCGCCTGGAGGAGGGTTTCGTCGACGCGTTCACCGGCGATCCGGCGCTGCGTCGGGAGGTCGAGAACGCCCCCGCACCCCAGCCCCGCGAACTCGCGCGACGGGCGCTGGCCCTGCGCGCCGAACTGCCGGGGGCGGGTCTGGCGCCCGAACGTACCGAGTTCCTCGATGTGCACCTGCGCGCGCTGGAATGCTCGGCCCGCAAGTTCGCCGGGGACGACATCGGTTTCGTCGACGAGGTGCGCGCCTACTTCGACGTCGACATCGCACCCGGCGACGAGGCCGACTACCGCGACGCACACCGCAAGATGGATGAGGTGCTGGCCGGCGACGGTCCGCTGGCCGAACGCATCGCCGCGCACCGGCAGGCCGACGAGATCCCGCCGGAGCGGCTGGCCGCCTGCGTGGAAGCGTTCTCCGGCGCGCTGCGCGAGCTGGTGCGTGAGCGGTATCCGCTGCCCGACCATGAGCACGTCACCTACGAGATCGTCGGCGACAAACCGTGGTCCGGCTTCAACTACTACCTGGGCAACTTCCACTCCAAGGTCGCGATCAACTCCGATCTGCGCCAGCACATGGCCAACCTGCCGCGGCTCATCGCGCACGAGGCCTACCCCGGCCACCACACCGAGCATTGCCGCAAGGAGGCCGGGTTGGTCGCCGCCGGGCAGGCCGAGCAGACGCTGTTCCTGGTCAACACCCCGCAGTGCCTGATGGCCGAGGGCCTGGCCGACCTGGCGCTGGAGGCCATCGTCGGGCCGGGCTGGGGCCGCTGGGCGCAGGAGATCTACGCCGACCTCGGCCTGCGCTTCGACGGCGAACGCGCCGAACGACTGTCGCAGGCCTCGGCGCAGCTGCTCGGGGTACGCCAGGACGCCGCCCTGCTGCTGCACGACCGCGGCCGCGACGCCGACGAGGTCGCCGAGTTCCTGCAACGCTGGAATCTGACGACACCGGAACGGGCCAGGCAATCGCTGCGCTTCCTGTCCTCGCCGCTGTGGCGGGCCTACATCAGCACCTACGTCGAGGGCTACCGGCTGCTCGGCGGCTGGCTGGACCAGGCGCCCAGCGCCGACGAGCGGGCCGACCGGTTCCGGCGGTTGCTGGATGAACCCCTGACGCCCGGCGCGATCCGAGCCGTGCAGGCGGCCTGACCGTCGTTCGGTCCGGGCGGTGCGGGCGGGCCGAACGTCCTCCGATCAGGGCAGTGCAGGTGGCCCGAGCCTCGTCGCCGGGACCCCGAGCGGCGAAAAGGTCGCCGGAAAGGCGTGCGCAGCGGTGCGCGATGTGCTATCCGACCCCGTTCGGCCGGGCGGGGCGGCAGCAAATAGACTATCCGGGTGACGCAGACGACCGCTTCTGTCAATACCCAGTCTCTCGGTGAACTCGATCCCGAGGTCGCTGCCGCGATGGCAGGAGAGCTCGCCCGCGAGCGCGACACCCTCGAGATGATCGCCTCGGAGAACTTCGTGCCGCGCGCGGTCCTGCAGGCGCAGGGCAGCGTGCTCACCAACAAGTACGCCGAGGGCTACCCGGGCCGTCGCTACTACGGCGGCTGCGAGCACGTCGACGTCGTGGAGAACCTGGCCCGCGAGCGGGCCAAGGAACTGTTCGGCGCCGAGTTCGCCAACGTCCAGCCGCATTCGGGCGCCCAGGCCAACGCCGCGGTGCTGATGTCGCTGATGAACCCGGGCGAGAAACTGCTCGGCCTGGACCTGGCCCACGGCGGTCACCTCACCCACGGCATGCGGCTGAACTTCTCCGGCAAGCTGTACGAGGTCCACTCCTACGGCGTCAGCAAGGAAGACCACCGCGTCGACATGGACGAGGTGCGCAAGATCGCCCTGGAGGCGCGGCCGAAGGTGATCGTCGCGGGCTGGTCGGCCTACCCGCGGCATCAGGATTTCGCCGCCTTCCGCGAGATCGCCGACGAGGTCGGCGCCTACCTGTGGGTCGATATGGCGCACTTCGCCGGTCTGGTCGCGGCCGGGCTGCATCCCTCGCCGGTGCCCTACGCCGACGTCGTCTCCTCCACCGTGCACAAGACCCTCGGCGGTCCGCGCTCCGGTCTGATCCTGGCCAAGCAGGAGTTCGCCAAGAAGCTCAACAGCTCGGTGTTCCCCGGCCAGCAGGGCGGGCCGCTGATGCATGCCATCGCCGCCAAGGCCGTCGCGTTCAAGATCGCCGCCACCGCCGAGTTCGCCGAGCGTCAGCAGCGCACCCTGTCCGGCGCCAAGATCCTGGCCGAGCGGCTGACCGCCGCCGACGTCGCGGGCAAGGGGATCAGCGTGCTCACCGGCGGCACCGATGTGCACCTGGTGCTGGTGGATCTGCGCAACTCCCAGCTCGACGGTCAGCAGGGCGAGGATCTGCTGCACGAGATCGGCATCACGGTCAACCGCAACGCCGTTCCGTTCGATCCGCGTCCGCCGATGGTCACCTCGGGCCTGCGTATCGGCACCGCCGCCCTGGCCACCCGTGGCTTCGGCGACACCGAGTTCACCGAGGTCGCCGACATCATCGGCACCGCGCTGGCCGGTGGTTCCGATGTCGAGACGCTGCGCGGACGGGTCCGCAAACTGGCCAATGACCTGCCGCTGTACCAGGGGCTCGAGGACTGGCGCCTGCTGGGCTGAGTTCGGCCGACATTCTCCGGACGACGCGCCTGCGATCGGCACTTGCCGAATTGTGGGCGCGTCGCCGCTTTTCGGGCGGCGTCGTGGCGGCTCGAGCCCACGGCCCCCGGCAACTCGGCGGTATCCGCCCCAGGCACGGATAGGCATCGACCGCCTCGCATGACGCAGGCGCAGTCCCCAGCGCCGACTCATCCGCACTTCGCCGTGGGCCGGCAGGCGACGTGCGCCGCCGCCGCTAGTACGCCGTGGCGTGGCGCAAAGTCCACACGTCGTCTGGACGCCGTGCCGCGAGTTCGCCGCGCCCTCTGCGGGCGCGGAGCCGGATACGCGGGTGGGTGTTCGAAGGCCGGGGGTCGACCTCGCACCGGCAGGTGATGCCGCGGCGGTCGACGACGCGTTACCGCTCGGTCGAACCGGCACCGGCGGCGACAATGCCCGGGTAATCGCGCAGCTCGATGTCGTTGGCGCCCTTGTCGCCGAGCTTCACCATCAGCCCGAACAGCGGTGTGTTCAGGAACCAGTCGCGGGCCCGGATGCCGAAGGCGGTTTTGGGGGCGAGGAAGCGGCCCGGATCGCTGGAACCCGCGATCTTGTTGTAGCGCCGCATGATCGCGTCATACCGCGGGAAGGCCACGGTGTGATCGCCGTCGGCGACGGCGAGTTCGCCGGCGAGCACGTAGGCGCCGACGATGGCGAGTCCGGTGCCGAACCCCGCGAGGGTGTTGCCGTAGCCGGCGTCACCGACCAGTGCGACCCGCCCGTTGACGCACGAGGTCATCTTCACCACGCTCAGCGAATCCAGATAGAAGTTCGCCGCCTCGTCGAGTTCGGCGAGCATGCGCGGCACCTCCCAGCCGACGCCGGCGAAGGCCTGCTTCAGGATTCGGCGCTGGGCCTGCTCGTCGTCGCGGGCGTAGTCGAGTTCGGGGGAGGCGAACATGTACATCTGCTCGGCCTTGGGGCCGCCGCTGACGGCGAGCCTGCCCGGCGCGTTGTGCGCGTACGCGACTTCGCGGCGCGGCCCATCGGTGCGCCGGGACCCGGTCCCGGAATTGGCGAGGGCGTAGTAATAGCCGCGGTGGTGGACGTAGTCGCTTTCCGGTCCGAAGGTGAGGGCGCGCACCCGTGAGTGCACCCCGTCGGCGCCGAAGACCAGGTCGAAGGTGCGGGCCGGGGCGCGTTCGAACTCCACCCGCACCCCGTCGGCGGTCTCGGTGAGGGCGCGAATCGAATCGCCGAAGAGGTAGGCGCAGCTCGCTGCGGTGCGCTCGTACATGAGCTCGGCCAGATCGCCGCGCAGGATCTCGAGGTCACCGCCGGTGAAATCGCCGGAGATGAGCGAGCGGCGCTTGCCCGCGGCGTCCACCAGCACCATGTCGGCACCGCCGGTCCGCCGGTCCCGGACGGCGCCGAGGACGCCCATCCGCTCGAGCACCGTCAGGTGGGTGGCGCCTTTGAAGTCGACGGCCTGGCCGCCCGGACGCGGTGCGGGGGCGCGTTCGACGACGGTCACGTCGAAGCCGTAGCGGTCCAGCCAGTAGGCCAGGGCCGGACCGGCGATGCTCGCGCCCGAGATGAGAACGGCCTTGTTACGCACGATCGCTCCTTCAGTGGTACCAATTGAGTCCGGCAGAAACTGTTTCCAGTGGACTCGGATAAGCGTATGGTAGACACAGTTTCTGGTCAACTCCTTTCCGGAAGGACATCGCGATGCCGGCTCAGACCGTGGTCGAACTGCTCTGGGGCACCGGGCGTCAGGCCAAGCGCGGCCCGAAACCGTCGCTGTCGCCGGCGGCCATCGTCGGCGCGGCCATCGACCTGGCCGATGCCGAAGGGATGGCCGGTGTCTCCATGCAGCGGGTCGCCGAACGGCTCGGGTACACCAAGATGTCGCTGTATCGGTACGTACCGGGTAAGTCCGAGCTGGCCGCGTTGATGCTGGAGCACGCCCTCGGCGCACCGCCGGATATCGCTGCGGCCCAGGCGGTTTCCGATGTGGCCCCATGGCGGGCAGGTCTACGCCGCTGGGCCGAGGAGATCTTCCGTCGGTATCGGGCGCACCCGTGGACGCTGGAATTGTCCACCGGCATCCGGCCGATGGGGCCGAACGAACTCGGCTGGCTCGAGGCCGCTCTGTCGGCCATGGCGGGGATCGGCCTGACCGGGCCGGAGCGTCTGGATACCGTCGTGGTGCTCAACGGTCATGCGCGCAGCCTCGCGGCACAGCACGGCGGCACCCCGGCCGAAGGCATGGAAGAGCAGTTGATGCGGCAGATGGCGGAGGTGATGGAGGCAGCGGGAGACCGGTATCCCGAGGTCGCCGCCGCCATGGGCGAGCAGGCCGGCGGTGCATCGGCCCGCGATGATGCCTTGAACTTCGGCATCGACCGGATACTCGACGGCCTGCAAGCGCTCGTGGACCGCCGCGCGGACCGGGCGCCCGGCCGCAAGGCTTAGTGGATCCATCGCTCGGATCGGGCGAGTGGCCTGTTACGTCCCTGGCAGTTGGATGCCCTTCTCCGCCGCCAGCTTGGT
This sequence comes from Nocardia cyriacigeorgica NBRC 100375, assembly GCF_000308555.1. Taxonomy (GTDB): domain Bacteria; phylum Actinomycetota; class Actinomycetes; order Mycobacteriales; family Mycobacteriaceae; genus Nocardia; species Nocardia cyriacigeorgica. The sequence continues at coordinate 28,670 of NZ_BAFY01000203.1, read as the reverse complement.
CAGCTTCTCCATCTCATCGATCGCCACCGCGACGTAGGCGTGCGGGCCGTCGTCGTCGCGGCGCAGCAGGTATTCGTAATCGCCGTCGGTGAGCAGCTCGTCGGCGTCGTCGTAGAAATGCCAGCGCACGTGCACGCGGGCGATGCTCGCCGTCAGGTCGACGTGTTCGAGCAGCGTGTGGTCGACTCGCGCCAGCCCGAGCTGCTGGTAGAAGGGGTAGGCCTGGGACAGCGCCTGCGCCAGCTCCGCGCGCGAATGCAACGCGCCGACGAAGCCGTCGCTGACGATGGTGCCCGGCATGCCCCACAGCGAGGCCGAACGTTCGGCGTCATAGGCCGACAGCGCGGCCTGGTACTCATCCAGAAACGACTCGATCTCATCCCGAGTGGTCATAGCCCCAACGTATCGCCGGGAGGCCGATTCCGGCGGCGGAATGGACCGCCTCCGGCGCATCCACCACCTACCCTCGATCCATGAGCGAAATCGAGCTGGAGCAGGACTCGATCACCACGGTGCGCGAATTCTTCGCCGCGCTGGAGATCGGCGCGGTGAGCGAGGCGCTGGAACTGCTGCACCCCGACATCGTCTGGAAGAACACCTCGCTACCGGATGTGCGTGGCGAACGCCGGGTGGCGCAGTTGCTGCGCGGGCTGAACCGGGATCGGTTCGGTTTCGCCGCGATCATGCACCACATCGCCGCCGACGGACCGATCGTGCTCACCGACCGCACCGACATCCTGCGCATCGGTCCGGTGCAGATCTCGTTCTGGGTGGCGGGCACCTTCGAACTGCGCGAAGGGCGAATCATCCTGTGGCACGACCACTTCAGCTGGGAGAACTTCCTGCGCGGGGTGGTCGCCGGCGCCTGGAAGGCGCTGTTCGCGCGCGGTTGAACACGGCGGCGGCGGCGCGTGGCTCCCGCCTACCTCGAACTCGAGGGACGTCTGTGCTCGCGAATCTCCGCCCGCGTCGAGGCGGGCGGGTGGGTGGCCGACCGTCGGCCCGCCCGCGAGGGCGCGTCAGCCGAGGGCGGACCCGGTTCCGGCACCGGCGAGCGCGCGAACACCAGGGCTGGTAGAGGTGCGGACGAACGCGCAGTCGGCCAACCTGTCGACGTCACCGAGGGTCAGGTCGAGCCGCACCGAGGCCTCCAGTCGGTAGGGCCTGCTCTCGATGATCGAGCCGAGCACCCGCCGCAGCCGCGACAGTTCCGCCCGCACGGCGACCGCGTGGTCGGGGTCGCCGTAGAGGGCGTGACTCAGATCGGCGACCGACATCCCGCGACGTCCACGCAGGTGCAGCAGCAGCAGAATCTCCGCATGCCGCACCGACAGTGAACTGCGCCAATCGGATTCACCGCCGACCGCGCTGACGACCGGCGCGCCGGACAGATCGAGGTTCATCCGGATCCCGCTGTGCGCGCCCGCCCCGAGCGGGCGCACCAGCCACCCGCCGCGCAGCGGCTCCGCCGAACAGACACCGAGCCCCGGAACCTGCACCGCGCGTTCGGCATTCGGAATGGCGATGCGCTGGGGTGTGGCGATGCCGGTGGCGTGGGCGACCCAGCCGTGCTCGTCCACCAGCAGGGCCGGACCGGTCAGCGTGGACAGGGTGGGCATGGCGGTGCTGCGCAACCGTTCCAGCCGGTCCTGTTGCAGCCGCGCGAGCTGGCCCTCCGCCAGCCGGGCACCCGCGCCGACCAGGGCGGTGAGCGCCGGATGCAGCGTGAGCGCCGGTCCGCTGACGTCGACCACGCCGAGCAGTTCACCGGTGCGCGGATCATGAATCGGCGCCGCTGTGCAATACCACGGGTGCTGGGACTGCTCGAAATGCTCACCCGAGAACAGTTGCACCGGACTGGCTTCGGCGATCGCCGTGCCGATGGCATTGGTGCCGACCACCGATTCGGTCCAGGTGGCCCCCTCCTGGAAACCCAGAGTGTCGGCGCGGCTGCGGACCCGCGGCGAACCGGCACGCCACAACACCACACCCTCGGCATCGGTGACCACCATGATCAACTGCGATGCGTCCGCGACCCCGGCGATCACCTGCATCAACTCGCCGATCACGCCCGCCAGCGGCGACATGCGGCGGCGTCGCTCCACGTCCTCGAGTCCGAGGACCGTGCGGGTGTTGGCCTGGTCGGGCACCAGACCCGCCGCCAGCACCCGCGACCACGAGCGCGCCACCAGCGTGCGCGGGCGCAACGGGGAGCGTCCGCCGCCGATCACCGCGTCGTGCATGCGTACCAGGTCGCGGGCGTACCGGGGCAGGTCGGTCCCCGGTTCGATCGCGCCGAATTCGCCCACGACATCCATCCTGATCTGCTCGGTGCGCGCGGCCGGGCGAGGCTCGCGCGTCTCGCCGCGTGCGCACACCGATGTTGCAACGCCTTGCAACGATTGTGACACCGCTTCTGCTGACGTGTGCTGTAGCTCACAGATCCGCTGGAGAAGGAGAATCCGATGACCCGGACACTGGAGCCGACGCCCGATACGCAGACACCGCAGCAGCGCGTGGACGCCTGGCTGCGGGATTTCGAGACGGCACTGGCGGACCGTGACGTCGAGGCCGCGGCCGCGATGTTCGCCCTCGACGGTTTCTGGCGCGATCTGGTCGCCTTCACCTGGAACATCAAGACCCTCGAAGGCCGCGAGGACATCGCCGACATGCTGGGCGCGCGGCTGGACGGCACCGATCCCGGCAACTTCCACACCACCGAAGAGCCCACCGAGGACGGCGGCGTGATCACCGCGTGGATCGGCTTCGAGACCGCCGCGGGCCGCGCGGTCGGGCATCTGCGGCTCAAAGATGAGGGCGCGTGGACGCTGCTGACCAGCCTGCGCGAGCTGAAAGGGCATGAGGAGAGCAAAGGTCCGCGCCGGCCGCGTGGTGTGGTGCACGGCGCCGACCCGGACCGGGTGACCTGGTCCGAGCGCCGCGCCGAGGAGGAGCGCGAACTCGGCCGCAGCCGTCAGCCGTATGTGCTGGTGGTCGGCGGCGGCCAGGGCGGGATCGCCCTCGGCGCGCGGTTACGCCAGCTGGGGGTGCCCGCGCTGGTGGTCGACAAGCACGAACGTCCCGGTGACCAGTGGCGCAAGCGGTACAAGTCGCTGTGCCTGCACGATCCGGTCTGGTACGACCACCTGCCGTATCTGCCGTTCCCGGACAACTGGCCGGTGTTCACCCCCAAGGACAAGATCGGCGACTGGCTCGAGATGTACACCCGGGTGATGGAGGTGCCGTATTGGTCGAAGACCACCTGCACCTCGGCCACCTACGACGAGATCGCGGGCGAATGGGAGGTCGACGTCCTGCGTGACGGCGAGGCCATCGAACTGCGGCCCACCCAGCTGGTGCTGGCAACCGGCATGTCGGGCAAGCCGAACATCCCGAATTTCCCCGGGATGGACCGTTTCCGTGGCGAACAGCACCATTCGAGCAAGCATCCAGGCCCGGACGCCTACGCGGGCAAGCGCGCGGTGGTCATCGGCTCCAACAACTCCGCCCACGACATCTGCGCGGCGCTGTGGGAGGTGGGCGCACAGGTGACGATGGTGCAGCGCAGCTCCACCCATATCGTGCGCTCGGATTCGCTGATGGAACTCGGCCTCGGCGATCTGTACTCCGAACGTGCCCTGGCGGCGGGCATGACCACCGACAAGGCCGATCTGACTTTCGCCTCGCTGCCGTACCGGATCATGCCGCAGTTCCAGATCCCGGTGTACGAGGCCATCCGCGCCCGCGACGCCGAGTTCTATGACCGGCTCGAACGCGCCGGCTTCCAACTCGACTGGGGCGACGACGGTTCGGGCCTGTTCATGAAGTACCTGCGCCGAGGCTCCGGCTACTACATCGACGTCGGTGCTTCGGAGCTGATCGCCGACGGCGAGATCGCGCTGGCGCACGGCGAGGTCCGCGAACTCACCGAGGACGCCGTCGTCCTCGACGACGGCACCGAACTGCCCGCCGACCTCGTCGTCTACGCCACCGGCTACGGCTCGATGAACGGCTGGGCCGCCGACCTGATCGGCCAGGACGTTGCCGACAAGGTGGGCAAATGCTGGGGCTACGGTTCCGGCACCACCAAGGATCCGGGGCCGTGGGAAGGCGAGCTGCGCAATATGTGGAAGCCGACCAGGCAGGAGGGCCTGTGGTTCCACGGCGGCAACCTGCACCAATCCCGGCACTACTCGCTATATCTCGCGCTGCAACTCAAGGCCCGCTACGAGGGCATCCCCACGCCGGTCTACGGGATGGGGCCGGTACACCATCTGAGCTGATTTTTCCGTCGACTGCCGCACCGACCAGTCGGCCGGTGCGGCATGATGGACGTAGTCGAAGATGTGACCAGGAAGACATAGATGGCGGCACACAGCACGCTCGCGGAGCAGCGAGCCGCGCTGGAAAAGGAATGGTCCCGGTGGATTCCCGACGGGTCGCATCCCGCGCTGCCCCGAGTCGCCGCCTCCGGGCTGCGCAGCGAGGTCGCCCAATCCTGGATGCGGTCGGTGCGCACCGTCGACCCGGCCACCGCGAGCGCGCCGGCGGTCGATTCCGCCGACATCGGTACGCGCTGGGAGCAGTCCCCGTTGCGTGAACCGGTCACCCAGCTCGCCGACCAACTGCACAACGTCGCCCACGACGCCGGCTATGTCGCCGCGGTCACCGACGAGACCGGCACCATCCTGTGGTCTTTCGGCGGGCCCGTGATGCGCCGCCGCGCCGAACAGGTCAATTTCGCGCCCGGTGGCCGCTGGGACGAACAACATATGGGCACCAACGCGCTGTCGCTGGCCATGCAGACCGGCAAACCGAGCACCGTGTTCTCCGCCGAACATCTGGTCGCGGCCCTGCACGGCTGGGTGTGTTACTGCGCGCCGATCCACGCCCCGGATGGACGCAGGCTCGGCGTGCTCGACCTGTCCTCGACGTGGGATCGCTCGCATCCGCTGGCCATGTCGACGGTGCAGTCGCTGGTCACCGCCGTGGAAGCGCGGCTACACGCCGCGACCGCCGTCCGTCCGGGGGTCCGGCTGACCTGCCTGGGCGGCGCCCGCTTGGTGCGCGACGGGCACCCGGTGCGGTTGCGGCCGCGCCAACTCGAAATCCTCACCCTGCTCGCGCTCGAGCCCGACGGCTTCACCCCGGAACGGCTGCACTACGCCATCTACGGCGACCGGCCCGCTACCTCGAGCACCCTCAAGGCCGATGTCTCGCACCTGCGCCGGGCCACCGGCGGTGAGATCGCCAACCGCGTCTACCAGCTCACCACGCCGCTGTCCTGCGACGCCGTCGATCTGCTCGGCGCGCTCGAGGCCGGCGACACGGGCACGGCGGTGCGGATGTATCGCGGGCCGCTGCTGCCCGGTTCGCAGACGCCGGGAATCGTGGAGTGGCGCGATCATCTCGAGGTCGCGGTGCGCACCGCGGTGCTCTCGGACGAGGACCCCGACAACGCCCTACGCTACGGCGAGCGGGCACCCGACGATATCGAGATCCACGAGCACGCCTTGCGCTTGCTGCCGGCCAACGACGGGCGCCGCGCCGTCGCCGCGGCCAGGCTGCACACCGCCCTCCGCTCCTGACCGTCAAGGCTGACCTGCGGTTTCGGCGTGTCCCATCGGTAGTCAACCTTCTGCCAACCCGAGATCACGATAGTGGTCTGCGTCACGAACGGTTGCTCGTGCTATCCGCCGACTCGATGAGGAGCATGCGACATGACCTACGCGAAACCAGGTGCCGAGGGCAGCATCGTCAGCTACGCCGCCCGCTACGACAATTTCATCGGCGGCGACTGGACGGCACCGGTCGAGGGGCAGTACTTCGAGAATCCGTCACCGGTGGACGGGCAGACCTTCACCGAGGTAGCGCGCTCGACCGCCGCCGACGTCGAATTGGCCCTCGATGCCGCGCACACCGCCGCCGACGGCTGGGGCGCCACCTCCGTCGCCGAACGCGCCAATATCCTCAACAAGATCGCCGACCGCATCGAGGACAACCTCGAGGCCCTCGCCGTCGCCGAGACCTGGGAGAACGGCAAGCCGGTCCGCGAGACCAAGGCCGCCGACCTGCCGCTGGCCATCGACCACTTCCGCTACTTCGCCGGCGCCATCCGCGCCCAGGAGGGCGGGATCAGCGAAATCGACGGCGACACCATCGCCTACCACTTCCACGAGCCGCTCGGCGTGGTCGGCCAGATCATCCCCTGGAACTTCCCGATCCTGATGGCCACCTGGAAGCTGGCGCCCGCGCTGGCGGCCGGTAACGCCGTGGTGCTCAAGCCCGCCGAACAGACCCCGGCCTCGATCCTGAAGGTGGTCGAGCTGATCGCGGATCTGCTGCCGCCGGGAGTTCTCAACGTGGTCAACGGTTTCGGCGTCGAAGCCGGCAAGCCGCTGGCGTCCAGCCCGCGGGTGGCCAAGGTGGCCTTCACCGGTGAGACCACCACCGGGCGGCTGATCATGCAGTACGCCAGCGAGAACATCATCCCGGTGACGCTGGAGCTGGGCGGTAAGAGCCCCAACATCTTCCTGCCCGACATCATGGCCGCCGACGACGAGTTCCTGGACAAGGCCGTCGAGGGTTTCGTGATGTTCGCGCTGAACCAGGGCGAGGTGTGCACCTGTCCCTCACGCGCGCTGATCCACTCCTCGATCTACGACGAGTTCATGGCGCGCTGCGTCGAGCGCACCAAGGCCATCGTCAGCGGCAACCCGCTCGACGACGCCACCATGATCGGCGCCCAGGCCAGCAACGACCAGTACGAGAAGATCCTGTCCTACATCGACATCGGCCGTCAGGAAGGCGCCGAGGTGCTCACCGGCGGCGGCCCGCGCAAGGTCGAGGAATTCCCGGGCGGCTACTACATCGAGCCGACGGTGTTCAAGGGCAGCAACGATATGCGGATCTTCCAGGAGGAGATCTTCGGGCCGGTCGTTTCGGTGACCACCTTCGACTCCACCGACGAGGCGTTGAAGCTGGCCAACGACACCCTCTACGGTCTCGGCGCCGGTGTGTGGACCCGGGATATGAACTCCGCCTACCGGCTGGGCCGCGGCATCAAGGCGGGCCGGGTGTGGACCAACTGCTACCACGCCTACCCCGCACACGCGGCCTTCGGTGGGTACAAGAAGTCCGGCATCGGCCGCGAGAACCACTCGATGATGCTCGATCACTACCAGCAGACCAAGAACCTGCTGGTCAGCTACGCGCCGAATAAGCTCGGATTCTTCTGATGGCCGAGGACGTGGCCCGCGTCGAGATCACCGAACAGGCCGAGCAGCTGCTCGAGGGCCTGATCCGGCGGCACGGCGCGGTCATGTTCCACCAGTCCGGCGGATGCTGCGACGGCAGCTCGCCGATGTGTTATCCGCGCGGTGAATTCCGGGTAGGCGCATCGGATGTGCTGCTCGGGACGGTCGCAGGCGATACGCCGTTCTGGATGAGCGCCGATCAGTACGAGTACTGGAAGCACACCCACCTCACCGTGGACGTGGTTCCCGGCCGTGGCAGCGGGTTCTCGCTGGAAGCTCCCGAAGGCGTGCGCTTCCTCATCCGCTCCCGGCTGCTCACCGATGACGAGTTCACCCGGCTCGAGGCCGCGCCACCGCCCCGCACCGGCGCCGACCTCGAATAAACCTGCGCGGCAGCGGGGTTCGCCCGCCCCGCCCGCGCATCGGAAAGATCTGCCCACCGGCTGTGCCGCGCCGGTGGGCAGATCTGTGTCTCAGTACGGGATCGGCGCGTTGGCCCGCGCCCACGCCTTCTCGGCCTCGCTGCCCGCGGGCGGCGGGAACTGGCCGGCGATCTTCCACAGATCGCGCGGGGACTCGTTGGTGTGGAATTCCCAGTGCAGCCCGCGGTCGCGGGTGTAGGGCAGCATGATCGAGTCCAGCGCGTCGGTGGAGCGTTTGCGCATCTCCGGATCCTCGAGGTGGCGAGCCAGATGGTCGACGACGATGCGCACCGTGTCGGAGGCGGGTTTACCGCCGACGTAGACGTCGGATTCCGCGAGCGCATGGAACAACACGACGACATAGAACGCCGGCAGCCCGACTCTCGTGTACAGCTCGGTGATGTCCAGGGCGAAATCCTGTTTGTCCTGCTCGGAGTAGGTGTCGGCGGGGTGGTAGATCTGCCACAGCGGCATGGTGGTTCCTTCCTGGACGGTTCGGGGAGGGAGCGGCGCCGCTCGAATCGATTTAGATTATGGTCATCATCTATACGGATGCGCAAGACTGTCCTGACCGACCGCGCCCTCCGCCGCGCGTCGACCGATGGAAGGAGCCGATGTGCCGCGAGCATCCCGCGAACAGGCCCAATCGCACCGCAGGAAGGTCCTCGACGCGGCTGCCGCACAGGTCCGTGAACGCGGGGCCGGTGCGATGACCGTCCCCGAGCTGATGGCCGCCGCCGGACTGACCCACGGCGGCTTCTACCGCCACTTCCGGTCCAAGGAAGACCTGGTCACCCAGGCCTGCGCTGCTGCGTACGCGGAGAAGATCGACGAAATGGACCGCATCCGGGCCGCGAGTGCCGACGGCGCGGCGGCCCGGCGCACCTTCATCCAGCGATATCTGTCCACCACCCACCGCGACACCCCCGCCAACGGCTGCGGCATCGCGGCGACCGCGGCCGACGTCGCCCGCGCGCCCGTCGACAGTTCGCTACGCCAGGCCTACCTCGACGGCATCCACAACATGATCGGCAAACTCGCCGAGTTCGACGGCCGTGCCACCACCGATCCGCAGGTCCTGGTCGAACTGTCGACCATGGCCGGAGCACTGATGCTCGCGCGCGCCACCGGCGACGACGAGCTCTCCCGCCGGATCCTCCAGGCCGCCCGTGATCATCTGGCAGGCGATCCGGGGTAGCGGCCGGTGCAGTGCCTTTTCGGTGCGGTCGAAGAATCTCCGAAATTCCTCGCCGGGGATGTCGAGAATGAAGGGCGGGCTCCGTCCCAGGGGTACGAGCAGCCGACAACGGCCCGCTCGACGGCACCGACACGGGAGCGCAGCGATGGAACAGCACCGGATCACCGAAATTCTCGAACGACCGCTCAGCCAGGAGCTGCTGGCGCGGGATCTGACCCGCCTGGCTTACGTCGCCACCGACGGCACCCCGCGAAACATCCCCATCGGATTCACCTGGAACGGCTCTCAGATCGTTCTCTGCACCAGCACGAACGCCCCGAAACTGGCGGCCCTGCGCCACAACCCGCAGGTCGCGCTGACGATCGACACCGAGGTGCATCCACCCAAGCTGCTGCTGATCCGGGGCCGGGCCGAGCTGGATGAGGTCGAGGGCATCCCGGAGGAGTACCTGCGGATGAACGGCAGCTACCAGATGACCCCGGAGCAGCGGGTGGAGTGGGAAGCCGGGGTGCGCTCGCTCTACGACGGCATGGTCCGCATCGTCATCACCCCGACCTGGGTGAAGCTCATCGACTTCGAGACCACGCTGCCGTCACCGGTCGAAGAGCTGATCCGGCAGCGCGCCGAACGTCAGCGCGCCTGACACCACCGACCACCACGCGAGGAGAAGACAATGGCCAAGTATCTGCTGCTCAAGCACTACCGCGGCGCCCCGGCACCCACCAACGACGTGCCGATGGACCAGTGGACCCCGGACGAAGTCAGCGCCCACGTGCAGTACATGGAGGATTTCGCCGCCCGGCTCCGATCCACCGGCGAGTACGTCGACAGTCAGGCGCTCGCACCGCAGGGCACCTTCGTCCGCTCCGACGGCGAGGGCCGCCCGCCGGTCACCGACGGTCCGTTCGCCGAGACCAAGGATCTGATCGCCGGCTGGATGATGATCGACGTCGACAGCTACGAGCGTGCGCTCGAACTGGCGGCCGAGCTGTCGGCGGCGCCCGGTGCGGGCGGCAAGCCGATCCAGGAATGGCTCGAGCTGCGGCCGTTGTTCACCGCGGCGCCCACCGTCACCGAGTGAACGAGTCGCTGCTACGGGAGCTGGTGCCCGCGGTGATCGGCGTCCTCGTCCGGCGCGGAGCGGATTTCGCCTCGGCCGAGGACGCCGTACAGGAGGCGCTGATCCGGGCATTGGAGAGCTGGCCGCAGGACCCTCCGCGGGATCCCAAGGGCTGGCTGGTCGCGGCGGCCTGGCGCAAGTTCCTCGACGCCGCGCGCGCCGAAACCTCGCGGCGGGGACGGGAACTCGCGGTGGAGATCGAGCCGCCGCGCGGGCCGGTGCCCGACATCGACGACTCGCTGTGGCTGTATTTCCTGTGCGCGCACCCGGCGCTGTCGCCGAGTTCGGCCGTCGCGTTGACGTTGCGCGCGGTCGGCGGCCTGACCACCCGGCAGATCGCGAACGCGTACCTGGTGCCCGAAGCGACCATGGCGCAACGGATCAGCCGCGCCAAAAACCGCATCGCCGAGCTGCCGCTGGACCGGCCCGGCGATCCGGCGACGGTGTTGCGGGTGCTGTATCTGGTCTTCAACGAGGGTTACAGCGGCAAGGTGGACCTGGCGGCCGAAGCGATCCGGCTCACCCGTCAGCTGGCGTCCTCGACCGACCACCCCGAGGTCTCGGGCCTACTCGCGCTCATGCTGCTGCACCACGCCCGCCGTGCTTCGCGCACCGGCCCTGGCGGGCGCCTGATCCCGCTGGCCGAGCAGGACCGAACCCGTTGGGACACCGGCCTTATTGCCGAAGGCGTGGCGATCCTGCAGGCCGCGCTGGCCCGCGACCGGCTCGGCGAATACCAGGCGCAAGCCGCGATCGCGGCCCTGCACGCGGATGCCAGGAGCGCCGCCGAGACCGACTGGGTGCAGATCGTGGAGTGGTACGACGAGTTGCTGACCCTCACCGGCAGCCCGGTGGTGCGGCTGAACCGGGCGGTCGCGATCGGCGAGGCCGACGGACCGCAGGCCGGGCTGGCGGAACTGAAGCAGCTGGACCCGGACCTGCCCCGCTACAGCGCGGTTCGCGCCTATCTGCTCGAGCGGGCCGGCGACCTGGAGCAGGCCGCCGAGCTGTACGCGCGGGCCGCGCGCCTGGCCACCAGCGTGCCGGAGCGCGACCATCTCACCCGCGAGGCGGCGCGGGTGCGGCAGTCGCTGCGTTCATAGCTGCCGGGCTGCCGCCCGGAATCATCTTCTCGACCCACTCCGTGCCGACTTCGTTGGCGGCCGGTCCCCGGCGTCGTTGGCGGGGCGGGGAAGTTCGGTGGTCTTCCACACGGTCGGGTCGGGGTTCAGTTATCGATGGCCCATCGTGTGGACGTCGGCATCGAGTATCGACCGGGATGGTTGGCAACAGGTTGAGTGCGTCCCGGTCAGTGGTATGCGAACGTCGCGGGTATGCGAACGTCGCGCAGCTCAGGAATGCTTGGCGAGGTAGTCGAGGTAGAACGGGCGCAGCGCCTCGGCCAGGTCGCCGTCACCGGCGTGCACGTAGTCGTCGATCAGGGGCAGCACCCATTTGATGTCGGCTTCGCTCTCGCCGGCTTTGCCCGCGGTCGCCTCCGCGGCGGGGATGCGGGTGAGCAGGTTCCACAAGAATTTGATGTCGCCGCGGCGCACGGCCAGCTTGACCGCGCGGTCGTGCAGTTCCTTGGACGACAGCTGCTGAAGATCGTCGGTACCGGCCATAACGCGACTCTAATCCGCCGGCGCTGGAGTGGGGACCCGCGTGTCGAAACCGGCGGCCGAGCAACCCGCCCGCAGCCGGCCCGCGATATCGCCCCGTGGGCGGCGCAACCCCTGGAAAGGTTGTCTGACCAGGTCTGATAGCCGACGTCGGCGGCGCGTTAACGACGAATTCACCGACACGCCTGCCGTTCCCCGAGCGCGCACCCACCGACAGCCGGTAGCGTCGTGGATGCGGGTCGCGTCGTTGTGGCTCGCGCGGGAGGTCCTGACCGTGACTGAGCCATTCAGTACGAGGGGGCCGGCACCCGGCCCTCGTGGCATCTGACGCCAGCGTCGGATCCCTCAGGACGGACCGGTCCAGCGAGATTGTCTGATGCGGGTGCCGCGCAGACACAAAGGAGCCCACCGTGACTACAACACGCTCCGTTTCCGCCCCATCGGCGAACTCTCGCACCGTGAAGAAAGGCACCAAAACCTTTGTCGTCGACACCTCGGTTCTGCTATCGGATCCCTGGTCGGTCACCCGCTTCGGCGAGCACCACGTGGTGCTGCCACTGGTGGTGATCAGCGAACTCGAAGGCAAACGGCATCACCACGAGCTCGGCTGGTTCGCCCGCGAGGCGCTGCGCATGCTCGACGACCTGCGCGTGCAGCACGGCCGGCTCGACGAGCCGCTGCCGATCGGTACCGAGGGCGGAACTCTGCAGGTGGAGCTGAACCACACCGATCCGACGGTGTTGCCGGTCGGGTTCCGTACCGACACCAACGATTCCCGCATCCTGGCCTGCGCGCTCAATCTCGCCGCCGACGGCCGCACCGTGGTGCTGGTATCGAAGGACATTCCGTTGCGGGTCAAGGCGAGTTCGGTGGGTTTGCGGGCCGACGAGTACCACGCGCAGGACGTGGTCACCTCGGGTTGGACGGGCATGGTGGAACTCGATGTCACCACCGACCGGGTGGACGAGCTCTACAGCGAAGGCTCCATCGATCTCGACGAGGCGCGGGAGTTGCCCTGCCACACCGGGATCCGGCTGCTCGGCAGCAGCTCCAGCGCACTCGGCCGGGTCACCCCGGACAAACGGGTGCAGCTGGTGCGCGAACGTGAAGCGTTCGGGCTGCACGGGCGCTCGGCCGAACAGCGCATCGCCCTCGACCTGCTGCTGGACGAAAGCGTCGGCATCGTCTCGCTCGGCGGACGGGCGGGCACCGGCAAGTCGGCGCTGGCGCTGACCGCCGGACTGGAAGCGGTGCTGGAGCGGCGCACCCAGCGCAAAGTGGTGGTGTTCCGTCCGCTGTACGCGGTCGGCGGCCAGGAACTGGGCTATCTGCCCGGCACCGAGAGCGAGAAGATGGGGCCGTGGGCTCAGGCCGTCTTCGACACCCTCGACGGGCTGGCCAGCCGTGAGGTCATGGAGGAGGTGCTCAGCCGCGACATGCTGGAAGTGTTGCCGCTGACCCACATTCGCGGCCGCTCGCTGCACGATTCGTTCGTCATCGTCGACGAGGCGCAGTCGCTGGAACGCAATGTGTTGCTGACGGTGCTGAGCCGGCTCGGCACCGGGTCGCGGGTGGTGCTCACCCACGACGTCGCCCAGCGCGACAATCTGCGGGTCGGTCGTCACGACGGTGTCGCGGCGGTGATCGAGAAGTTGAAGGGCCATCCGCTGTTCGCGCACGTCACGCTCACCCGTAGCGAGCGTTCGCCGATCGCGGCCCTGGTGACGGAGATGCTGGAGGAGTACGGGCCCAACGCCTGAAGGAGTTAGCGCAGACCCCCGGGCCCCGCGCGGTCCGGGGGTCTGTCGTTTCCGGTCGGTCCTATTCCCGTCCGCGAGGCGCCGGGCCCTGTGAGATAAGCGTCAGGCGTGGCGTCCCCACGTGCGGCGGGTGCGGCATATGGTCGGACTATGAGTGAGCGAAGCGACCAGACCGAGTACCGCATCGAACACGACACCATGGGTGAGGTCCGCGTTCCGGTGGACGCCCTGTGGCGCGCGCAGACCCAGCGGGCCGTGCAGAACTTCCCGATCAGCGGCCGCGGCCTGGAGCGCGCGCAGATCCGTGCGCTGGGGCTGCTCAAGGCCGCGTGCGCGAAGGTGAACCGGGACCTCGGCCTGCTCGAGGCCACCAAGGCCGACGCCATCATCGCCGCCGCCACCGAGATCGCCGAGGGCCGCTACGACGATCAGTTCCCGATCGACGTCTTCCAGACCGGCTCGGGCACCAGCTCCAATATGAACGCCAACGAGGTCATCGCCTCCATTGCCAAGGCGCGCGGGGTCGAGGTGCACCCCAACGACGATGTGAACATGTCGCAGTCGTCCAACGACACCTTCCCGACCGCGACCCACCTGGCCGCGACCGAGGCCGTCATCGCCGATCTGGTGCCGGCGCTGGATCACCTGCGGCTGGCGCTGCTCGACAAGTCCACCGCCTGGAAAACGGTGGTCAAATCGGGTCGCACGCACCTGATGGACGCCGTGCCGGTGACCCTCGGCCAGGAGTTCGGCGGCTACACCCGTCAGGTCGCGGCCGGCATCGACCGGATCATGGCGACGCTGCCCCGCCTGGGTGAGCTGCCCATCGGCGGCACCGCCGTCGGCACCGGCCTCAACGCGCCGGACGGATTCGGCGGGCTGGTCGTCGCGGAACTGGTGCGCAGCACCGGCATCGACGCGCTGCGCGAAGCCGAGGACCATTTCGAGGCCCAGGCCGCGCGTGACGGTCTGGTGGAGGCGTCGGGCGCGCTGCGCACCATCGCCGTCAGCTTGACCAAGATCGCCAACGACATCCGCTGGATGGGCTCGGGTCCGCTCACCGGCCTGGCCGAGCTCCAGCTGCCGGACCTGCAACCGGGCAGCTCGATCATGCCGGGCAAGGTGAATCCGGTGCTGCCGGAGGCGGTGACCCAGGTGGCCGCGCAGGTCATCGGCAACGATGCCGCCGTCGCGTTCGGCGGAGCGAACGGGCACTTCGAGCTGAACGTCTACATCCCGGTGATGGCACGCAACCTGCTCGAGTCGATTCGGTTGCTGGCCAACGTGTCCCGGCTGTTCGCCGACCGCTGTGTGAGTGGGCTGGTGGCCAACGAGGAGCATCTGCGCACGCTGGCCGAGTCCTCGCCGTCGATCGTCACGCCGCTGAATTCGGCGATCGGCTACGAGGAGGCGGCGGCGGTGGCGAAGGAAGCGCTGAAGGAGAAGAAGACGATCCGGCAGACCGTGATCGATCGCGGGCTCATCGGCGACAAGCTCACCGTGGAGGAGCTGGATCGCCGCCTCGATGTGCTGGCGATGGCGAAGGTCGACGAGAAGAAGTAGCGGGAGGCAGATCCGACAACGGCCCGTTCGACGGTCGATGACCGTCGAACGGGCCGTTGTCGTCATTCGGCAGAGATGGTGATGACGTCGCTGACGAAGCTGAGGAGTGCTGCTACCAGATCGAGGATCATGACTCTCACCTTCTTCCCGTTGTGCGAATGTGCATCGAACCGGTCAACGATATCGGCAATTACCGCTGATCAGGGGATGAAACGCAATCAGCTGCGCAGGTGGGCGAGTTCGGCGCGGGCCGCCTCGCCTGCCTCACCCAGATCGGTCCGGGTGAAGACGTTCCAGCGTCGCAGCAGGGGAGCGAAGACCAATTCGCCCTCCTTCGCCGGGTCGTAGATGCCGGCCTCGGCCAGCACCTCGTCGCTGCTGCGGCCGTCGGGCAGGGTGACGGCCGGCACGTGGAAGGCGGCGACGCGGTCGGCGACGGCGCGCATGGTCTGATCGGGCACCTGATCGAAGGCGGCATCGATCAGGTTGGCGAAGAACACCGACTGCAGTTCGTCGTCGACGGCGATGCGCTCGCTGATGGCGGTGACGATCGGGTTCTCGTTCAACGCGGCGGTATTGCGGTGCCGGACCGCCGACGCGGCCTCTTCGAACGCACCGTTGGCCAGCACATCCAGCAGATGCAGCGGCTCACGGCGGAAGCCCTTGGTCATGTGATCCATGCGCAGCCGCTCCAGCTCCACCGGATCGACGGCACGGGTGACCATGAGGTAGTTGCGGATCATGATCTCGTGCCGGTTCTCCTCGGCCGTCCACCGGCCGACCCACCGCCACCACGCGCCGGTGCGCAGGTACTTGCCGATCTCCTGGTGGTAGGAGGGCAGGTTGTCGGCGATGAGCACGCTGACGGTGAGCGCCAGCTTGGCCACCTCGCTGAGCTCGGACTGGTCCGGCTCCCAGTCGGTGCCGCCGAGGAAGCCGAAGTTGCGCCCGTCGTCCCACGGGACGTAATCGTGCGGCTGCCAGCCGTCGGCCGCCTCGATGTGGCGGCGAAGGTTCAGTTCCACCTCCACCGCGAGCGACTCGAGCAGTTCGCGATCGGTCAAGAGAGTTTGCACCGCACCAACCTAGCCGTTGTGTGGATCACGCGGGGGACTGTGGGGGTATCGCAGTGCGGCCGGTCGGCGCACCCGTGGGAAAAGCCTCGGCCGGGCGCACCAGAACCGGCGGCGCGCCCGGCCGAGGCCGATGACTACTTCTCGGTGACGGTGGTCTCGCCGTTCATCCAGGTGATGGTGCCGCCGGTGAACTCGCTCTTGCGGCTGCCGTCGGGCAGGGTTTCCTCGTCGGTGACGGGGTAGCCGAGTTTGCCGTTGGCGCCGCCGTTCTCCTCCCAGGTCTCGCGGATGTCGCCCCACACGATGTGGGCGCCGGAGTCCTGGCTCCAGTAGATGGTGCCGCCCTCGAAGTCCTGGTAGCGGCCGCCGTTAGGGCCGGTCTCCTCGGGGTCTTCCGGCATGCCGAGCGGGCTGTTCTGGCCGCCGGCCTCGAGGTACTTGGAGTAGATGACGCCGGAGACGGTGACTTCGCCGTCCGGGGTACTGAACTTCGTCTCACCCGCCGCTCCAGGGGTCTCGGTGCCGGTGGCGGTGCCACCGGGGGTTTCGCCCGCTGTGCCGCCGGGGGTTCCGGTGGCATCGTGTTCGCCGGGCGCATGGGTGGCGGTCGCAGTGCCCTCACCCATCTGGGCGGTGACACTGCCGATCTTGCTGCCGATCTGGTCGCTGGTATCGGAGTCGTCGCCGCAGCCGGCCACGAGCAGGCCCGATGCGGCGATCGCCATGGTGAATCCGGCGGTACGTCGAGCGAAGTGGTGCATGTCCATCCTCTCGAGAGTGGCCACGCGCGGCACCGCAAGCTGCGGTGGAGCCACACGCGAACCGGAGCCGACGCTCAGCAATGCCTTGGCGAACAAGCGAACTGATCGCTTGACCATTACTGAGCTGGTATCCACGCGGATATTACCCGCGAGAGTATGGAGTAAAACACACGCTGAGGGTTAACCGGGTCGGATGCCGCGCATGCATCACCGGCCCGAGACCACGGTCGGTGCACCTGAATTTTCGAGCGAAGCGAGATCGAGCCCCACAGTTCGCGGCCCGTCTCGTGTTTGCGCTGCCACCGCGCAAGCCGAAGGCAAGCGGTGGCAGCGGAAACCCGAGACTCCCAGGGGCCGTGAACCCCGCGACGCCGCAGGCGGCGCAAGAAATTACGGCAGCGGCGGGTTGGCGTCGTCGTCGCCGTGGAAGTCGACCGAGGAGTACTCGCGCAGCTTCGTCAGCCGGTGGTAGGCGTCGATCATGCGGACCGTGCCGGATTTGGAGCGCATGACGATCGACTGGGTGGAGGCGCCGCCGCCGTAGTAGCGCACGCCGCGCAGCAGGTCGCCGTCGGTGACGCCGGTGGCGCAGAAGAAGACGTTGTCGCCGGAGACCAGGTCTTCGGTGCTGAGCACGCGGTCCAGGTCGTGGCCGGCGTCGACGGCCTTCTGGCGTTCTTCGTCGTCCTTGGGGGCGAGCATGCCCTGCAGTTCGCCGCCCATACAGCGCATCGCGGCCGCGGCGATGATGCCTTCGGGGGTGCCGCCGATGCCGACGAGGATGTCGGTGCCGGAATCCGGGCGGGCGGCGGCGATGGCGCCGGCCACGTCACCGTCGGAGATGAGGCGGATGCGGGCGCCGGCGTCGCGCACCTGCTGGATGAGCTCGGCGTGACGCGGGCGGTCCAGGATGCAGACGGTGAGGTCGGAGACCGAGGAGTTCTTGGCCTTGGCGACCTTGCGGATGTTGTCGGCGATGGGGGCCGCGATATCGATCACACCGGCCGCGTCCGGGCCGACGGCGATCTTGTGCATGTAGAACACCGCCGACGGATCGAACATCGCGCCGCGCTCGGCCACCGCGAGCACCGAGATCGCCCCGGGCGAGCCTTTCGACATCAGCGTGGTGCCGTCGATGGGGTCGACGGCGAAATCCACCTCGGGGCCGTCGCCGTTGCCCACCAGCTCACCGTTGTAGAGCATGGGCGCTTCGTCCTTCTCGCCCTCGCCGATGACCACGATGCCGCGCATCGATACCGAGCTGACCAGCTGGCGCATGGCATCGACGGCCGCGCCGTCGCCGCCTTCCTTGTCGCCGCGGCCGACCCAGCGACCGGCGGCCATGGCACCTGCCTCGGTGACCCGGACCAGTTCCAGTGCGAGGTTGCGGTCGGGCGCCTCGCGGCGGCTCGGGGCGGGCGAAGATGCCGTCATAGCGGTGTGCCTCCTTGGCTCGTACTTACGCGGGCAATTGTCTCATTCGGCAGGCAGGGGTCCGTGCACACCTGGGCAGGGTCGGGGCCGTACCGGTGTGATCGGCGTCGCGAGTGGATACTGGGTACGTGCCGAACCAAAAGCCACGCATCATGAACGACTACCGGGATCTGGTCTGGTCGCTGATCCCGTTGGCGCTGATCGCCGTGGTTTTCGCCGGACTGACCAGTCAGTGCAGCTTCGCCGGCGACGGACCGACACAGGGCCAGATCCCCAGCTTCGACGCCAAGGCGGCCCTGCAGTCCGACGCCACCAACCTCACCTTCCCGATCCGCGAACCGGCCCTGCCGCAGGGCTGGACGCCGAACTCCGGCAGCCGCGACACCATCACCGAAGAAGGCGGCGGCACCGTCAGCACCATCGGCTACATCACGCCCGAGGGCACCTACATGGAGCTGAACCAGAGCAACGCCACCGAGGTCGCGCTCGCCCGGCACACCCTCGGCTCCCGCTATGCCAGCGGCACTCGCGACATCGGCGCCCAGAAATGGGTCGTCTACGACGAGCCCGGCGAGGAACCGGCCTGGATCGCCGACTTCGGCCAGGCCAGGGTGCTGATCCGCGGCGCGGGCAACGATGCCGCGTTCACCACATTGGCCGAGGCGGTCACCACGGCGCAGCCGCTGCCGAAGCAGAAGTAGCCGGGCGGCCGAGCCGCTCAACCCGGCTGCGCCGGCTACGCGGATTCGTCGCCATGGGTGACGACGTTGACCACGGTCCCGCTGGGATCGCGCACGAAGAACCGGCGCACGCCCCACGGTTCGTCGCGCAGCGCGTAGACGATGTCCGCGCCCGCGGCGACCAGCCGGGCGTGCACGGCGTCCACATCGTCGACCTCGACACTCATATCCGGTTGCGGCCCTTCGGCTTCCGGGCCGACGAGCACGACCTGGGTGGTGGGGGTCGACGGCGAGGCCATGATCACCGCCCAGCCGAGATCCATCGCCTCGGTGAAGCCGAGTCCCCGGTAGAACGCCCGGCTCGCGGCCATGTCCGTGGTGCGGATATCGGGGGTGGCGCGACGGATGGTCACTGCTGCTCGTCCTCGACCTCGGCGCGCGACAGGGCGTCCTCCACACGTTTGCGCGCGCCGGCCAGATGCTGTTCGCAGCGGTTGGCCAGCGCCTCGCCGCGCTCCCACAGGGCCAGGGACTCGTCGAGGTCGAGGCCGCCCTGTTCGAGCATCTTCACGACATTGACCAGCTCGTCGCGGGCGCGTTCGTAGCCGAAGGTGGCGATCTCGGCCAGATCGTCGGTCGGCTGATCGTCGGCGGAGTCGGGCAAGGTCGGTCCTCTCGGTGGGGCGGGGCGGGCGGATCGGTCGTTCGGGGTCGGGCGGGCCGGTCAGCGGCTGGGCTCGGTGTCCGCGGTGCGGTCGGGCTCGGGCGGCACGACCCGGGTGCCGAGCGCGGTGGTACCGAGGGCGGCGGCGGAGATGGCGCCGTCGGCGACCCGGATGCGCAGCTGGGTGCCCGCCGGCGCGTCATCGATGCTGTGCACGACATGCCGTTCACGACCGGTGACGCGCTGGACGACGGCGTAACCGCGGGCCATGGTCGCCGCCGGGCCCACCGCTGTCAGCTTCTCGCGCAGATGCCTGGTGGCGGTGGCTTCGGCGTTGATCAGGTGTTCGGCGCAGCGCCGGGCGGAGATGCGCAGCCGCTCCACCTCATCGACCCGATGGCGCAGTTCGCGCAGCGGATCGGCCAGCACCGGCCGGGAACGCAGTTGATCGAGGGCGCGCGTCTCGCGGTCGACCCAGCCACGCAGGGCGGCGGCCGAGCGGGCGCGCAACTCACGCACACCGGCCAGCTCGGCGGCCGCGTCGGGCACGATCCGTTTGGCGGCGTCGGTGGGGGTCGCGGCGCGCACGTCGGCGACGAGATCGCTGAGCGGGTTGTCCGGTTCGTGCCCGATCGCGCTGACGATCGGTGTGGTCGCGGCGACGATGGCCCGGCATAGCGCCTCATCGGAGAACGGCAGCAGATCCTCCACGCTGCCGCCGCCGCGGGCGAGCACGATCACATCGACGGCCGGATCGCGGTCGAGTTCGCTGAGCGCGGCCATGATCTGCGGCACCGCCGTCGGCCCCTGCACCGCGGTATTGCGGATCTCGAACCGGACGGCGGGCCAGCGGGTGCGCGCGACGGTCAGCACGTCGTGTTCGGCGGCACTGGCCCGGCCGGTGATGAGCCCGATGGTGCTCGGCAGGAACGGGATCGGCCGTTTCAGCCGCGGATCGAACAGGCCCTCGGCGGCCAGCAGCCCCTTCAACCGTTCGATCCTGGCCAGCAGTTCACCCACCCCGACAGCGCGGATCTCGGTCACGCGCAACGACAGCGTGCCGCGGCCGGTGAAGAAGGACAGCTTGCCGTACACCACCACCCGGCTGCCCTCGTGCAGCGGCAGCGGCGAATTACGGATCAGGGCGGGATCGCAGGTCACCGACAACGACATGTCGGCCGACGGATCGCGCAGCACCAGGAAGGCGGTCCTGGTACCCGGCCGCAGCGAGATCTGGGTGATCTGGCCCTCCACCCAGACGCTGCCGAGCCGATCGATCCACTGCGCGACCTTGATCGAAACCGAACGCACCGGCCACGGATTGTCGGCGGAATTGGCGGGCGCGGCGCGTTCGGGCCGGCCGGTGGTGTCCCGGCCGGCCGTCGTCGGCGAGGAGGATTCGGTCACTGGGCCCGCACGGTGGCGATCCGGTTCGTCAGCATGGTGATGAACGGCGCCCGGGCGCGGGTGCGCTGCTCGTAATCGAGCAGGGCGGTCAGATCGTCGATGGTCAGCATGCGCAGCCGGGCCCGCAGCTGGGCCAGCGTCATGTTGTCGTAGTCGTAGCGGGTGGCGACCTCGGGCGCCACGGCCTCGCCCTGCTCGGCCTCCGCTTCCGCGACCTCGGTGCTCTCCGCGACTGCCGAGCTCTCGCCGGTGGTCTCGGCCGCGCCGGCGGGTGCTTCGGCCTCGCGCTGCGCTTCCCGCTGCTCCTCGGCTTCGCGCTGCGTTTCGGTGGCCGGCTCGCGCAGCGGGCTGACCGTCGCCGCATGACCGTTACGTCCGGCCTTCGCGCCGGCCAGCGTCTCGGTGATCAGGAACCCTGCCAGCTCGGCATCGCTGCCGAAGCTGTCGAAACTGCTGGTCCTGGCCCGGCCGAAGGCGGTGTCGGCGGGCTGGGCGGGCTCGTCCTCGTCGAAGGTGGCCCAGGCGGGCTGCTCGACGGCACGGTTGGACAGGCGATCGAAGACGGCGTCGCCCTTGAGCGCCAGGCTGGTGACGAACTGCTGGACGTGCATGGTGGTCTGCAGCAGCTGACTGATCGCGGTGATCGGGAAATTCACCGCCGCCGTGGGTAGCCGTCGAGTCTCCTCGATGGCGTAGACGGCGGCACCAGCGGCTACGCGGGCCAGAAACGGTGGTCGGAACATGGTCCTAGCCTGCCCGAAATGGCGGGATGTGCAAAAGGGGGCCGGGTGTTCGCGTGTTATCTCGCTCGCATCCGAGCGGGTGATCGCCATAGTGCGCACGTATCCTGTGGGCATGTCCTCGGCAATACCGTTGAATGTCGGAATCGCCCGCTCTGTCCGCTCCGACGGCGCGGGAGGTGCCGACGGCGACAAGCGCGTGCTGCTGGCCGAACCCCGTGGCTACTGCGCCGGTGTCGATCGCGCGGTGGAAACCGTGGAAAAGGCGCTCGACAAACACGGCGCCCCCATTTACGTCCGCAAGGAAATCGTGCACAACCGGCACGTGGTGGAGACCCTGCGCGAACGCGGGGTCATCTTCGTCGACGAGACCGACGAGGTGCCCGAAGGCGCGCTGCTGGTGTTCTCCGCGCACGGCGTCTCCCCGGCGGTGCACTCCTCCGCGGCCGCCCGCAATCTGCGCACCATCGACGCCACGTGCCCACTGGTCACCAAGGTCCATCAGGAAGCCAAGCGCTTCGCCCGCGACGACTACGACATCCTGTTGATCGGCCACGAAGGCCACGAAGAGGTCGAGGGCACCGCCGGTGAGGCGCCCGACCACGTGCAGCTGGTCGACGGGCCCGACGCGGTGGACAAGGTCAGCGTGCGCGACGAGTCCAAGGTGATCTGGCTGTCGCAGACCACGTTGAGCGTCGACGAGACCATGGAGACGGTGTCGCGGCTGCGCGAGCGTTTCCCCGGTTTGCAGGATCCGCCCAGCGACGACATCTGCTACGCCACCCAGAACCGTCAGGTGGCGGTGAAGGCGATGGCCCCCGAATGCGATCTGGTGATCGTGGTCGGTTCCCGCAATTCGTCGAACTCGGTGCGGCTGGTCGAGGTCGCGCTCGGTGCCGGCGCGAAGGCCGCATACCTGGTCGACTACGCCCGCGAGGTGGACCCGGCCTGGCTGGAGGGCGTGCGCACGATCGGCATCACCTCCGGCGCCTCGGTGCCCGAGATCCTGGTGCGCGGGGTGCTCGACATGCTGGAAGAACACGGCTTCGCCGATGTGCAGCCGGTGACAACGGCCAACGAGACGCTGGTGTTCGCGTTGCCGCGGGAGCTGCGCGAGTCGCGTCGCTGAGGGTCCCTGAGTGGAGGCGCACGCGGCTGTTTACGCCGGTCTCAGCGCGCTTCGGGGCCGCGGCGTTCGATGCGGCCGGAATCCCGATCCCGGTAGCGCACCGTCGGCTGCGGCAGCGGCGGCTGCTCGGTGCGGCGCCGGGCGGGTCCGCGCACGGGTTCCGCCTCCGGGCGTGCCGCGGCGGTAGGACGGGCCCCGCCACGCGGACGCCCTTCTCGTGAGCGGGCGGCGGCGGCCAGCCGGGGCGGGTTCTCGGCCACGGGCGGTGGACGCCGCTTGCCCTGGCGCCGCGGCCGGGCCGCGGGTTCGGCGATGTCGTCGTAGTCGTCGGCCACCGGTGGACGCCGAGAGCGCTTGCGGGCCGCGCCCGACAGCGACTGCGAGCCCGGCTCGGCTTTCTTCGGCCGCTGCTGCACCGCGCTACGTCCCCAGCTGGTGCCGCGGCGGGCCTGTGACTTGCCTTCGGCAGCGCGTTCGGCGCGATCCAGCGCGATCCGCGCACCACCGATGCACAGCACGATCACCGTGGTCAGCACCATCGTGGGGAACCGGTGCACCAGCGGGATCGCCAGGTTGAGCAGGATGTCCTTGATCGAGGTCGAGGCCCGGCCGAGTAGCTGCTGATAGGCCAGGGGTACCGCGACGAACAACAACAGCGGTGGCAACACCAGCGTGGTGAACAGGCCGCGGAACCGCACAGCGAGCACGGCCGCGACGCAACCGATGACATAGAACGCGGTGAACGAGCCGGTCAGCTCGGTGCCGTCACCGAGGGCATCGATCAGGAAGCCCAGAAACGTGCAGGCAACCGCGATCAGGACCGCCGCACCGGCCGGGACACCCGGCACCGACGGCAGGATCGAACGTTGCGGCGCGGGCACCCGGGTACGCACTCGTTGGGAAGCAGCCACGTAGAGAACACTATCTGCCGACGCGCCGGTCGGTGTCATGGCAGGGCCGGTCGGGTGATGCCGGTTGCACCCGTGGGCGCCCGTCCGGACCGCCGCCTTCGTGTCGGCCGTCACATTCGCACCGGCTCGCCCGGCGGGTATCCGACACTCGCCGCCCTCTGATTGAAGTGTGTCGGTGGGTTGCCATACGGTTCGCGGCATGCGAATCCTGCACACGTCGGACTGGCATATCGGCCGCACCTTTCACGGGGTCGATCTGCTCGGCGATCAGGAGTACGCGCTGAGCGCCGTCGCGGAGTTGGTGGCGGAGGAATCGGTCGACGTGGTCGTGGTGCCGGGCGACGTCTATGACCGCTCCATTCCCAGCGCGGACGCGATCGCGGTGTGCAATCGCGGATTCGAAGCCATCCGCGCCGCGGGCGCCCGCATCGTCGCCACCTCGGGCAATCACGATTCCCCTGCCAGGCTCGGTGCCGGTGCCAGTTTCGCGGCGGCGGGCGGGCTGTACCTGCGCACCACCGTCGCCGACGCGCACCGGCCGGTGCTGCTGTCCGATGAGCACGGCGAGGTGGCCTTCTACGGCATCCCGTATCTGGAGCCGGAGATCACCCGTGCCGAACTGGGCGTGCCGCAGGCGCGTTCGCATGCCGAGATCCTGGCTGCCGCGATGGCGCGGATCCGCGATGACATCGCGGCCAGGCCGGGGACGCGCACGGTGGTGCTCGCGCACGCGTTCGTCGTCGGCGGCGAGGCCACCGGGTCGGAGCGGTCGATCTCGGTGGGCGGCGTGGAGACGGTGCCGCTGGGCGAGTTCGACGGTATCGACTATGTCGCGCTCGGCCACCTGCATTCGCCGCAGACGCTGTCGGAGTCGGTGCGCTATTCCGGGTCGCCGCTGCCGTACTCGTTCGGGGAGAGTTCGCATCGTAAAGCGGTCTGGATCGTCGACCTGGACGCGGCCGGGCTCGGTGCGGTACGCAGGCGGGAGGTGCCGGTGGTGCGCGGGCTGAGCCGGCTGGTCGGCACCCTCGACGAGTTGCTCGACGGCGCGGAATTCGGCCGGGCCTGCGAGGACTACGTCTCGGCCACCCTCACCGACCACGCCCGCCCCATCGACGCCATGCGCAAGCTGCGCGAACGATTCCCGTACGCGGTCCACGTGGAATGGCAACGCCCACAGGGTAACCCGGACCTGCGATACCGCGAACGCGTGCACGGCCGCCGCGATACCGAGGTGGCGCGCAGCTTCCTCACCGATGTCCGTGGCGAGCCCACCGACTCGGAGATGCGGTGGCTGGAACGCGCGATCGCGGCGGCGACCAGGGAACCGGTAGCGGAGACGGCCGTTCGGGTCGACGCCACGGAACTCACCGCATGAGGCTGCACCGGCTGGAGATCACCGCGTTCGGCCCGTTCGCCGACACCACCGTCGTCGACTTCGACACCCTCGGCGCCGACGGCCTGTTCCTGCTGCACGGACACACCGGTGCCGGCAAGACCACCGTCCTGGACGCCATCGCCTTCGCGCTCTACGGCCGAGTGCCCGGCGCACGCAACGACAGCAAACGCCTGCATTCCGATCACGCCTCACCGCAGACCCCGCCGAAGGTGCTGCTGGAAGCCACGCTGGGCGGGCGGCGGGTGCGGCTGATCCGCAGTCCCGAATTCGAGCGCCCGAAACGGCGTGGCACCGGAACCTCGATCGAGAAGCCGAAGGCCACGCTCGAATGGCTGGACGGCCACGGCGCCAACCTGTCTCGCATCCCCGATATCGGCGAGGAGGTCAAACGGCTGCTCGGGATGAGCGCCGAACAGTTCTTCCAGGTGGTGCTGCTACCGCAAGGCGATTTCGCCCGGTTTCTGCGTGCGGAGAACGAAGAACGGGAGAAGCTGCTCGAGAAGCTCTTCGACACCGAACGATTCGGCACCGCCGAACAGTGGCTGGCCGAACGCCGCCGCACCTCCGAGGCCGAACTGGCCGCCCGCACCCGCGGTGTGGACAACCTCATCGTGCAGGTCGGGGTCACCGCCGGGATCGGCGCCACCGAAACCGTCGGCCCGCTCGAGGCCGTCGACTGGGCCGAGGATCTGCTCGATAAGGCCCGCGCCGAACATGCCACCGCCACCATCGAACTGGAACGCCGCCGCGAGGAGTCCGCGCGCGCCGACGCGGCCGCCGAACAGCAGCGCAAACTCGCCGACACCCACCGTCGCCTGCTGACCGCCCGTCGCCAACTCGACGACTACGCCGCCACCGCCGCCGAGCGCGCCGCCCGCCGCGCGGAGCTGGAAGCCGCTCGCCGCGCCGAACCGCTCGCCGCGGCACTGGATGAGGCCCGCGCGGCCGTGACGCGGGCGCGGCGGCAGGACAGCGAAACCGAGCGGGCGGCACGGCGATTGACGCAGCTGCTCGCTGAGCCGGGCAGTGCGGATCTGCCGGGTGGGGAGCTGCTCGGCGACAGCGATGCGAAGCCTGACGACGGTGCGGAGGTCGTTGTCACGAATCCCGGTGGTGTCCGCGGCGACGCCGGCCCTGACCGGGGCCGTGGACCGGACGGGCGGCCGGACCGCGAGGACCGTCGGCCCCGAGCGGCATCATCGCGACACTCGGCGAACCTCGAGCCCGGCGCAACGGGACACGCAGCGTCCAGTGAGGTTGCGCTCCTGCGGCCCGACGCCGACGTCGACGGCGCGATCCGGCAGTGGAGTGCGCGCATCGGTGTGCTGGACGAGGTCACCTCCGCCGCCGAGGCGGCCGAACAGCTGACGAGTGACATCGCCCGGCTGCGAACCGAGGAGTCCGAACTGGCGCGGCGGCTGACGCGGATCGCTCAGCGGCGGGAAGCGATTCCGGCCGCGATCGTGGCGGCGGAGGCACGGGTGCGGGAATCCGCCGACGCGGCCGCCATGCTGCCCGCGCTGGCCGCCGACTGCGAGCGGTTGCAGGGCGCGGCCTCGGCCGCGGTGGCGCTGGCCGAGCGGCGACGGGATCTCGATCGCGCGCGGGTCGATGCCGAGACCGCCCGCGCGAAGCACAACGATGCCAGGGAACGCGTGCTGGATCTGCGGGAGCGGCGCCTCGCCGGGATGGCGGCGGAACTGGCCGGGCAGCTCACCGAGGGAAACCCCCTGTGCCGTCTGTGGCTCGCCGGAGCATCCCGACCCGGCGCAGCCGACCGAGAGCGCGGTCTCCAAGGATGCCGAAGACGCCGCGAGCGCCGAGGAACGCGCGGCCGAGGCAGCCCGCGACAAGGTGCTGGCCCGGATCGCCGAGCTGGAACGCGAGATCGAGGGCCTGACCGCCCGCGGCGGCGACGCCGACCCCGTCGAACTCGCGGCCGCCCTACGCGCCGCCACCCTCCGCTATGAAGACGCCGGCGAACTCGCCGATCAGAGCGCCGCCGCCACCGCGGAACTCGACCGGCTGCGCGCCGAGGAAACCGACCTGCACGACCAACTCCGTGCGGCCGAAACCCGCCGCGGCACCATCACTTCGACCATCGCCGCCGCCGAATCCCGGCTCACCGAACTCAGCGCACGCCTGCGCGAGGCAGCGGGCGCCGACGCCACCATCGATCACCGCCGTGCCCGGCTCGACTCCCTGATCGCCGCGGCAACCGCCTACCGTGCCGCCGAATCAGCGGCAGCGGGTGCGTGGCAACAGGTCAGTGTGATCACGGAGCGGGTGCAGAACCTCGCCCGTTCAGCAGGTTTCGCGCTCGAAACAGGCGAGGCCGGTCCGCAGGGGGCAGGCGACGCCGCGGCAGGGGCAGCGCCCGATCCCGAGCCGGCCTTGTTCGACATCCCCGCCGATAGCGCTGTCGATTCGGCCGCCGACGACGCCGAACCGGCCTTGTTCGATCTGCCTCCGGTGGCTCTGGAGGCCGGTGGCGCGGCCGATCCGAGCGGCAGTGTCGAACCGCGCTCCGACGGTGCTCCGCGTGGCGATGGCGATCCAGCCGCCGCCAGACCGGAACCCGCGCCCGAGTCGATGACCCCCGCACAGCTCGTCGCGCTGCTCACCGCGTATGCGCGCCGCATCGAGGACGTGATCCGCGATGCGCGCGCGCAGCAGGCGATCGAGCAGCAGCTCGAAGCGGCCGAGCGGGCCAAGGCGGCGGCCGAGGCGGTGCTGGCCGAGCCGGAGGTGCGCGCTGCGGCGGACGCCGAACCGGGCGATCTCGCGGCCCTCGACGCTGCCGTGCGCGAGGCGCGCCAGGCGCTCGATATCGCTGTCGCCGCGCATTCGGCAGCCGCCACGCGCGTGGCCGAACTCGAGCAGCTCAGCGGCCAGCTCTGGGCGGCGGTCGATCACATCGCGCCCGCCCAGCGCGCCCATGAGGAACTGTCCGCGCTGGCCGACGTGGTCGCCGGACGCGGCGCCAACAACCGGCGAATGTCGTTGCGCTCCTACGTGCTCGCCGCTCGGCTGGAGGAAGTCGCAGTGGCGGGTACGGCCCGGCTGCGCCGGATGTCTGGCGGCCGATACGAATTCGTGCACACCGACCGCGCGGGCACCCACGGCCGCCGCGGCGGACTCGGCCTGGATATCCGCGACGACTACACCGGCGCCATCCGCCCCGCCAAAACCCTCTCCGGCGGCGAGACCTTCATGGCCTCGCTCGCCCTCGCCCTCGGCCTGGCCGACACCGTCGCGGCGGAAACCGGCGGCATCGTCCTGGACACCCTGTTCATCGACGAGGGGTTCGGCAGCCTGGACGCCGATACCCTCGACGCGGTGATGGGCGTCCTCGACGACCTGCGCGCGGGCGGGCGGGTTGTCGGCCTGGTCAGCCACGTCGACGAAATGCGCCAGCGCATCCCGAGCCGCCTGCACGTCATCCGCGGCCGCACCGGCTCGCGTTTGCAGGCCACCGTGGCGTGAGCGGGGGATGACGTAGCAACCAGCGCTCAGGTGTTCGCCTCG
>NZ_BAFY01000204.1 GCF_000308555.1 Nocardia cyriacigeorgica NBRC 100375 | reverse complement strand
CATCCCATGCCCGTGCGCCCAGGCGGGACCGGGCGCCGTCGGCCACCGGAACATAGGGCGGATTCGCCAGCACCACATCGAAGCGGCGATTGTGCATGACGGTGCGGAAATCGCCGTGCACCAGTTCGACGGCCAGCCTGCGCAGCCGGATGTTGAGCCAGGCCGAGACGACGGCCGCGCGGGAGATGTCGACCGCGGTCACCGACGCGGCCCCCGCCTTGGCCGCGGCGATCGCGACCGCACCGGTGCCGGTGCACAGATCGAGCACCCGCCCTCCAGGGGCCAGCCCTGCCTCGGTCATGGCGCGGGCGAGCAGCCACGAGTCGGCCTGCGGTCGGTAGACGCCGGGGGCGCTGATGAGTCTCATGAGAGGGGGATATCCCGTTTACGCCGGGTCATTCCCGCTGGTCGTCGCCGCGCTCGGCAGGACCGACGGATCCAGCAGCGAGCTGCGGCCGGCACGCCAGCAATCCACCACATGATCACCGAAGCGATCTTCGAGCAGATTCGTCGCCTGGATACCGAACACGATCGACGGAACAAGGGCCGGCTCGCGGGCCGCGAGGTCGCCGATGACGCCGTCGCGCATGACCTGCTCGTGCACGGCGTCGGCCTCGACATGTTCGCGATAGAACAGCACACAGGCCGGGTCGGCGCCCATCTGCTCCAAGATCTCCACCAGCCGCGCCGAACCGGGCGGTGAGGTGATCTCCACGGTGGCGAAATGCCCGACCAGCGCCCCGCGCCATTTCCGGTGCAGCCCGAACAGCGACATGGTGTTGACCAGCGCGATCATCGGCGTCGGCACGGCGTCCAGATAGTGCAGGTAGTGCGGATCGAGGCCGGCCCCGGCCAGCAGGTCGGCGAACAGCCGGGCGTGCACGCGTTCGCCGCGCCCGCCGCCGAACTCGTCGAACTCCACCGCCACCAGCGAGGCCTTGGCCTGGCCGCGCAGCCGCGGAATCACCCAGGCATACGGGTCGGCTTCCTTGTGGTGGTAGATCGACCGGTGCACGAAGTATTCGCGCAAGTGGGTCCAATCGGGGTGCTCGCGCAGATGCCTGGCCACGCCAGGGGCGTCCACCGGTGCGGTGAGCAGATAGTCGAGTTCGCCGTCGAGGTCGTCCCCGCCGGCGACGTCGTCGCGCAGCGCCTCCGTCCAGGTCCGCTCGAGTTCCGCGCGCAGCCGCAGCAGCCCCGGATCCCACTCCCAGTCCGGATCCACCCCGTCGAAGCCGTGATAATGCAGCTCATAGCAGGTATGCAGGGCCAGGTGCAGGTCATCGCTGTACGGATCGATATGCCCGGCGGGCGGCACCGGGTTGCCCGGCTGCCCGCGCAGCGTCTGCAGCACGGCCTCCGACAGCGGGCCACGGGGGCGGGGCAGCACAAAATGGTCCTCGATCACAGGGGACATGCTCCCCGCATACCCCGTGCCGTGGTGATCAATCAGCTCACAGCGCAATCCCGATGTATTTGGTCTCCAGGTACTCCTCGAGACCCTCGGCGCCACCTTCCCGCCCCAGACCCGAGGACTTCACACCGCCGAACGGCGCGGCGGGATTGGACACGACACCGGAATTGAGGCCGATCATCCCGGTTTCCAGCCGCTCGGAGACGGTGAGGGCTTCACTGAGGTTCTCGGCGAACACATAGCCGATGAGACCGGCGTCGGTGTCGTTGGCCATGGCCACGGCCTCGTCGGTGGTGCTGAAGGTGCGGATCGGCGCGATGGGTCCGAAAATCTCCTCGCGCAGGATCGCCGAGGCCGGATCGAGGTCGGTCAGCACCGTCGGTTCGACGAAATAGCCGGGGCCCGGGACGGTTTTGCCGCCGGTGAGCACTCGGGCGCCGCGGTCGGTGGCATCGTCGACCAGGGAGCTCACCTTGGTGACCGCGGCGGCGTCGATGAGCGGACCGACGTCGGTACCCGCATGCAGTCCGTTGCCGACCGTCAGACCGGACAGGGCGTCGGCGAGGCGGCGGCCGAACTCCTCGGCCAGCGATTCGTGGACCAGGAACCGGTTGGCGGCCGTGCAGGCTTCGCCGGTATTGCGCATCTTGGCCGCGACGGCTCCGGCGACGGCGCGATCCAGATCGGCCGAGGCGAGCACCACGAACGGCGCGTTGCCGCCCAATTCCATCGATACCCGCAGCATGCGTTCACCGGCCTGGGCGGTGAGCGCGCGGCCGACGGCGGTGGAGCCGGTGAAGGTGAGCTTGCGCAGTCGCGGATCGGTGATGATGGGATGCGACAGCTGCGGGGCGGCCGAGGTCGTCACGCAGTTCACCACACCCGGCGGCAGGCCGGCTTCGTCGAGCACGGTCATCAAGGCCAGGGTGGTCAGCGGGGTCTGCGGCGCGGGCTTGATCACCACCGTGCATCCAGCGGCGAGTGCGGGCGCGATCTTGCGGGTGCCCATCGCGAGCGGGAAATTCCACGGTGTGATGGCGAACACCGGGCCCACGGGCTGCTTCAGCGTCACGATCCGGTTGCCGCCGGACGGTGCGCGCAGGAAGCTGCCCGCCGCGCGCACGCCCTGCTCGGCGAACCAGCGCAGGAATTCGGCACCGTAGGCGACTTCGCCACGCGCTTCGGCGAGGGGTTTGCCCATCTCGAGGGTGATCAGCGTGGCGAACTGTTCGGCCCGTTCCTGCAGCAGCGCGAACGCGGCCATCAGGATGTCGCCGCGGGCGCGTGGATCGGTCTCGGCCCAGCCGGCTTGCGCGCGCACGGCAGCGTCGAGGGCGGCCAGGCCGGTGGCCGGATCGGCGTCGGCGACGTGGGTG
The DNA here is from genome assembly GCF_000308555.1 of Nocardia cyriacigeorgica NBRC 100375. Lineage (GTDB taxonomy): Bacteria > Actinomycetota > Actinomycetes > Mycobacteriales > Mycobacteriaceae > Nocardia > Nocardia cyriacigeorgica. Next base: position 2,144 of record NZ_BAFY01000204.1, on the reverse strand, counting down.
AGCGTCGTCGCGGTGGCGGGGTTGTCGACGGCGAGAGTGGGGGCGTCATCGGTCCAGTGGCCGTCGATGAAATGCCCGGTGGGTAGGCCTTTCAGGGCTCGGTCGATCGCGGTCATGCCTTCGCCTGCCCGGTCTGGTCGAACATGATGACCTGGCGGATCGCCAGCCCGTCGGCGAGTAGGTCCATCGCCTCGTTGATCTCGGTCAGTGCGATCCGCGACGAAATGAGCTTGTCCACCGGCAGTTTGCCCTCCCGCCACATCTGCGCGTACCGGGGGATATCGCGGGCCGGGACCGCCGAACCGAGATAGCTGCCCACCACGGTGCGGGCTTCGGCGGTGATCGTCAACGGTGAGATCGACGCACGCGCCGCCGGGGCGGGCAGCCCGACGGTGATCGTGGTACCGCCGGATCGTGTTGCGGCGAAGGCGGTTTCGAACGCGCGCGGATGTCCGGCGCATTCGATGACGTAGCGGGCCTTGATGCCGTTCTCGGCGACTTGTTCGGGGGTGTAGACCTCGGTGGCCCCCAGCGCCTTGGCTTGCTCGAGCTTGTCCGCGACGGTGTCCACGGCGATGATCTGCCGCACGTCCTGTGCCTTCGCGGTGATCACCGCGGCCATACCGACCCCGCCGAGGCCGACCACCATCACCGAATCCGACGGCGCGGGCTCGGCCACATTGAGGACCGCGCCGCCGCCGGTGAGCACGGCGCAGCCGAGGACCGCCGCGACATCCGGTGGGATATCGGCGTCGACCGGGACCGCCGAGGCGCGGTCGATGACGGCGTGGGTGGCGAAACCGGAGACACCGAGGTGGTGGTGGACGGTTTCGCCGTCACGGGTCAGATGCCGCGAATGGTGCAGCAGCTCGCCCGCGTTGTTGGTGAGGGTGCCCGCCGAACAGGGCAGGCGCCCGTCCTCGGCGCAGGCCTCGCACTGTTCACAGCGCGGCAGGAACGACATCACCACGCGCTGACCGGGGGACAGGTCGGTGACGGCCTCGCCGGTGGCTTCCACGATGCCGGCCGCCTCGTGGCCGAGCAACATCGGTGTCGGACGCAGGCGGTTGCCGTCGACCACACTCAGATCCGAATGGCAGATGCCCGCCGCTTCGATGCGAACCAGCAGTTCGGTGGGTCCGGGTGGGCTGAGTTCGACTTCACCCACGGTGATGGGCCGCGAGTGCGCGAACGGCCGGGCCCGGCCGGATTCCTCGAGAACTGCTCCGGTGATCTTCATCGGCTCCCTGACGTCGTGATGGACCCGGCGGCGCCGGGCGCGGGCGAGCGATTCCAAGATATGGCCGCGATCACCGCATGTACATGATCAGGTCGTACATTCATTCGAGCAACGTATGTGCGCCGTGCACATGGAGAGGAGTCGGCGGTGGATATGTCCTTGCTCGAAGACATCCACGCGGGCATCTCCGAGGCCGAACTCGACGCCCGGCTCACCGAGGCGTTGCGGCGGCACGAGATCACCGAGGCCACCGCCGCGGCCGCGCGCGGCATCCACCGCACACTGGCCGAACGGCGCGAACGCGAGGAACTGCTGCGGGTGTTGCACGAGACTGCCACCGATCTGACCGGCATCCGCGACGTGGAGGCGGTGCTGGCGGCCATCGTGCGCCGCACCCGGCTGCTGACCGGCAGCGATATGGCCTACATCAGCTTGAACGACTACCGCACCCGCGAGACCTACATCCGCAAGTCCGACGGCGTGATCACCCAGGCCTACCGGACCATCCGGATGCCCATCGGCACCGGCGTCCTCGGCAAGGCCGCCGCCGGGTTGTCGCCGTATCAGTCCTCGGACTATCTCGCCGATCCCGCCATCGTGCACCTGCCGCACATCGACGCCATCGTCCGCGCCGAAGGTGTGCGCGCGATCCTCGGGGTGCCGCTGAACCTGCACGGCAGCGTGATCGGTGCGCTGCTGATCGCGGACCGGTCGCCGCGCAGCTACCCCAGCGGCCTGATCGATCTCATCGACACCGTCGGCAAGCATGCCGCCGTCGCACTGGACAACGCCGAACGTTTCACCGAGATCACCAGGGCGCTCGATGATCTCGCATCCGAACAGGACACTCACGTCAGCCGGGTGCGCCGACTCCAGGACGTCATCGCATTGGACGAGCGGCTGA